>JBHJOC010000100.1:0-9503 GCA_050330095.1 Hyphomicrobiaceae bacterium
TGCTTCAGCGGTGCGCCGGCACACTTCATCTCCGTCGCCGGCCGTGTCGAGATCGCCTGTCCACCGGTCTCGGTGAAGGCTTTGACCGCCTCCCAAGTGCGCGCGGCGTACTGAGGGCCTGCGTACAGAGCACCGATGCCGTTCTTGCCGACCATGTCGAGGGAGAACCCTTCGATGGCATCGTGATCCAGGACAAGGCCGGTAGCGACGATCAGGAAGTCGTAATCGAGCTTGGTTCCACCCGACGTGTCGACACGTTTGGCGACTGGATCGATGGCGCGCGCCGACTGGGCTAAATAAGTGATGCCTGCCGGCAGCCATTCGGTTGTCGTCGAGACCACATACGACGGTGGTTTCAGGCCGGCCGCAACCAGCGACAAGCCGGGCTGGTAAAGGTGTTCGGCGCGCGGGTCGATGATGGTGATCGAGGCCCCATCGAGCCGCGCGACCAGACGGTTGGCGATCGCCGTTCCCGCAGCGCCGGCGCCTAGAATGACGATGCGCGCTTTCGTCGACACCTTTGCCGCTCGAGTTGAGGTGGCAACGCCCGCTGTGACGGCCAGGCCTGCTGCCAGTTGCAACATTCCGCGCCGCGTTGGCTTGAACCGATCGCGTCTCGTCATGCGATTGCCTCCCTGACCATGTGACTCGCGCGGCTCTGCGACGGAACTTGGTCTCGGCGCGCGAAGCCCGGCGTCGGCGCCGATGTCGGCCGACGTCGCATATGTTAATGCGAATGTGTTCCTCGATAGGGGCTCGCTCAACGCGCGGCATTGATCTTTATCAAATGGTGGAGCGGCAGGGCGGGCAGCTGGCTGCGGCCACGATCGGCGCCGGTCCCGCCAACTCGCGTTTCGGAGCACTGATCCCGCTTGGCGCTGAAAGGCTGACAGCAAGCGGAAGATCACCAGGCTGATCGAATGATGCATATCTGCAACGATGGCGACTTCGATACAGCGGTTAGAGCCTTGGTAACCCGCTGCGTCGACACTCCGCTCAGGTAATGTGGGGGTGTTGAGATGAGTGTGGTTCAATCGTTCGTCTTCGACGAGGTTTGTCATAGGGGAATGCTGCGCCCGATCGATATTCGTCGCCTTGAGGCTCTGTACCGGAGCAACGATGCGCTGAACGAGACGGAGATCGTCGCACTGCTGACGATCAATCAGCGCTGTCCGGTCCAGGATCCCGCCTGGACGGAATTTCTGGCGATTGCCGTGGCCGAGTACGTGGTCAACGAACGCGCACCCGAGGGCTACGTGTCCCGCGGTGATGCGGAATGGCTGTTCGGCATCCTGGAGCAGTATGGCGCCGCACGCGCACGCCAGGGAATGGAGATCCTGAATGAGATCATTCGGCGCGCGAGATGGGTGCCATCGACGCTGACGGTGCGGGTGCTGCAACTTGTTTATGATGGGGTGGGGCAGGGTGGCCCGCTTACACTCAACGGACCTGTCACGACGAGGCGGACCATCGATGAGGCATCCGTCGATTCTGTGATCGCTGCGCTCGGGAACAGCAATGCGGCTTCCCACCTGCCGATATCCCGGCAGGAGATCGAGTGGATCGGACAGATCGACTGCGGAATGGACCATGCCGAGCGCGCACCCGACACTTGGCTTTGGCTGAAGCTAGCCGCCATTGCGAATGTCGTTGCGACGGCTGCTGGCTACGATCCTGCGTTGATCGCGCGCGATACGGCGTTGAGCTGGCCGCTTGACCAGGGCCGCGTCGACCGCAAGGACCTCATTGATGTGCTCATCGACATGGTACGAGGAGCCCAACCGTTGACCTATGAGCGTAGGGCGCTCGTGGTCCTCGAGTGCCAACGCGTTGAGATCATTACCGACACAGTCTTCCAGCTCGCTGACGAGGCCTGGATCTGCGGTCCAGGTCGGCTTTTGCTGGTCGAACTGCCGTTCGTGGTCGATGCCTTGAGCAGGGCCGGGCTCGCGCTGCCCGATGCGATCCTGGAAATCAAAGACGGATCCTCAAGCAACTGGGCCTGCTGAACAATCGAGGCTCAGCGCGTTTGAGCACATTGTGGACGTCGGACTGGAGGTCGGGTGGTGATTGCGCTGCAAACGCCGCTCGGCCGCCGGTCGCTCGGGTCCTGGCCGGGATCGTCGCGGTGCGGCTGCGCGGTCTGCGGGTCCAAGGTATTGCAAAGCAGTGATAAACGCGTGATCGGCTCATGACAAACTCGGGCCATCCGACGCTTCGTACTGGTCAGTCCTGGCCGTGAGCTCAGGGCAGCGTCGCTCGGTCGACCGCGCGAAGTGGTCAGCCTCCGTCTTGCGGACTGTTTACGCGTGCGTTGGCCCACACTACAACGCCGGCCCGGGCGCGTGTCGCCGGACCTCCGTCGGACGGCGGGTGAAGGCCACGCGTCGCCAGTCCCCTCCAGATCAGCCTCTCGGCTCGGAAGGCAAAGCCAGTCATGTTCAAGAAGATCCTGATTGCCAACCGTGGTGAGATCGCTTGCCGGATCGTCAAGACCGCACGGCGCATGGGGATTGCGACTGTTGCCGTGTACTCGGATGTCGATCGGGATTCGCTTCACGTTGAGATGGCCGACGAGGCCATCCACATCGGTCCGCCAGCCGCAACGGACTCCTATCTCGTGATCGACAAGATCGTCGCTGCATGCCGCGCGACGGGAGCCGACGCGGTTCACCCAGGCTATGGGTTTCTCTCGGAGCGCGAAGCATTCCCGCGCGCGCTCGCGTCTGCAGGCATTACATTCATCGGTCCAAATCCGGACGCGATCGCCGCGATGGGAGACAAGATCGAATCAAAGCGCCGTGCTGCCGCAGCGGGGGTTTCGACGGTCCCAGGCTTCGTTGGGGAGATCGCCGATCCCAAGGACGCAGTCAGGATCGCCAACGAGATCGGCTACCCAGTGATCATCAAGGCGTCGGATGGCGGCGGTGGCAAAGGCATGCGGATTGCCGCCAGCGCCGACGAAGTTGGCGAAGGGTTCGCGCTCGCCCGTTCGGAGGCGCAATCGAGCTTTGGCGATGACCGGTTGTTCATCGAAAAATTCATCGTCAACCCGCGCCACATCGAGATCCAGGTGCTCGGTGACAAGCACGGCAACGTTATTCATCTTGGCGAGCGCGAGTGCTCGATCCAGCGTCGCAATCAGAAGGTGATTGAGGAAGCCCCGTCGCCACTGCTCGACGAGGCGACGCGCGCGAAGATGGGCGCTCAGGCGGTCGCGCTCGCGGCCGCTGTCGGCTACGATTCGGCGGGGACCGTCGAATTCGTCGTTGGCCAGGACAAGAGCTTCTATTTCCTCGAGATGAATACGAGGCTCCAGGTGGAGCATCCGGTCACGGAACTCGTGACGGGTACAGATCTCGTCGAGCTCATGATCAGGTCCGCTGCAGGCGAGCCCCTGGCGCTGACGCAGAAAGACGTGAGGCTCAACGGCTGGGCGATCGAAAGCCGCATTTACGCCGAGGACCCCTTCCGCAACTTCCTGCCCTCGACGGGCCGCCTGACGCGCTACCGCCCCCCGGCCGAGGGCCCTCGCGGTCAGGGTCTCGTGCGCAACGACACTGGCGTCTACGATGGTGGGGAAATCTCGATCTACTATGATCCAATGATCGCCAAGCTGATCACCTATGCGCCGACGCGCGCCGAGGCGATCACACTTCAGGCCGAAGCGCTCGACGAGTTTCACGTCGACGGTATTCGTCACAATATCCCCTTCCTGACCACGCTGATGCAACATCCGCGCTGGCAATCGGGTGACCTGTCGACGGCGTTCATTGCCGAAGAATTTCCGGATGGGTTCAAGCCGCGGCACCCTGACGACTCGACGGCAACGATCATGGCTGCTGTCGCAGCTGCGATCGACCATCAGAGCAATGCCCGCCGCCGGCTGATCAGCGACCAGATGGGTGGCGCATCGGTCACGTTCTCCGTCGAGCGGGTCGTTATGATCGACGACATCGTACGTCATGTGACGGTCGCGGGTGATCTCAACGGGCCGGTACGCGTTGCCCCCGTACGTTCAGTGCCCGAAGGCTCTGTGCATGTCGGTGCTGATGCCGACGATGCCGATTGCGGCATGGCGCTGGACGTTGTGACGACATGGTGGCCGGGTGAGCCCGTTTGGATCGGCGATGTGGGTGACGCGAGCGTCGCGGTGCAGGTCTCACCGATCCTGAATGGGCACATTCTGAGCTATCGCGGGGTGCAGGCGCGCTGCTTCGTCTATACGCCGCGCGAAGCAGCCCTGTTGGCGCTGATGCCCGTGAAGGTTCCGCCTGATCTGTCCCGTTATCTCCTTTGTCCCATGCCCGGCCTCGTAAAAGCGATCCATGTCGAGCCCGGCCAAAAGGTTCACGCCGGCGATCCGCTTGCGGTTGTCGAAGCGATGAAGATGGAAAACATCCTGCGCGCCGAGAAGGATGCCGTGGTCAAGTCCGTCAGCGCTGCGCCAGGAGACAGCCTGCCCGTCGACGCCGTGATCGTCGAATTCGAGTAGGGGGCGCCGGTCGCCCGTTACGGGATGCCCCATGTCGATATGAGGCGCATTCGCGGATTGATCGATAAAATTGCACATCCCGTCAGAACGCTCCGGCAAGCCTGTTCAGATAATCTTCACGCAGGCTCGAGTGTGGAGTGTGCGATGAAGGCCGCCGACGTGTTCCATGTGCTGTTCGACCCGCGCGGGCGCATCAACCGCAAGGGCCTGCTTATCCTTGCAGTCGCACTCCTCGCACTGCAGCTTGCGGCGCTTGCTGCTGTCGTCGCGCTCGGTATGGCGGCAGACAGCCAGTTCGCGATCACGCTCAAAGTGGTGTTCGGTTGGATCGCACTCGTTGCGGCCATCAAGCGTTTGCACGATACCAATCGGTCGGGCTGGTGGGTATTCATTGCTTTTGTCGCGCTGATCGTCTGGTCGATTGCCGTCATCACGGTGCTGATGCTGGCGTTCGGTGTGTCAGCGCTGCAGCCCGGTGGTGCTGGCCATGCAGCCGCGTTGGTATTGACGGCCGCGCCGACATTGGCAGCCGCCCTTTGGTTGCACCTTGTGCCCGGTGATCTTGCAGAGAATGGCTACGGTCCGATGCCTTCGGCCCAGGGATTTGCCCGTCCGGAGGACCCGATCGAGGCACTCGCAGCCTAAACGTTCTCGTGGCCCGTCGCGCCCAAATCAATTCATGGCCGCGCCGCCCTGGGAGAGGTGCGCCATCGCGGCGCACGAGAAACATCACGGACGAAACATCGCGGACTAAGTGAGGCGTTGAACGCGCTTTGATTGGCGCCGACCGCGATGCGCGGACCGGTCAGTCAGGGCGCGACGTCTTGCGAGCGTTGGTTCGCATCCGGTCGCAGCGGCAGGTTCGTGCGTCGGGGCTTGAACTTTGGCGCGTGCGGCGCGATGAGCTGGGGCCTGCCGCCTTCCATCCCCTCCGCTCGGTTCCGATGCTTTATTTCGCCTATGGCTCCAACATGTCGCCGCGCCAGATGCAACGGCGCTGCCCTGGTGCGCGCCCCGCCGGGACGGCGCTTGCGCTCGGTTGGCGGTTCCTGATCACGACGCGCGGCGGAGCAAACATCGTCACAGCGCCCGGCCACACGGTCGAGGGCGTGCTCTGGCGTGTTGAGCGCCGCCATATCGCCCTGCTCAACCGATGGGAGGGCGTGCCGAGTGGCGTCTATCGACGCCGCGTCATGACCGTCCACCACGGTGACAAGACCCGCACCGCAATCGTCTACGTCAACGCCCGGTGGTGGCCGGGGCGGGCCCGCGCGGACTACGTTCACACGGCAATCCTGCCGGGCGCACGTGCGTTCGCGCTGTCTGAGCGCTACTGTGACGAGATCGTGGCATGGCTCGGACGTCGCCCGGTTGGCCCTGTCGGCGTTGTCTATCGCGGCCGCCGCAGCCGCGTGCGTCACCGCTTGGCAAAATTCAAATGCGTCAAAAAACAAAGGAAACGCCCGTGAGAAGTTTTCACCTCCCAGGCCGGTCGCCCGTCTATGCAACGAAAGCGATGGCGGCGACGTCGCATCCCCTGGCGACAGCGACCGCGCTCAAGGTGATGCGATCGGGCGGCAACGCGGTCGATGCCGCCATCGCGACCGCCGCAGTCCTGGCTGTTGTCGAGCACCCCATGACGGGAATCGGCGGGGACTGCTTTGCCATGATCGCCGAGCCCGATGGCAGGCTCCACGCCCTCAACGCCTCAGGGCGAGCACCAGCAGCGGCAACGCTCGAGGCATTTCGCGCCCGCAACATCGGTGCAATCGAGATCACGAGCGCACATGCCGTCACCGTTCCGGGCGCGATCGATGGCTGGGCCGCGCTTCTGACCCGCTTCGGCACGCGTGCGTTCGGCGATCTCTTCGGCGATGCAATTGCCTACGCGCGCGAGGGCTTCGTCGTTGCGCCCCGCGTTCAATACGATTGGGCTCGAGCGGCAGAGAAGGTCGCGCTGAGCGCTGGTGGCCGGCGACATTACCTCGCCGATGGCAAGCCGCCGAAGGTTGGCCAGGTCTGGCGGTTCCCGGCGCTCGCCGACACGCTTGAGACGATTGCCCTCCATGGACGTGACGGGTTCTATGCGGGCGAGGTGGCCGACGACATTGTGACGACGCTTGTCGGCCTCGGTGGTCTTCACACGCGCGATGATTTCGCAACCCAATCCTCGACGTTCGTCGAGCCGATCGCCGTGGATTACCGCGGGCTCACAGTTCACGAGTTGCCGCCCAACAACCATGGTGTCGTCGCGCTCATCCTGCTGCGGATGCTCGACCAGATGGGCCGGATCAGTGACGATCCTGGTGCTCCTGAACGCTTCCATGTCATGATCGAGGCAGCGCGGCTGGCCTATGCCATGCGCGACCGGTTCGTCGCAGATCCTGACATGGCGGACGTTCCGGTCGACTTCATGTTGCGCGACGACACGATTGCTGAACTCGTCTCTCGAATCGACAGAACGCGGCGCACGCCGGACTTGGCGCCGATGCCAGAGCCGAGCGGGAGCGACACCGTATATTTCTCGATCGTCGACGAACGCGGCATGGCCGTGTCATTCATCAACTCGCTCTTCTCATCCTTCGGGTCCGGTATCGCGACGGAAAAGACCGGCGTGATGCTCCACAACCGCGCACAGGGTTTCCGCCTCCTCGAAGGCCACCCAAATTGCATTGCACCGCGCAAGCGTCCCATGCACACGCTGGTGCCGGCGATTGCGACCGAGGGCGGTGTGCCGGTCATGAGTTTTGGTGTGATGGGGGCCGCCTTCCAGCCGATGGGCCACGTCTACGTCGTCACCAACATGCGCGATTACGGCATGGACGCTCAGGAGGCGCTGGACTTCCCGCGCGTGTTCTTCGAGGGCGATCACGTCGAAGTCGAAGAGGGCGTGCCGGTCGCCTGCCGTGAGGCCCTCGCACGGATGGGGCATGCGATCAGCGTGCGGCCAGAACCTTGGGGTGGTGGCCAGATCATCGCGATCGACCGCGCAGGCGGCACGCTCGTTGGCGCCTCTGACCCGCGCAAGGATGGCTGCGCTCTTGGATATTGAGTGGGGCGTCTTTGTTGGTCAACGGGGCAGCTGCCCCGTTGAGCAGGGCTGGCCGAAGCGCGGTGGCTCAATGCAGAAGCAGGCGCATCGCGCAGTTCTCAACCGAGGCTGGCCGTCCAGCGGGGCAGCAGCCATGGACGCGACCATCAGCCGACGCTTCAATGCGCATTAACGCATTGGCAACACAGTCGTTGCATCGAAGCCACAAGGGTCCGCGAACACGGGGACAAAGCGCTTGCAGCGTTTGCGCCCCTGTGAGTCTGCCTCTAACGATCCTTGCATCGTAACGAGTCGTGCGGCTGGGCCCGTCAGGTCCAACTGTAAGTCGAGCAGACGGCGGGGCTCCCAACCTCATCTTCACTCGGCAGCGCTGCAGGGAACACGCCCGGCAAGCAACGCGCCGCACCAGTAACCCGCGTCAGTACAGCGTTTTGTAACCGCGTTCAGCCAGAGCCGCGTGCGCACACGCGCGTGCGTGGGGTTCTGACTGAACACGAGCTGTCGCCGGGCAGCGCGTGATGTTTCCTGCGAATGACACAAAACCCTACGTGGAGATACCTATGATTGGGGGAATGAAGAAGACGGTTTCCCGTCTCGCGCTGGTGGCTGGTGCCAGCGTTCTCGCCACCTCGGCGATCGCTGCCGACCTTGGCGGCAACTGCTGCGCTGATCTCGAAGAGCGCATTGCTGAACTTGAAGCAACCACCGCCCGCAAGGGCAACCGCGTCATGTCTCTGACCGTCTACGGTCAGGTCAACCGCGCAATCCTGTGGCACAACGACGAGACGAGCCGTGTGCCGCACATGTCGTTCCGCGACAATGACGGCCGGTCTGGTACGCGTTTCGGCTTCCGCGGTTCGTCGAAGCTGAACGAAGACATCACGGTTCGCTTCCTTCTCGAGCTTGCCGTCAACGACGACGCCGTCTCGAACCTCTCGCAGTCGGCCATTCGTCAATCCGTCGTTGCAGTTCGTAGCGCTCGCCTCGGTGAGATCGCTCTCGGCCGCACCTCGACGGCAACAGACGGTCTGGCTGAAATCGCACTCGGCTCTTACTACACGCCATTCGGCACGGAAGAGGCGAGCCAGGTTTCGAACGTTGCTCTCGCAGTTGGGAACTACATCGACTCGATCGACGGTGCCCGGCGCCAGGGTATCCACTACGTTTCGCCGACGATGATGGGCTTCTCGTTCGCTGCTTCCTATTTCCACAATGCCAACGCGAATGAGTTCGACGACAACGATCGCGACGGCTGGGACGTTGCGCTGCGCTACGCGGGCGAGTTCAATGGTGTCCGCGTCGCCGCTGGGATCGGCTACCGTGAAGTTGAAACAAACACGATCAACTCAACCACTGGTGTTGTGACGCGCAACCCAGACGAGCAGACCCTTATCTTTGCGGGTTCTGTGTTGCACGTGCCGTCGGGTCTGTTCTTCAACGGTGGCTATGCCCGCGTGTGGGATGGTAGCCGTGTGGACGTGCCGATCGCGGCTAATACCGCTGTCGGTCTTGGTCCGTCGACATTCGCGATCGTCGACTATGATGCTTGGAATGTTGGTGCAGGTATTGTGCGGACATTCCATCCAATCGGCGCGACCACTCTGGCCGCCGACTTCGGTAAGGTTCATATCGATGGCGGTGCCGAGCCGTTCTACTACGGCATTGGGATGGTCCAAAACATCGACGCGACGGCAACGGACGTCTACATGTCCTGGCGTCGCTATGACCTTGATGGCGTGAGCGTTACTGGCTCGGTTCCGACAGGTCCTGCTCTTGAGGATACCGCCGACGTCTTCACGATGGGCATGCGCGTTCGCTTCTAAGCGGCTCGCACAGTCAGAGGGAAAGGGGGCTTCGGCCCCCTTTCTCGCATTTGCGTCGGTATGGCCAATGGGGCACACACGTTCCCGAATGGTTCATCAGCGCTTAACGCCTGTGGATGTAGGGTTGCGGCTC
>JBHJOC010000101.1:0-21705 GCA_050330095.1 Hyphomicrobiaceae bacterium
TTGTAGCCGCGGCGGTACTCGAACTTGTCCACCGCTTTCATCAGGCCGATGTTGCCTTCCTGAATCAGGTCGAGGAACTGCAGGCCGCGGTTCGTATATTTCTTGGCGATCGAGATGACGAGGCGGAGATTGGCCTCGACCATCTCCTTCTTGGCTTGGCCCGCCTCGCGCTCACCCCGTTGCACGCGCTGGGTGATCGAGCGGAACTCGTCGATCTGCAGGCCGGTGCGTCCGGCGATAGCCGCGATCTGCGCGCGGATCTCCTCGATCTGCGGCTCGTGGCGATCGACGAACTCGGCCCAGCCGCGCTCGTTCAGCCGCCGCACCCGCTGCGTCCAGTCGGGATCGAGCTCGGCTCCCTTGTAGTGCTTGATGAAGCTCTCGCGCGGCACGCGGCAGGAGACGGCGAGCTGCATGAGCTGGCCTTCCAGCCGGTTCAGCTCCTTGGACGTCGACTGCAGCTGGTCGACGAGGCCCTCGACGCGTGCGTTATTCAGGCTGACCTGCTGCATCAGCTCGACGACGCGGTGCTTGGCGTCCTCGTAGGCGCGGTCGAGCTCGCCCCCCATCTCCTCGCTGGCACCGACGGCGGCCAGCCGCTGCTCCTGCAGCGCGCGCAGCTCCGCATAGGTGGTGGCGATGGAATCGAAGGTCGAAAGCACGCCCGAGCGGACCTTCTCCTCGAGCGCCGAGAGGGAGAGGGTGTCCTCGTCGAGGTCGTCGCCGTCGCCTTCGCCCTCACCCTCGCTGCGTTCGGCGGGGTTGTCCTCGCGCGGATCGCCCTCGGCGTCGCTCGCCTCGTCCTTGACGCCGTCGGCGGCCGCCGCGAGGACCTCCGCCTGGCCCTCGGCCTCGCCGCTCGTCTCGCCACCCTCGAGCGCGTCCGCGTCCTGCGGGCCGCCGCCATAGGTGGCGTCGAGGTCGATGACCTCACGCAAGAGCGCCTCGCCGGACAGGATCTTGTCGCGCCAGCCGATGATCGCCTGCATCGTCAAGGGGCTCTCGCAGAGCGCCTCCAGGACGGAATTGCGGCCGGCCTCGATGCGCTTCGCGATCTCGATCTCGCCCTCGCGGGAGAGGAGCTCGATCGTGCCCATCTCGCGGAGATACATGCGAACCGGATCATCGGTCCGGTCGGTCGGTTCGGCGCGTGTCGCGACGCGAGCCGGGACCGTCTGCGCGACCACGGCGCGGCTGTCCTCGGCCGCGTCGTCGTCGTCCACCTCGACCTCGGGTTCTTCTGCGTCCTCGTCCTGATCGATGACGTTGATCCCCATTTCGGAGAGCATTGCCATGATGTCTTCGATCTGCTCAGACGACACCTCTTCAGAGGGCAGGACGGCGTTGAGCTGTTCGTAGGTGACGTAGCCACGCGCCTTCGCGGATTTGATCATCCGCTTTACGGCCGCATCGGAGAGGTCCAGGATCGGGCTGTCGCCAGTTGGCTCGGCCTGCTGGGCGTCCTTCGCCTCGACTTTCTGAATCATGCAACGTGTCCCGATTGCTACGAACGAAGTTCCAAGACCGGCCGGCAGCGCATGCGCCACCGCCTTGACTGCTTGCTGTACAAGTCCTCAAGCCTGTCGCCAACACGGACAACCGACGGCGATGGTCTCCCGAATACCAAAAGAGTGGCGCTGCGCTGATCGGAAGCCCTGGAGCATTACCTGACCGCACGTGACCGCAGGCGCGCTCAAGTGAACCGATGAGAATGCCCCACTCCTCTGATTCTAGAGCAACTTTATCCGATCCGTGAATCGCGTTGGCGCTTTCGTCAGATCGGAGTCGCGCTAATGTTCCGTCTCCGATACTTGGTTCCCTTTTCAGCACCCGATTGACCAAGTGTCAGAGGCACAGGGAACACGAGCAACGTCACGCTTCTCGTGTTGCTTCTGTCACGAACGCTTGGCAGGCGAGACTGCAGAAGCTGGGGACCAAGCGTGAGTGATGCAACACGAGTCCCCGCTTTCCGTAGTTCGTTTGTCACCCTCGTCTGACGCCGAAACGAGCCACGCAAAGCAGAGCTAGCAACATCGTAGACGTCCTACCGCTTTTCGATCACAAGTCCCTGGCAGGCGCCTGTTGCGGATGGTGCAGAAACGTCTGATCGGTGGCATTCGTGCGGCTTTTGTCGCGCCTCAATTGACCTGTGCGTGCCGCACGCTGGTCGTCATTCAAGGCGCGATAAAAGCCACACTATTCCATTAACTTCTCTAGTGGCCTTAGGTCGGGACGGTGGTCTCGGATTGGGTGTCAACCCGGTCGTCGGGCTCGTGTTCCATGGCCTCCAGCTTAGACAAGGCTTGCCGCAATTGAGCGATACGCTCGGCGTCTTCATCCCTGTAGCCCTGGTCGAAATCCTGCAAAGCTCGTTCCAACTCGTCTCGCAAGTCGGCGGCCCGATTAAGCATCATGACGCGCGACCAAGCCACTCGTGTATCACGCTCTTTCGAGCTGGGCGGCGCGGCGTGCTGCACTGCACCATGATCGCTGCCGGCTTGGCCGCTATGCAACTCGGGATCAGAGCCGATCGCCGCCAAAGCCCGGCGGAACAGGTCCAAGCAGTCGGACCACCCCATCCTGGCCAATTGGGTAAGCACCTTCGGCGTGTCAAGGGGATTTTCATTCGCGTGAGCGTCAAGCAGCTGATCTCGGAGCGCCGCGAGCCGAGCGTCGCCGATCGGCAACTCAGCGAGCTCTTCGGCGTGGTCGTCGAGCAATTCGGGCACCTCGGCAACGAGCGCAAGCGTCTGTGCGATGCGTTCGAGGTCGCGGCTGCGCGGCTCGATAACAAGGCTGCTGGAGGCGAGGCTACGGGTTCGCGGACGGATATCGGCCGAAAGCGGCAGCAGCGATTGTGACGCAGTCGTCGTCCTTGCCGGTGCAGCCCCCGTGCGTCGTGTGACACCAAAGGGACCCGGAACCGGCCCGCGCGTCGTGCCTTGGCCCGTTCGCGCCACCCTCAGGGCCTCGAAGAGGCGTCCGCGCATGTCTCTCTGATAGTGGGATCTGAGGACTGGATCGGTAATCGTCCCTGTCAACTCATTCAGGCGGCGCTCGAGCATCGCCTTGCGTTCTGGCGTCTGCCAGTCGCCGCTGAGAAATTCACGCTCCCAGAGCACCGCAGACATCGGCTTTGCCTGGTCGAGCAGTGCCTCAAATGCCACCCGGCCGTTGCGTCGGACAAAGTCATCGGGATCCTGTCCGTCGGGGAGGAACGCGAAGCGCAGGCTGACGCCCGGCTTCAGGTGCGCGAGCGCGACATCGATCGCGCGATACGCCGCCTTGGTTCCGGCGCCATCGCCATCGAAACACAGGATCGGTTCCGGTGCCATGCGCCACAAGAGTCCGAGTTGGTCCTGGGTGAGCGCCGTCCCCAGGGGAGCGACGGCCGCCTTCAGTCCGGCCTGGTCGAGGGCCGCGACATCCATGTACCCCTCGACGACGACAAGACGCCCCGTATCGTGCGCAACTTGTCGTGCCCGGTTTGCATTGAACAGCACGTGGCCCTTGTGGAACACCGCAGTCTCTGGCGAGTTGAGGTACTTCGCCGGTTGATCGGGATCGAGCGCTCGGCCACCGAACGCAATCACCCGTCCTCTCAGATCGCAAATCGGAAACATCACTCGGTTGCGGAACCGATCGTAGGGGCGTGCGATCTCGGGCCCGCTGACGAGAAGCCCTGCGTCGACGAGCAGCGCCTCGGATAATCCGCGCCGCATCAGCGCGTCGCGGGTCTCGCTGCGGCCGTTCGGTGCAAATCCGATCCCGAACGCCTCGATCGTTGCCGCGCTGAGACCTCGCCGTTCGAGGTAGGTGCGCGCGTCGGCGCCGGCTCTGGTCTGAAGCTGCTCGCGAAAGTAGGCGCGGGCTTCTGCAAGCACGTCGCAAAGCTCGACGCGTGCTTGTTCCCGTCGGATCGCCTCGGGCTCGGCGCGCGGCAATGCGACACCCGCTTCAGCGGCCAGCCGCTCGACGGCCTCAGGAAAGCTCAGCCCCTCGGTCTTCATCAGGAACGTGAAGATGTCGCCGTGCTCACCGGACGCGAAGCAATGATAGAACCGCTTCTGATCATTGACGAAAAACGATGGAGACTTCTCGGTTTTGAAAGGCGAGAGGCCAACATATTCGCGCCCCTGTTTGCGCAAGCGCACTTTGCGACCGACAACCGAGCTGGTGTCGAGCCGAGCGCGAATCTCATCGAGAATGTGCGGTGGGTAGCGCATCGAGGCCTCGCGTTAGCCCCGCTCGTCTATCGTGATTCGCGGCGTGACTCGCCGACGCCACCGCTGATCGCGCTGCGTCACCTGCCGAACGCGCTGGTCTGCTGGTCTGGTCCACAGGCTGCCCACAGGTTTTGAGCCGTGCCAGGCACCACCAACGGACAGCCGGTTTAAGTGCGGTGGTGGGTCGGGGCGCGCGGCGTCACCGTCTGCGCGGGCGCGGCCCCATTCTGTCACCGCCGACGGTGCGATTGGACACGCACGCGCCGACCGAAACCGTCGGGTGCTCGGCGCTCGCCCCAAGCGATCTTGCTCGCCTTCGCGGCTCCGAAGTTTGCGAGCGTCGTTTGCGAGACTGATCGCGACGACTCCGTCGTTGTTCCGAATTCGGGGCCATAACCGTTTGGCCCGTCTTCGCCAGCAGCACGAATGCAATAGAGGAAGAGGGCGAGATAGACGCCGCGGATGAATTTGAGGCCCCAATCCCTGACGATCTCGCCCACAGGACCGGGGATCGTGGCCATCGCGCCGCGATCACCCTCGATTGTCACGACGAATAGCGATGCTGCGCCGATCAGAACCGGTACCAGCAGGGCCCCACTCGACCCCGTATCACGCAGTCGCCGGCTCAGCAGTGAGAACTGCATCCAGAGCATGACGAACAGGCTTGCGGTCCAGATGTTCCAGGACATTGGAGCATCCGACGCCAGGACGTGTGCGAAGACGTAGAGGTGGGCAATTGCTAGCGCGATACTCAGCAATGCGAAGGGAACCTGAGGTAGTCTGCCGTTCGGGTTGATTAAGGCCAGGATGTAATAATGCGGCATGACCATGGGCGGCTCCCGGGATGATCTACCGGAAAGCCTAGCAAAAACAGATTAGCGTACTTGCATTTGTGCCATCGAAAAATGCGCCGACGGCTTCAACCGACTGCTAAAGTCAGAAGTTGGCTGATGATCCGATGTGACCATAATCCGCCGGCGGAACGCTGCGGTTACGACATGAGGCGCGCCTTCGCAACGGCGCTCGCCTTGGCAAAGTCCATCTGCCCGGTAAACCGCTCTTTGAGTGCTCCCATCACGCGGCCCATGTCTTTGACGCCGCCCGCGCCAATCTCGGTGATCACGGCCGCGACGGCGCGCTCGACCTCGTTGTCCGTCATCTGTTGCGGCAGGAATTCTTCGATGACAGCGATTTCGCCGAGTTCCTTGTCCGCCAACTCCTGACGCCCCGCCTGGCTGTATGTTTCAACCGACTCGCGGCGCTGCTTGACCATCTTCTGGAGTAGCTGGAGAACCTCGCCATCGTCGATCTTGTCACGCCCCGTCGCTTGGCCCTTCTCGTCGACGCGGGCTGCGATATCGCGATCCTTAAGTGCTGCAGAGATCAGCCTCAGCGTCGAAAGCCGCGCCTTGTTGCCGGACTTCATCGCGGCCTTCGTGGCTTCCATCAGTTTGTCTCGCATCTGTCGAAATCCTTTTTCGTTGGGTTCTTCCAAACCTGGAACATGGTGTCGCCGCCGCGCCGCCAACACAGCCGGGGGGCTTCCAGGCCGGCCGCAGACGCCGCCCGGATGGCGCCTAACCTTGGCGAACCCGCGGGCTTCCTTCGGGCAAGGCTGCGCGGCCGCCGCGCTCGCGCGCTGATGTGCCGTGCCGCTGGCGATACGGTCCTTGACTTAATGCCCAGCCCCAGACCCTAACCAATACATGGGCTGGCGCGGCAGCCCGGCGCAAGTGTGGCGGCAGTTCGAGTGCAAGGGGCCTGCGGCTTATCCGACTTGCGCGCACGGTTCGTTGACCCCGGCGCCGCCATCTCCTAAGCCATCGCCGGACTGCAAGGCGGCGCCAGCCATTCGAGCCGTGAGAATGACAATAGCAACTCAGAGGCGTGAAGCGTCATGATCGCGTCGGGTCAATCGGCAAGCGCAACTGGCACCCTCGCCGCACCAGAACCTTGGGTGCTGAGAAAGCCCACGGCCTGCCTGGTTCTCGCTGATGGCTCCGTGTTTTGGGGCACAGGCCTGGGCGCGACGGGCACAGCGACGGGGGAAGTCTGCTTCAACACGGCGATTACGGGCTATCAGGAAATCCTGACGGATCCGAGCTATGCCGGGCAGATCATCACGTTCACGTTCCCGCACGTCGGCAACGTCGGCGCCAATGCCGAAGACATGGAGACCTCGAACCTTGCAGCGCGTTCGGGCGTGCTCGGTTGTGTTCTCCGCGCAGACGTGACCGAACCCTCCAACTACCGCGCCACCGCCCATTTCGCAGACTGGCTGGCAACGCGTGGCATCATTGGCATTTGCGCGCTTGACACCCGCGCCTTGACAGCGCGCATCCGCGACCAGGGGATGCCGAACGGCGTCATCGCGCATGCGCCCGACGGCGTGTTCGACATCGCAGCCCTTAAGGCTGAGGCTGCGCGCTTTTCCGGCATGGCGGGCACGGACCTGGTGCCTGACGTCACGACCGGCCAGACTTACGAATGGGACCAGTTGCGCTGGGTTTGGAACGTGGGCTACCCGCGGCAGGAGCGCGCCGAGTTCAGCGTTGTCGCGATCGATTATGGTCTGAAGCGCAATATCCTGCGCTGTCTTGCCAATGCCGGGTTCCGCGTGACGGTCGTCCCTGCAAAAGCATCGGCCGAGGACATCCTGGCACGTAACCCGGATGCGGTGTTCCTCTCGAACGGTCCCGGCGATCCGGCTGCGACCGGCCGCTACGCCGTGCCCGAGATCCGGAAACTTGTCGCCAGCGGCAAGCCGGTCTTCGGCATCTGCCTTGGCCACCAGATGCTTGGTCTCGCGCTCGGTGCGAGGACCGCCAAGATGCACCAGGGACATCACGGGGCAAACCACCCTGTCAAGGACGTCACGACCGGTAAGGTCGAGATCACATCGATGAACCATGGCTTCGCCGTTGATCGCGCGAGCTTGCCCGAGACCGTCGAAGAAACCCACATCTCGCTATTCGATCAGACGAATTGCGGCCTTCGCCTGAAGGATCAGCCCGTGTTCTCCGTGCAATACCACCCAGAGGCGAGCCCAGGCCCACAGGACAGCCACTACCTGTTCACGCGGTTCGCCAATCTCGTGCGCGCACAAAGGGGGATCGCGCTATTGCCGGAATAGGCACTGCGCGCGGCCGTTGGCGTCCTTCCCTGCTCCCCGACCGTCTTCCGCCGGGCAGGCGCTTCGTGCGTGGCGCCTAAGCCGCCAAGCCAGATTATGCCGTCGCCCGCGTCTCACGTCGGCGTTGGACCAGTGGTCTGGCTTGCCCCACACATCGTTGGTGAAACCAGGGCGTGCAGGATCGGGGTTCAGACCGTTCAGGCTGCAAAAGCGTCACCACCCGCGGAAGTCACGACAATGCTCATGCAACCTTCGCCGTCACCAACGCCCAAGCCATGGTCGCGCGCGAACCGTGTCATAGCGCGCGTTGCTGGAGCAGTCGGTCTCGCACTGCTCATCGGCCCGGTGTCTGCCGTCGCGCAGGGTCCCGTCGCTGGCGAACAGGGCTCTGAGCCAATGGCCGTCGATCGCACCATTATGCCTGAGCTTTGCACACGCACCGGGTTGTCACTGATGCAGAGCGGCCTCGTTGGTGGAGCGCTGGACGGGCCGGCCTGGTCGCGCGTTTTCCTCCGTGATCCGAGCGATGGACGCCTCGCACCTGCCACCACCGCGGATCAGGTCGTGCAGCTGCTCCGCTCAGTCGACGTGATTTTGCTCGGTGAGGTCCACGACAATCCGCTTCACCATGTCCTGCAGGCGTGTCTGCTTGGAGCAGTGGCAGACCTTAAGCCTGCACTGTTATGGGAACACATCGACAGTGAGCAGGCTGAGGCTTTGGCGGCTTACCTCGCAGAGCCAGGGGCGAATGCTGCGGGTCTCGGCACTGCCATCGCTTGGCACGAGCGGGGATGGCCCGCGTGGGCGATCTATCAGCCCATCGCCGAAGTGGCCCTGCGTGAGGGCCTCGCGATGGCGGGTGCGAACGCGCCGCGCCCGCTCGTTCGTGAGGTCGCGCGGCAAGGACTTGGAGCGCTTGATCCCGTCATTGTCGCAGGTCTGAAGCTTGATCAGCCCATGCCTGAGCCTCTCGAAGCAGCACTCATCGAGGAACTGGTGGAAAGCCATTGCGGCCTGATGCCGGCGCAGGCGTTCGCGACGATGAAACATGCGCAGCGGTTTCGCGATGCCCACATGGCGAAGGCGATTCTGGACGCGAAGGCCGAACATCAGCGCGTTGTTCTGGTCACCGGCAACGGCCATGCTCGTGACGATCGGGGCGTGCCGTTCGATCTCCGGCGGCTTCACCCGGGCCTCTCGATCGCAAGTGCCGTGTTGACGGAAGGCTCCGACGTTCTCGACACAGCAGATCCCGTCGCGAAGCCTCCGAAGACGCCGGACGGACGGGTTGCAGCCGAGGTCGTCATTGTCACTCCGGCTGCCCGGCGCGATGACCCTTGCGAAGAGATGCGGCGCATGTTCGAGCGACGCCGCGCCCAATGAGGCTGCGCTCAGGAACGCGACGCACATTGACGCCGGCCATCGCGAGACGCATGCGCACCTTCAAGCGCCTCAAGGTTTCGCGAAGTAGGTCAGATAGCGCGTGTTGGCCCAACCCTCGACGCCGGCATAGCTCACGCGGCACCAGTTGCCTGAGCAACCCGCAGACTTCCAAACACAAGCGGTGTCTGGTGGGATTGATCCGATCTTGGCGTAACTCACGCCAGGGCCACTCCGGATATTCAAGACGTCATTCGATGCCACGCCCGTGACTTTCCAGGTGCCACAGCAGGCGCAGGCCCATGATGGCGTCGAGGCAAACAGCGCTGGAAGTGCGAGCAGTGCGACTGCTGTCAAATGGTGAATCTTGGCCATGTTGAGATCCTTCGGTCGGTGTGTTTGACAGATCCGGTGCTTGTGTCGTCGGTCTGTGCAACGCAGGTTGTCGATTAGTATCGCCGATCAGAAGTCCCTGGCAGGCGCGTATTACGGATGGTGCAGGGGCTTCTGATCGGCGGGACCAGCGAAACTGACGGCGTGGTGTTGCGTCACTGACGCTTGGTGCCCTCTTGCGGTCGGGACCGTGATCAAGCGTCAAGACCGGAACACAAGCACCGTTGTCACACTCGCTCTATTCGGCTGAAGTGGACATGAAGCCTCCGGTTGGGCAGCGTTCATATGCGGTAGGCGGCCCGGCTCAGAGAGGTCGTCTTCAATTTGGGAGGCTACTGCCGATGAAACTCAGCTTTCACCACGTCAACCTGTCGACGCCGAACGTCGAGCGCCTTGATGTTTTTTACCGTGAGGTCATGGGGCTTGCCAGCGCACAGCAGATGGCATCGGCCCGCGTCAAAGACGAGGGCTACCCTGGTGCTGTGTCGTTCCTGACGGATGGCGCCACACAGTTCCACATTGCCGAACGCGACCTCGAAGTTGGCTACCGGACGCGCAAGGGGATCAATCCGGTCGAGCGCGGGCATCTTGCGTTCCGAACTGATGACATCTCAGCTTTCAAGGCGCGTCTCGAAGCGCAGGGCATTCCGTTTGCAGACTTCGGCGATTGGGCGATGACCGGCTGGCAGCAGATCTTCTTTTATGACCCAGATGGTAATGTCGTTGAGGTTCATGAGGTCGACGAGGAGGCAGCCAAGCTCGGCTGAGTGCCGTTGGCGTGGGGCAAGCTCGCTCCCGGATAAACCATTGCGGCGCTTAGGGTTTCCCAGATGACGGTCGCGGTTGGGACAACGAGGTCATCAACTCATCACTTTGAGCTGGTCGCTCCCTTATGCGAGCTTGTGATGCCGTTGTTGCGATCGGTCTGCGATCCGACTGCGCTCGCGCGCCAAGCAGGCCTTGGTTCTGGGCCCGCTCAACAGGGCTGTTGCCCTGTTGAGCACAAAAGGCGCCCGCTCAACAGGGCTGTTGCCCTGTTGACCACCAAGGACCGCGTCCTCAACAGGGCTGTTGCCCTGTCGATCAAGAAGCACGTCCCTTGCCCCCTGACATCCCGCACAACTTGCATTACATGAGGCGGTGCTGCGGGGCGCGTTAGGAGCGACTTTCCCCTGGGCCTATAATCTCCGCTAGGGTGCTGTCCCTGGCCGGGGCCGTGGTCCCGGACATATGGTGCCCACCTACTATTGTAGGGACCTGGCGGGAATAACAGTCTCCGACGGCTTCCGCGGCACTTTCGATTCCCTCACGGCGACCACTGATCTGCAATGCGCTCAGGCTTTGCGTCCGTGAAAATGCGCGTAAATGCGCTCAGCCATGGCCTCCGAGATCCCATCAACGCCTGCGAGGTCCGAGATTCCGGCCTTGGATACCGATTTCGCCGAACCGAAATGCTTCATCAGAGCGCGTTTGCGCGCGGGTCCGATGCCCTCAACGTCGTCGAGTGGGTTCGCACTGATCGCTTTAGAGCGCTTTGCCCGATGGGTCCCGATTGCGAACCGATGGGCCTCGTCGCGCAAACGCTGGACGAAGTAAAGCACGGGATCACGCGGCTCCAACATAAGAGGCGTGGTCCGTCCCGGGATGTGGAAATGTTCGCGGCCCGCATCGCGGTCGGGCCCCTTCGCGACGCCTATGGTCGGGATGTCGTCGAATCCGAGATCGGCCATGACGTCCCGCGCCACGTGCAATTGACCTGCACCGCCGTCGATCAGGACGAGATCCGGTCGCGTTGGCATCGCGTCCGCATCTTCAGGCTCTGGCGATTGATCCTGCGCGATCGATGACACGTCGCCCGCCATTGCTGGACGAGCTTCCCGGCTGAGAGCGGGCGTTGGCCGACCCTGGTCCTCGCCAGCGAGGCGCTTGAACCGGCGTGTCAGAACCTCGCGCATCATGGCGTAATCGTCGCCTGGCGTCGTCTCAGCGCTCTTGATGTTGAACTTGCGGTAGTGTGCTTTGGCAAAGCCGTCAGGCCCTGCAACGATCATGGCTCCGACCGCATGCGTACCGGCGATGTGGCTGTTGTCGTAGACCTCGATCCGCCGCGGCGGCGCATCGAGGCCGAAGCGCTCGGCAACGGCTTCGAGGAGTTTGCGCTGCGATGCGCTCTCGGCGAGGCGACGTCCAAGCGCTTCGCGGGCATTCTGAAGCGCGTGCTCAACGAGGCTCGTTTTGCTGCCCCGCTGAGGGGTGGTGATCTGAACCTTGCGGCCGGCCTTGGTCGACAGGGCTTCTCCGAGCAGGTCGCCGGACGGGACTGCGTGCGACAGCAGGATCATGCGTGGCACGGGCTTATCATCATAGAACTGAGCAATGAAGCTATCGAGGACGTCTTCGACGCCAAGCGATCGGTCTGCTTTCGGAAAGTAGGCCCGGTTTCCCCAATTCTGCCCTGTTCGGAAAAAGAACACCTGAACACAGGTTTGACCACCATCTTGGTGGGCGCCGAACACATCGGCTTCGTCAACGCCTTCAGCATTGATCGCCTGGTCGGAGGTGACGTGTGCGAGCGCCCAAAGGCGGTTGCGATAGCGCGCGGCGCGCTCGAACTCAAGGTTATCAGAGGCTTGTTGCATCAGGCTTTGATACAACTCGCGCACGCTGTGGCTTTGGCCGCGCAGGAAACGCTTGGCCTGAGCCACAAGGTCGGCATAGTCGGCCTCACTGATCTCACCCGTGCACGGACCAGAGCAGCGCTTGATCTGATACAGCAGGCACGGACGCGTGCGGCTCTCGTAGACGGCATCCGAGCACGACCGGAGCAGGAAGGCGCGCTGCAGCATGTTGATCGTACGGTCAACCGCGCCAGCCGAGGCGAACGGCCCGAAATAAGTCCCATCGTCGGCCCGGCTGCCACGATGCTTGACGATCCGTGTGGCCCCTTTGCTCTCGGCGAAATGGATGTAGGGAAACGACTTGTCGTCGCGCATCAAGACATTGAAGCGCGGCCTGAAGCGCTTGATCAGATTGGCCTCGAGCAGCAACGCCTCGGCCTCGGTGCGCACCGTCACGAACTCCATTGACGCGGTCGCGGCGATCATGCGCGCGATCCGGTTCGTGTGCCCGCCAAGGCGCGCATAGTTCGAGACGCGAGACTTGAGAGACCGCGCCTTGCCAACGTAGATCACCGCGCCAGTCGCATCGAGCATCCGATACACGCCGGGCTTGGAGGGAAGCGTCGGGAGATAGCGCGCGATCACCTCGGGGCCGGTTGGCGCTGCGGGATCGGCGGCATTGGCGCCGACCGTCTCTGGTGCGGTCGCGGGTTCGCAAGCCGATCTCTCAACCGACGCGCTGGATCTATCCGTCTGAGGGTCGTGGTCATCCTGCATTGTGCAGAGATAGGGTCAGTCGTCGCCGTTCGTCCAGACGCCGGACAGCGTCGTCCGCCCGGTTCCTGTGGCCAATATTCTCGGTGTTGCCGCCAAAACGCCAGGGTTTGCCGGTTCGGTCCGTCCATCGGGTCCCGCGCAGGTGGAGTGGGTTTGTCAGTTGCATTCGTAAGCGAGCCAGCACACAGGTTGCTCAACCGGGCGATGGGACGCACGGCCGTCGGCGCTGCGGTCCTCGCGGGCGCCTTGATGGCGGCCACGCTCGACACTGTTGCGGAGCCAATCCGCTGGCAGTCGCGCGATGAACTGCTGGCATGGATGACCGGCTATCGCGACGACCCGCAGCCGCGGGCCGTTCCTGCAGCCGTGCAGGAGATGGCGCGGCTCGGCGTGTTTCGCGACGCTGATCGCGCGGGGGTCTACCTTGGCTTCTATGCTGGCGTGCTTGGGGCGAACCAGCTCAAGGCGGCCGAACTCATTGCGCGCACGTTCCCGCTCGATCCTGAGGATCAGGTGGTGATCGTCACGGGGATCGCGGATTCGGGACTGCCCGAGTGGCGGACACTGCTTGGACAGTTCTCTGAGCGGATGCCGGCACGCGCACCATTGATCCGCGCTTATGAAGAGGGGCGCCGTGTCCCTCTACCGGCCATCCCACTCGATGCCAGCCCCTCAATCCTCGACCGCTGGTGGGGCCAATACTTCGCAACGGGGCGCTACGAGGCGATCCTGCCGATTATCTCGGCGCTCGCGTGGGCGCAGGAGCCATCAGACCTGGAACGGTTGACGATCGGTGGCATGGCGAAGTGGACGCTTGCCTCCAATGCCACGCGCGACAAATCCCTGCTCGACTTCTTGCGGTCAGAGGGTGCGCGTCGTCCCAAGCGGATCGCGCAGGAACTCGCGGAAGTCGTGGCGGCTGCAGAGCTGTTCGAGGTCGACCCGATCCGCAAGAGCGTCGTTGAGCGGCTTGAGACGTTGCGGGCGAAGGGGCCGCCCCGCAGTCGTGGCTGGGCGTGGTGGAGCGAAATCGGCGGCACGGCGCTTGCGGTCGGCTGCGTCGTAGCCGGCGCCAGTGGTGCCGGCGCGATCATCGGTATCCCCTGCCTCGTCGGCGGTGCACTGTCGAATGCAACCACGCGGTTCCTGACGCTCGAAGAACGTCGGCAGTAGGGCACTCGTGTCGTGACCGCGAAATTCGTCTCATTTTCCCGCACGCTCGGAACGAATTTCGAGGTCTGAACGACACGAGCACTCTCAAAATCCTCGTGTGATTGAGACCGAGAAGTCCGCCTTCCAGCCTAGCCGAAAAGTATGCAGCGGACGTCTCGGTCATCACACGAGGGTCAGCCACGCGACGTGGATCGCAAAGGTTCTGCGGCTGCAGGGCAGAGGCGATAGGCTTCCTGAAGCGCTGCGCGGCGATCTGAGAAATTGCCGATCGCTTCTCCACCACGCGCGTAGCTCTCGATGAAGGCGTTGATCAGCTCTTGGGCTTGATCGGGCAGGACCTCGAGCGCGGTCAGTTTCAAGGCTTCGCCGTCGATCGAGCGGATCAGTATCGTCCTGGTGCCGCCGAATGAGGCGAGCGAAACGGAACACGCCGTTGGCGGGGCAGCACTGCGGGCCGGTGGCATTGGCGCAGACGGTGCTTGCAGGCGTGGAGTTGCCAATCGGGGTGGTGGCGGCGGTCCAAGTCCCGTTGTGCCAGCGCGCTCTGCGCTAACAGCCGCCGTTCTCGTCTCCACTGCCTGATCCTTTCGCCTCACGGATTGCGAGCGCTCGAGACCCTCGGGGCAGAAGCGATCTTCGTAGGCTTTGGCAATCGCCCTGATCGACCGGCCATAGGCCCGGTCGACGGCCCATCGGCCCGAGAGATCCTGGAAGGTTACGGGTCGGCGAGCTGCGATCGGTGCGCTCAATTGGACGATGACGTCCTGCTTGAGGCGCGTGCGGGGGCCAACCGGATCGTCGAGCAGTTCACCAGAGTAGGCAACGAGATGCTGGATCTGAGCAAGCACCCCGGTCGACACGTCGGGGTAGCTGTCGCCGGGAACGCCACCGCCCGTCGTGCCGAGACCTGCGAAGTTGTTTTGCGATGGCCTGACGTCGCCCCAGTCGCCGTCGGGTTTGCGATAGGTCAGGAAATTTGTCTCGAGCAACATCTGGAAGAACGCGTAATCCCAGCGCACGCGCCATGCTTCACCATGACGAAAATACCACTCGGCGATCCCGCTGAACTGCGGCTGAAGTCGAGGATGGCGCCCGCGCAGGAACGCCATCAAGCGCTCAGGCGTCACGCAGCCGGGGACCTGATTCGACGCACTGAGGCGAATGGGCGGCAGGGTCGGACCGGTCGCGGTCGGGTTGCGGGACTGGCCTGGCTGTTGGGCCCATGGATCGGCTGCTGCGGGAATCGAGCCCGGCGCGAGGACCGAGAGAGCCGCGCAGATGACGGCAAGCGCAGCTGCGATCTGCCGCGGGCTCTGCGATGCGCGTCTTCGCGCACAGCTCTCGCGGCCATTGGCGGAGCGATGGGCGAAGCTCACCGCGACGCCATAACCTTGCCATCAGGGCAAAGCTCGAACGCCCGCTCCAGTGCCCGCTGCTGGTCATCGAACTTCTCGATCGTCTGTCCGCCCTGTGCATAGGCTGCGATGTAGGCGTCTGCCTCACGCGTTTCACGCTCAGGGTTCACGTCGAGGACGGTGTAATTGACGTGGGTCTGGGTCGTCGACCGGATGATCAGAGCACGTTGTCCACCGTAGCTCGCCGTCCAGACGCGGCAGGCGATCGGCTCAGCGACCGCCGTTTGCGCTGGCGGCGGGGTAAGCGCAGCCAGGAGATTTGACGCGAACCGCCCGACCGATGCATCGCCATTCGCCCCGCTCGCGGATGACGTTTGGTCCGGCGTGGCCGACGCCGCTTTGACATCCTCACTGGTCGTGCGCCGGGATGGCAACGCCAGTCCCAAAGCCGATGATGAGGCCGCACCTGCAAGGGGCGTCCTCGCATCCGAGGCCCCCGACGGCGCATTGATGCCGGAGGGTACGTTGATGATCGAGACCGAACGGGTCGCGGGCTCGCGCGCAGCCGTCTGCTGCGGCTCGCGGGCGCCCACTCCCAAGGCAGCGCGTTGATTTGTGCCGGCAGGAGCTGTCGACAGCGACGGCCCCGTCGTGCTCTCAGGGGCGCCGGCTGTCGCGGCTGCAACCCCAGACCCAGAACGGGCGGACCGGATCCCAGCGATCAGGCCGGGAGCTGGGTCTGCCTCAAGGCATCGTCCGGTGAGAAACCGCTCAGCAACGGCCTGGATGGTCCGCGCGTAGTTGCGGTCTGTCGGCGCCCACTTGGTGGTCATATGTTGATAGGTCACGGTGGTCCCGAGGCCGCTGCGCCAAGCGTCGAGAACACGCCACTGCTGAATTTTGGCCGTCCGGTCTGCCACCGGCGTCTGGATCGGCACGCCAGCATAGACGAGCAGGTGCTCAAGGTGAGCGCGGACGCCCTCAGCAACACTTGGGAAGCTCTCACCGCGCACACCTTTCCCGGTGGCGCCAATGCCGGCAAAATTGTTCTGTTGAGGCTTCACGTCGCCGCGATAGGTTAGATTGCCCGTCTCCACCAGCATTTGGAAGAATGCATAATCCCAGCGAACGCCCAGTTCTTCACCGATGACCGCATAATGCGTGGCGAGGTCGGCGTAGCGGCCAGCCATGGCCGGGTTGGCATCGCGAACGAATGCCATGAGCCGGCCAGGTGTCGCGCACTCCGGCGGCATGTTGGCAGGGGAGAGCTGGATCGGCGGAAGGTCTTGAGCGAGCGTTGCGGCAGTGGTGATACCAGAGGTGACGACTGCTGCAGCAATCGTGGCGACCCATCGCAACATGTTAACCCACCCGTTACGCTATACGCATCGACAAAACTGATGCCAACCCTTGGTCAAGGTTAACGCGTCAGCCTTAACGAGACGTAAATGCCTGCCCCCCTTGGACAAACGAATGTTCACCGCAAAATCGGGCAGGACTGGGGGTGGTTCTGGGGAGACAATGTGGCGAGCCTGTCGCTGATCTCACATCATGCGCGGCCCGCGGATGGGCGTTAGCGGTGGGATCGCGTGCGCAGGATCTCGATCCCGACGGACCGGCAGTTCGCAACGACATCAGGCTTGTCGATGGAGACGCGGACACTGGCAACGCTTGGGTTGCGAAGGCAGCGTTCAGCAATGCGTTCAGCTGCGGTCTCGATCAGGTTGATATGGCCATGCGCGAATATACTTTCGGCCGCCTCAATCGCTTCATCATAATCGTAGACCTGAGACAGCGTGTCGCTCGTCCCGTCATAGGTGTCGGCAACCTCGAGTTCGATCGACACCAGCGCTCTTTGCAAATAGCGATGCTCGCGCTCGTAAACCCCAATCGATGCGATCACCTCGAGGTCCCGCACCCGCACGAGCCGCGTTCGGTTGGCGGTCGCCTTCGAGGTTGAAGAGTTGGAGAGCAGGTGTTCGGCGTCACGGTCGATCACTGCCGTCGAGTCATGTCGCGTCATGGAAACCATCGGCAGCCTTGGAAACGCTGGGCGCCCGCCTCGGGGCCTGAAACAACAGCATGGAGAAGGGTCGGTGACGTTCGGCCTCGTGGCTTTGATATTCTGGCGGTGAGGCGGTCCTGCCAGCCACCACGCCGCTTCACCGGTCGTCCCCTCGCCAATGCAATCCGTCGACGCTTACGTCGGACGCCCGATCGCAGCGTCCCATGCGAGATGTTGACCGCTGTCGAGCGCGATCATCTGGCCGGTCATTGCCGGTGCGTCAAGAATGAAGGCAACAGCCTGCGCAATCTCGTCGGGCGAAGTGGGGCGCTTCAACAGGGTACTTGCGGCCTCCGCCTCAAACTCTGCGGCAGTCTGATGGACGCTCCGCAGAACCGGTCCCGGGCCGACGGCGTTGACCCTCACCTTCGGTGCGAGCGCCTGGGCGAGCATGCGTGTCGCATCCCAGAGCGCGACCTTTGATAATGTGTAGCTGAAGAATTCTGGCGTCAGGCGCCATGCGCGCTGATCGACGATATTGATTATTGATCCGACCTCTGCGGCTGGTATCGCGGCAGCAAACGCCTGCGACAGGAACACAGGTGCCCGCAGGTTCACGTCCATGTGCCGGGCCCAATCACTCTCGGTCATCGTTGTGATCGTGTCGAACTCGAACTCGGACGCATTGTTGATGAGCGCGGTGAGGGTGCCCAGTTCCTGCCGGCAGGTTTCGATCATGGTTGGATAGGACGCCAGATCGGAGAGATCGCCCTGCACGAGCGTGGCTATGCCGCCATTCGCCGCGATGATCCGCGCAGTGTCCTCAGCTTCGGCGCGGGACGACCTGTAGTGCAGCGCGACGGCCCAGCCGCGTGCGGCGAGTGCGAGCGCGATACTGCGGCCGATGCGCTTGGCGCCACCCGTCACAAGCACCCCGCGGCTCGAAGTCTTCGCACTGGCCATCGGTCAGTCCCGCATGAGCGAGGCGGTGTGCTGTTCGCACCGTACCGCCGAGGTTGGAGGGTGTCCGATCGCTTGCGAGGCAAACGTATCGGCCCTGATGTTCCGGTTCTTGTATTTGCTTCCCGGTTGGGCTCGCTGCCGCGCAAATGTCAGAACCAGAAGGAGCACCAGTAACGCTATGAGTCTACTGTCGTTTTGTCGCTGACTGGTGGCGCGATCCAAGCCGCGATGCGCGACCAAGCCTCAGTGACGCAACATCAGTACCGCCGATCAGACATCCCTGCACCATCCGCAACAGCCGCCTTCAAGTGGCTTATGATCGCGAAGCGTTGCGAGGTTCACTGGTGTTGCCGACCCTTGGATGACAGACAGACCAGGCGTCGCAACAGCTGACCGCGCCTCAACGATGGTCCGCTCTGCGCTTAAGCCGCTTGTGGCCGAAATATGACGTGCGCCCACGTCGGCACGATCGCGACGCGGCGCCGATCGGTTTCGCTTCGGCGTCACAGTGGTGAATGTCAGTATCAAAACTGCCGATATTCCACGGGCGAATTCGTTGACGCCGCGCCATGCCATGAGAATGTTCCATGACAGGGTTGTCCACAGGCCCGATCACCTCGCTGAAGCTCTTGACGGCACATATTCGATTCGCAGAACTGTTATGTTATTCTAAATCATCGGACTGATGGCCCTCACCAGGGCTTCAACAGTGTCGTGCCATCGCCCTCAAAGGCACGTTTGCCGATTAGGGTCAGCCTGGTGCAGTCTCGAGGATCGAGACCCCGCTGCTTGGGATTGCGCTGGCTGACCCTCAGCACGTACGCTGAACCGCTACACGACGCCAGGATGAGGGCACATCGCACCGTTGGCCGCATGCGACAATAGCGTCAGCGTCGCCCTGTCCCGCCCAACTTCGCGCAGAACCGGTGCCGTACGAGTGCCGGGCGGGCCAGCAGTGATCCCGCTATTTATCAACCCGCCCAGTTGTCAACACGCCGGTTGCCGCCCCCCTAGGAGGGAGGCTGCGAAACGAGCAAGGTGCCAACGGCGCACTCGAGTCGGGCGGAGGGCAACTTGGCGTACGTAATTGCAGTGCTGATTGGCATAACGATTGTTGCGGCCGCTTACCTCGCCCGGCGCCCCGAGAGGCCCCTGCGCGTTGAGTTTGATGGCGCGCCGGACACACCGGTAGGCTTCGGCCACGATATGACGTGGATTGCGGTGCGCGCGCGCAGCCCCGATCGCGTTGCTGCAGCGCTCGGTCTCGATGATTTGACGAAGTGCAATTGGTCGAGCGGGGTTGCCAGTGTCTACGATCGGCGACTCGAAAACCAAGTCGTCTTCATCTCACCGGCTGTCGACGGGTGGGTGTTTATCGTCGCGCGCGCGCTGCCGCTGCCGGCTTCACAGGGGCTCGAGGACCGCGTGAGCCCACTTCTGGATCGACTTGGAACATACTTTGTCGATTGCCAATATTTTGCTGTGCATCCCGGTGTTGATACGTTCGCGTGGGTCCGGCGCGTCAACGGGGTCACGGCGCGTGCGTTTGCGGTCAGCGATTCAGAAAGGATTTGGGATCACGGGCGCACGGGGCAGGAAGAAAAGGCGCTCGGTCTGCAACATTTTGAAATGCGCGGCGTTGCCGAGCGCAAAGGTGATGTCGGCGGGCCAATCATGTTGACGCCGACTGTCGAGCATGTCCTGAAAATCGCCGCCCGCTGGAGCTTCGATCCCACCCGACTTGGCGCGCTGCAACGCCTCCCACCTGCGGCCGGCTATGTTGCACCGGTTCCCCCGCAGTGGCGATCAACACCACGGCGGATCAAGAGACAGGCGGCAGGCTCTGTGCAGAGGCGCTCGAATGCGGCCTGAACACATGGGATGTCTGTACTGTGGCATGCGGCTAGAAGATTGGTGTCCCACCGTCGTGAACAGGATCGTGGGCGCTACTGCGACGGCGGCCCGACGCTGGCACCTATCGTTCACGTGGTGCTGACATTTATCGCGCTTCGTCGTTTGGCGCCTCGATGGCAACGCTGACGCTGCTCCAACCGCCAATTCCTGTCTGGATGTTTTCGACGCGTGCGGCCCAACCTGCAACGGGCGCAGGGTTTGGTGCCCCAACTGTTGCGGCCAAAGGATGGGAGACCTGAAGACGGTCGAGACGTGGGGCCACGCCGTCGATCTCGGTCACGCGGTGCAGAGGGCGATCACACGGCGCAGCAGTCGCCTCTGATCCGTTCGCCGAGGGCGAGAGTGCAACACAGTCGGCAAAGCGCACGCTGTCGTCCTGCTGCCAGCGCGACGAAACCCGTTGCCAACCGCTCGTGTCGACACTGCGAACCACCAACGTCAGCAGCTTGTCGTCTGGAGCCGGCACGCCTTGGACGACGGTGATCATGAAGGCCCAGAACCCGATCGCGTGCCAGACCGCAACCCCAGCCAAGAAGCCGAATAGCGCTGGAAGCCACGCGCGCACTCGGCGCGGCTTTAGGATGTCGTTGGACGTGTCGTTGGACGTGTCGACCATGCCGAGCTCCCGATGCACCCCTGATCGGTCAAACGGCTACGAGAGTCGCCCCATCGACGCAAACGGTGAGCGCCCTTGGCGCTCGTTTGCGTGCCGGCCTGGGGCTTCGGGCCATGGGCTGTCATAATGGCCGGTATCGAACGGGTGGCACGAACATGCGTTCGGCCCGACATAGCCGTCTCTGGTCCTCGTTCTCACCGCAGGCCCTCAACCGCCCCTGAGGCGTAAAGCAGATCCGAACCTCGCGAAGCTGATTGCCCCTGTCGCGGCGGCACGAGACCGCGATCATATCCGGCCTGATGCCAGGGTTCACGTCCATGAAGGCCTGCGTCACGTCAGCGATCGTCACGAATTGCGGAGCGATCGGCCGGACGAACATGTCGGGGACGTTGATGAACTCGAACAGCTTGCGCGCTGCGCCAAAATAGCGTGACGGAGACAGGCCCGAGCACGTCCCGTGCTTGCGGTACTGGTGGATGATGAGCCCGCGCGCCGGCATGATGTCGAGCATCGCATCGATGATCTCGTTCGAGACGAACGGCCTCTGCTCGGTCTCACAATTGTTCGGGAAGCCGCGCTCGAACTGCGGCCAGAGGCCGTGCAGCACAAAGGCGAACGGACGCTCGCTGCGGGGGCGGCACTGCGGGTCGCGCCGCTCGTCGCCCTCTTCATCACAGTACGTCGGGCTCCAGGATAGAACCAGGGCATAGTAGTCGAATGTCTTCGCCGTCGCCTGCGCTTGCGGGCTCGGTGCGCGCTGGGCGAAGGCGGTTTGCGCGGCGATGATCAGAACCGAACCGATCACCGCAGCGAGGCATCGCCCCACGGTGATGCGCCGATACGCGGGGGATGTGGCATAGGTGGGTTGTCTGCGCATGCTGACGGTCCTGTCGATATCCCTGATTTGCGTGTTTGGACCGGGCTCGGCACCGTTTCAAGGCGGCTTGCAGAGAGAGAGGCCGTGAGGCGCCGCGCCGCATGCTTGGCGACGCCACGCTAAGCCATCGCTTGCCCGAGCGGCCTTCATGTCTCGCCTCGATCGTCAGCGGTTGCAGCCTGCATACCGATTGAGGTTGGGCAGGCCACTCGTACCGCCGATCAGAAGTCCCTGCACTGTCGGCAACATGCGCCTGCCACGGGCGTCTGATCGAA
>JBHJOC010000102.1:0-37850 GCA_050330095.1 Hyphomicrobiaceae bacterium
CCGATCATCTATTCGGGCGGCGGCGTGATCAATTCCGGTCGCGAGGCGAGCCAGCTCTTGCGCGAACTGGTCGAGCTCACGGGCTTCCCCATCACCTCGACGCTGATGGGCCTTGGCGCCTATCCGGCGTCCGACAAGCAGTGGCTTGGCATGCTTGGTATGCATGGCACGTACGAAGCCAATATGGCGATGCACGACTGCGACGTGATGGTCTGTATTGGTGCCCGTTTCGACGACAGGATAACGGGCCGCCTGGACGCGTTTTCGCCGGCCTCGCGCAAGATCCACATTGATATCGATCCGTCCTCGATCAACAAGAACGTACCCGTCGAGATCGGTATCATCGGCGATGTTGCTTACGTGCTCGAAGACTTTCTCTCGGTCTGGAAGGAGCGCGCGCCGCAGATCGACAAGCCCGCGATCAAATCATGGTGGAAGCAGATCGACCGCTGGCGCGCGCGCAACTCGCTGGCCTACCGGCCTTCCTCGGATGTGATCATGCCGCAGTACGCGATCGAACGCGTCTACGCGCTGTCGAAGGATCGGGACACTTACGTTACGACGGACGTCGGCCAGCATCAGATGTGGGCCGCCCAATTCTACCACTTCGAGGAGCCCAAACGCTGGATGACGTCTGGCGGCCTTGGGACCATGGGGTATGGTCTTCCAGCAGCAATTGGCGTGCAGCGTGCCCACCCAGATGCCTGTGTGATCTGCATCTCTGGCGACGCTTCGATCCTCATGAACATCCAGGAAGCCTCAACGGCTGTGCAATACAACCTGCCCGTGAAAGTCGTGATCCTGAACAACCAGTACATGGGCATGGTGCGCCAGTGGCAGCAATTGCTGCACGGCAACCGCTATTCCGAGAGCTACACCGACTCGCTACCCGATTTCGTCAAGCTCGCTGATGCTTACGGCTGGCATGGGATCATGTGCGATCATCCCGCCGATCTCGACGACGCGATCCGCGACATGCTCAATACACCACGCCCGGTGTTGTTCGATTGCCGTGTGGCGCAGCTCGCAAACTGCTTCCCGATGATCCCCTCGGGCAAAGCCCACAATGAGATGCTGCTCGGCAATGAAGTCTCCGATGACGATGTCGGAAGCGTCATCGATGCCAAGGGCAAGGCGCTCGTCTGATCCAAGCATCAGGTGAGCAGAGGTGAGGCACGCGCATGAAGCTCTACATCGGCAGCAAGATGCACTCCTCCTGGTCGCTGAGGCCATGGATCCTGATGACGGAACTGGGCGTTCCGTTCGAGGAGCACCTGATCGTGCTCGATACGCCGGAGTTCGAAGTCTACAGGACCATGGCGCGCGGACTTGGCGCGACCGGCAGTGTTCCGATGCTGGTCGATGGTGACATCGTCGTGTGGGATACGCTCGCGATCATCGAGTATGTCGCTGACACGTATCCTGACAGGACCATCTGGCCGCAAGATCCAGCCGCCAGGGCCCATGCACGCGCCATCGCCGCCGAAATGCACGCGGGCTTCGGACCGCTGCGGTCCACGTGTCCGATGAACCTCGGGCGCAAGTTCGCACCTCGCGCTTTGAGCGATGCCGTCGCCGCCAACGTCTTGCGGATCGAGCAGCTTTGGGCGAGCGCCCGATCCAAGTTCGGTGCACCCTCTGGCGGTCCCTACCTCTACGGCGCGTTCTCGGGCGCCGATGCCATGTTCGCGCCGGTCGTGACCCGCTTCGATACTTATGCGATCCCGGTTTCGGCCGAGACGGCGGACTATATGGCAACAATCCTGTCGACGCCGGCATTCGTTGCCTGGCGCGAGGCCGCTCTCGATGAAACCGCGATCATCGAGGCCGACGAGATCGACGCACCCGCAGCTGAGATTCTCAGGCGTGATGGAAAAGCGTGGCGCTGACGCCGTTCGACGCTGGACAGTCACCCCGAGGGGGCGCCGACATTCATCCATGCGTTGAAGCGGCGGGACCAAGTTTCAATCGAAAGCTCGAAGCCATGCAAGTCGATCCCAAGCAATCCCACTATCCTGCCCCCCGTCTCAACGAGATTGCCGAGCGGCGGACGCTGTCGGTGCTCGTCGACAACGAGCCCGGCGTCCTGGCGCGCGTGATCGGGCTCTTCTCAGGCCGAGGCTACAACATCGACTCGTTGACCGTGACCGAAACCGAGCACGAGAAGCACCTCTCGCGGATCACGATCGTCACGCGCGGCACCCCCGCCGTGATCGAGCAAATCAAGCACCAACTCGAACGCATGGTGCCCGTTCATCACGTCATCGACTTGACCGCCGAGGGTGTCGCGCTCGAACGCGAACTGGCGCTCATCAAGGTCGTTGGCCGTGGGGAGAACCGGATCGAAGCCTTGCGCCTTGCCGAAATTTTTCGCGCTCAGGTGATTGATGCCTCGACCGACCACTTCGTGTTCGAGATCACGGGGCGCACGTCGAAGGTCGAGCAGTTCATCAGCATCATGAGCGGGCTCGGCCTCGTCGACGTTGCCCGGACGGGCATCGCAGCAATCAGCCGCGGACAGGAGCCAATGCGGAAACCCGAGTAATTGCCGTGCTTTATGGTGCCTCGGCGAGACCTTCGATTGCGTAGACGCGCGCGGGAGCGCCGTCAGCGCCAGGGATCTTCAGTGGTGCTGCCGACAGCATCACGACGGAACTCTGCAATGCGTCGGTATTGGTGACATACTCGATCATGTGCACGCCAGCGCGCAGCAGCACGTCGTGGGTTACGTGCTCTTCGATGGGTTTTACAATGCCGTCGAGGAGCAGCCGGATCACGTAGTCCTGCGGGAAGTCGTAGGCGACCGTCGTGACACCGCGATCGAGAAGCCATTCCGCCGCGTCCCGTGTCAGGTAGGGCGCATCGCGCCAGAACGTCTCCTCTGTAATCGACCGGTGGCGATGCCAGGCTGTGGCGAGGATGACCTTGTCGCCGCGCGCGACATGCGAGGCGCGGGCTTCGAGATCACGGCCAGTGATCTCTGCGTTTGGACCGAACGATTTGAGATCGACGACCTTGGCCCAACCGACGACGGCTGAGAGCGGCGTTGCCTCGATGGTCGGCCCGTTGGCGAAAAAGTGGCGCTGGGCGTCGACATGGGTGAACGCGTGCACGGAGAGCTTGATGGTCGTGACCTGGAACAGATCACCAGCTGAGAGATCACCCTTGACCGTGCGCTCTGCCTTCCAGCGCACGTGTTCGAAATCAATGGGCGTTGTCAGGTCGATGATGCGCATGGCTTCGGGTCTCCGGTCGGATCTGGCGGTCGCGGATAGCTGGCAGGGCGTCGCCGATGAGACATCGCTGCCCCGCGCGCAGCAGGCGCTCCCAGCAACGTCTGATCGTAAAGCAGGTGCGTGGTCAATTCCGCCTCGTGCGAAATCGATGGCAGGAACTCGTCGACGGGTCCGCCGCGGTCGTCCGGCGTTCCCATTTCTCGGGGCGCTGCTTGCACATGGCCGCGCTTGCAGCTTCTGAGCCGCTTCCCGGACATCAGAAGCGCTGCTGATCGCTTTGCTCGCCCGCAACGAACGCGACGTTCAACGCCGTCTCACGCCTGTGTTCGGGCGCTTCTTCAGGCGTTGTGGTTCTTCTGGGCCTGCGAAAGTGACGCCTGCTCGCTCGCCCGTTCGCGATAGCACAGGTCTGCCAGGAACGCGTCGATATCGGCGCGGCCCGTGTCAGCTAACTCCATGATCTTGTATTGCCGCTCTTCCTCTTTGCGGGCGACACGTGTCGTTCCCGACACTTTGAGGCGTTTTGCAGCCGGCGCAATGATCGGTTTTGCCGGCTCGGAGAGGTCGAGTTCGTCGAGAAATGCTTCTCTGAGGGCATTGAACGACTGGCGGACCGCGTCACGCACGAGCGCGCGTTGCTCAGGGGATATTTTTTGGGCCCGCCGCGGATCGAGTGTGGCAAGCGCGCGGCGCATGTCGTGGAGCGGCTCGTAGGGGTAGAGACCAACGAGCGTGCCCGTCTCGCCGACGTTGCGATAAACGATGCGCATGCTGTCGATCGCAGAGGAGATGCATGCGTAGGCCTCAAGATATGTATCGAGTGCTGGGTTGGCCCGGTCACAGAATGTGACAAGTTCTGTCTTGGTGGCAACGATCCTGCGCCACTCTTCCCGCAGGCTCTGCACGAACATACTGCGGCGCTGGAACACGTCGGTCAGGTAGGCTGCGGCGATGGTGACGAGGACGAGCACCATATCGCTGAGAACGGCGTAGACCACACTCGCCGTCGTCACGAGCCAGGGTGCGAATTCGGATGGCGCCGCGGCTACGGCCCTCGTCGCGATGGCGGCGACCAGGACCGCAATCAGCCAGACCGACACGCGTGTGAGCACGCGCCTGAGGGATTTCCGCGTCATGAGGGGCGACTCTCGATCACGATCGTGCCGACGATCACCGTACAGAGCGCAGGCACCGGAGTGAGCTTAGGGCCTGCCGTCGTCGATGTCCGGGTTGGCCAGCGCACCGGACATGTTCGCAACACCTGTGTGCCGTCTAGGACACCAATCGGCAACACCACCGCTCCGCGGAAGCCAAGTCTGAAGGCCCGTGCGGCCCGTGAATGCAACGATTTAACGAGACCCGTCGAGAACGTCGCTGACGAGATCGGCGAGCTTGAGCTTGGTCTCGATCCGAAGCTGCTCTTTATGGGCAAGGATCGGAGCGTTAATACTGATCACCTCGTCGAGGATCTGGCCATGCTCGACAGGTGATACCGACTTGGCCGGCGCCGTGACGTCGTACTGCGAGCCCAGCATGTAGAGCAGCGATCCGTTCGCGTCCAATATGGGAAACAGAAACACGAGGTTGCGGAATCTGCTACCGTCGCGGCGATAATTGGTGATTGGAACAACGGTCTCGGTTTTGTCGATGATCGCCCTGCGCAGGGCCATTCGCGCGCTTTCTTCGGTGTCAGCGCCCTGCATGAAGCGGCAATTGCGACCGAGAACGAAGTCACCCGTATAGCCGGTCAAGCGCGTGAACGCGTCGTTGATGAGCACGATCGGGCAGTCGTCGAAACCCGGCGACGCCAACGTGAGCGCTATGGGTGATTCCTTAAGGAATCGGCCGAGGGTTTTCGAGATCGTGTCCAAGTGCATTCCGCAGCCAAGTTCGTGACAACTCGAACTTAGTAACGATGCAGGTCACGATAAATTGGGCCAAGGTCTCGTTTCGACTTAAGGGGGTGATCGCGTTTCCAGCAAGTTGTTCAAGGACTTGGCAGCGAGATGCCGAAACACCAGTCTTAGGCCGAGAGCGCTCTTGAGAGGTCGTCGATCAAGACGTCGGCTGGCTCGAGACCAACCGAAAGGCGCAGCAGGTCCGGCGGGCAGGGCGAGCCGGACCCCTCAATGCTGGCGCGATGTTCGACCAGGCTCTCAATACCGCCGAGTGATGTTGCTCGCACCCAAACCTGCAGGCGCGCCGCCGTTGCAATCGCGTGCGCTTCTCCGCCCGCACACCGGATCGAGAGCATGCCGCCGAACCCGCCCCGCATCTGGCGCGATGCAAGGGCGTGGGCGGGGTGACGTTCGAGGCCCGGATAAAGCACGTCGGCGATGTTTGGATGAACCGCCATGGCGCGGGCGATCTCCAGGGCTGCTGCGGACTGATGGCGTACGCGAACGAACAGCGTCCGCATCCCGCGCAACAACAACGCGGCCTCCATCGGGCCAAGGATCGCACCAAGCGACCCGCGCAGCCCCCGAACGCGTGCCGCGATCGCTCCGTCGGACGCGAAGGTCAAGGAGCCCGCGAGGACATCAGAGTGCCCGTTCAAATACTTTGTGGCCGAATGCATCACGACGTCTGCGCCGAGCTCGAGGGGACGCGTGAGGACCGGTGTCGCAGCGGTCGAATCGACACCGACAAGCGCTCCGGCACGGTGCGCCACGTCAGAGGTGCCCGCGATATCGCTGATTGACCAAAGCGGGTTCGAGGGGGTCTCAAGCCAGACGAGTTTGGTGCGACCCGGTTTGATCGCGGCAGCGACGGCAGAGGGATCGGCGCCATCAACAAACGTTGTCTCGATCCCGAAGCCTGGCGCATCGTTGATCAGCCATTTGCGCAGGCCCCAGTACATGACGGTTGGCGCAACGATGTGGGCGGGCCGGTCGAGTGCCAGGAAGAGGAAGGTCGCGGCAGTCATGCCTGATGGCAGGACGATCGTTGCGGCCCCCCCCTCGAGCGTGTTGATGACACGCTCACACCGCGCGATGCCCGGGTTGTCTGGGCGCCCGTAAACATACCCGCGCGAATAGCTGTTGTCCGGGTCGCGCTCGTACGTGGTCGCCATATGGACCGGCGGGATAACGGCCCCCGTCTCGGTGTCAATATCACCGCCGCCCTGGACCGCTATGACTTCCGGTGAGATGTTCGAACCCATTGTTGCTGCACACGTCCTTCGGCGGTTGAGCGGGCCTTCGGCGGTTGATCTGGGCCCCGACGGGCGCGGGCGGTCTGCCTCGGCAGGCGGTCCACCGCCCTGCGTGCGGCCGCGCCGGACAATGCTGCAGCTGGACGTGCGGTGCAACCCGGTGTCCATCCTCGGAAACAGGTCCACTCGGATCGCCGTCGGTAAGCAGCGGCCATCGCGCCCTCAACAAGCAACATATCGGCACACACCGCTCGGGAACGTCGCCATGCGCTGCGAGGATAATGTTCTTCTCACCGACGTAGTTATAGCGTCACGCAACCGACACAACCGCACGTTGGCCTGATGCGATGACCGAGACGTCGGCTGCGCTCCATGCCGCGAGGGCTCGATGCGGGCTTCTCGGTCTCAATCACTTGTCAGCATTGAATTTGCTGGCGTGGTTCAGATCGTGAAGCGATTGCCCCAGTTCGGATATTGCTCTCGTCGCCCAATGCGCCAAGAGCGCCTCAGATCCAGGACGGCCATGCGATGTTGGAGCGACAGGAGGACCACACGGCGCGGGCGGCCTCAGCCATCTGCCCGTTGACAATTTGATAGATGTGTCTGTCTCGACCCTGAAACTACGGCCCCGCGCGGTCACATGGTCGGTGCGGGCAGATGGCAGCAACACGGCGGCGCCGTGCGATCCATGAAAGGGCGTCATTTTGGATTTTCGCCTCAGCGCTGAAGATTTGACAGTTGCCGAACTGCTTTCGGGGCTGCGCGCATTCGTGCTGCCCGAATTTCAACGTGATTATTCGTGGTCCGCACAACAAGCAGAAGACCTCATCGAGGACATTGAGGCCGCGGCAGCCGATCAGGGCCGAGACGATGTGATCGCGCCTTATTTCATTGGGACGTTTCTCTTCGCTGCAGGCGGCGACGATGCTTCGATTCGTGACTACCTGATCATCGATGGCCAGCAGCGCCTGACAACGCTCACGGTGCTCCTCGCAGTCTTGCGCGATCTCGAGCAGGATCTTGCTATCCGCGACAGGCTCCATCGCCACATTGCCGTCTGGTCGCCGTCAAATGCCGAACTCGGCGATGCGTTCCACCTGACGCCGCGCGAGGCAGACCGGCGCTTCTTTGCGCGCTGGTATCAGAAGCTCGGTGCCACCGCGAAGGCCCGCCGCACATCGCTTGCAAGTCAGGCGACCGCAGCTCAGAGGCGAGTCGAGACCATTCGTTCATATTTCCGTCAGCGCTTGCGGCGCTACGAACCAGACCAGCGACGCAGCCTCGCAAGATTCGTTCTCGATGGCTGCAGGCTGGTCGCGATGTCGACGCCAAGCCTCGACTATGCCTATCAGATCTTCCTGTCGATCAACGGCCGCGGCCTTCCGCTGACCGAGGACGATATCGTTCTCGCCGAGGTGATCGGACCGCTCGATGCCGATCAGCGCCGTCGCTACGAGCCCATCGTCGCTCAGATGGCACGGTATCGAGACGGAGCCGAGCGCAGCCGCGCACGCGGGAAGACATTCTTTACGCACCTCGTTGCGCAACAGGGCTGGGGCGCGCGCACGCTCATCGCAGAGCTCCGGCGTGCGGTCAGCGATGCCGGCGGTGCGAGGGCCTTTGCGCGGAACGTCTTTCAACCGCTCGCCGATGCCTACCTCCTCACGCGCTGTGAACCGGGAACCGCGGCCGGGCTCGATCCAGAGGTTCGAGAGGGGCTCGAACGTCTCGCCTTGCTCGAGGCCCTCTGTGATGACGAGTGGGTGGGCGTTGCGATGCTCGGCCTGTCGCGTCTCGGCACCTCGCACCCGGAGACGCTGGGGTTCCTTGCGGCCCTCGACCGCTTTGCCCACGCCCAGCTTGCCATCCGTCCGACGCGCTCGGAAAGGCGCAAGCGCTTTTTGCGCGCCCTTCGCAGCCTAAGGTCGTCCGATGGCGACTTCGACTACCGGGCAGCGCTTTCTCTGACGCCGAATGAACAGGCCAGGGTCCTGCGCCGCTGCGCGATCGGGCTCGACGACACCGCTACGCGCACCGGTAAGGCGTTCCTCATTCGCCTCGACATGATGCTCTCTGGCCGACCTGCTTCATGGTACCGCAGCTTCGTCGGCTCGTTGAAACCGGGCAACGGCGTTTCGGTCGAGCACATCTTGCCCAAGGGGAGAACGTTGCCGCAGGCGAGCCCGTGGCGGTTGCGCTTCCCCGACCCTATCGAGCGTCGGGCGCTTGCCGACAGAATCGGCAATCTCCTGCTTGTTGGCGAACGCCAGAACCGGCGCGCAGCCCAATTCGAATGGACCGTCAAGCGCGATGGCTTCCTCGCCGACCCGGTCTCGTCGCAATTCGCGATGGTGCGCGAGCTTGCCGACGTCGACGACTGGACTCGTGAAGCGCTTGAGGCGCGGCAGGTCGCAATGATGAAGCTCGTCACTGAGATCTGGTCCCTCGACGCCGGCGCCCCAGAACTCAGCGAAGTATAGCTTGGGCAGCGATTGCCGACCCGTGATCCACCGACGCTCGCCGCAAAGGAAGTGCTCGGCGCCTCGACGCACGCTGATCCGGTCAGCGACGTGTTCCGCGCGGAACTGATCCCGAGGCCCGACCATGGTCAACCTTCGACAGCGCCGCAATCCAGCGGCGCGCACGCAAAGGGTCAACCGCCATGTCCGTCGTCTCCAAACTCACCGCCATCGTCGTCGCAACAGGACTGTTGATGCAGGCCAGCGCGCCAGCGACCCTCACAGCAAAGCTTGTTGTTGCCGCAACAACCGTCGCTGGCGTCGCAGTCACCATGACCGAGCCTGCAGCGGCGCGCTCCCGCGAGGAACGCCAGCAGGACCGCTACATGCGACGCGCCGAACGCGCGGTTGCCCGTGCCGACCGTGCTCAGCATCGGGCTGATCGTGCGCAACTTCGTGCGGACTATCGTTACAAGAAGGCGACCTCACGCATCATGGGCCTGCCGCCCAAATGAGCAACTGGGCAACCGATGAAGGTTGGCCTCTCGTGCGCCAGCTCTGTTTCGTTAGCTGCCGACGGCGTCAGAACGCGCGGGCTTCGGTCAGGCCAGTTTGATCAAGCCAGCCTAATCAGCTCGGTTTGATCAGGCGGCCTTCAAGGCCATCGTTAATCAGCCGGCGCGTTTCCTCGATGCCGTACAGCTCGATGAACGGCCCGATCCGTGGCCCCTCGCTTTGGCCAAGCAGCACCTGATAGAGCGCTTGATACCAGGAGCGGAGCGTTTCTGGCGTGTAGCCGTGCGCCTTGCCGGTGTCGGTCACGAGGTTCTGCAGCATCGTTGCGTCGGCAGTGGTCGGCATGGTCGCGAGTGCGGCTGCGAGTGCACGGAACGCCACGGCCTCGCTTTCCGTTGCCGCGCGATAGGACTTCTTCGGCTTCTCGAAATCTCGGTAATAGGCGATGGCGTAGCCGACGAGATGGTCGAGGATCGGTTCGCTCTCGGGCGTCGCCTCTGACGCATAACGTCGAATGAAGCCCCAAAGCATGGATTTTTCTTCGGCATTCGACACGGCTGCAAGGTTTCGCAGCAGGCCAAAGCTGATCGGGAGTGTCGCGGCCGGCGGGTTGCCGCCGTGGATGTGCCATACGGGATTGTCGATTCGTTGTCCTGCCTCCTGCCTCGTGTAGCTCGAAAGATGGCTCAGGTACTCGTCGACCGTCTTTGGAATCACGTCGAAGTAGAGCTTCTTTGCACTCTTCGGCCTCTGGTACATGAACAGCGACAAGCTCTCGGGCGAGGCGTAGGTCAGCCATTGTTCGATCGTAATTCCGTTGCCTTTCGACTTTGAAATCTTCTCGCCCTTCTCGTCGAGGAACAGCTCGTAATTGAAGCCCTCGGGCGGCGTCCCGCCCAGCGCCTTGCAGATTTGCGAGGAGAGAGTGACGGAATCGATCAGGTCCTTCCCGGCCATCTCGTAGTCGACCCCAAGCGCTGTCCAACGCATCGCCCAGTCAGCCTTCCACTGGCATTTGACCCGGCCGCCCGTAACCGGCGTCGTCACGTCGTCACCGGTCTCGGGATCGAGGTAGGTCACGGTTCCCGCTGCAACATCGCGGGCGATCATCGGAACCTGCAGAACCTTGCCCGTACGTTCGCAGACCGGCAGGAACGGCGAATAGGTTGCCTGACGCTCGGCCCCGAGTGTCGGGAGGATGATGGCCATCACCGCGTCGTAGGCCCTCAACATCGCCATCAGCGTCGCGTCCATCATGCCTGACCGGTAGCATTCGGTCGCGGAGTAGAACTCGTATTCGAACCCGAACTGATCGAGGAACGCATTGAGGCGGGCGTTGTTATGGTGCGCAAAGCTTGCATGCGTGCCGAACGGGTCAGGCACCGAAGTCAAAGGGCGATCAAGCCAGGCTGTCAGCATCTGCTTGTTCGGCACGTTGTCTGGAACCTTTCGCAGACCGTCCATATCGTCGGAAAAGCAAATCAGCCGCGTCTTCCAGCGCCCATCCGTCAACACCTCAAAGGCGTGGCGCACCATTGACGTGCGCGCGACCTCGCCGAACGTTCCGATATGCGGCAGGCCAGAGGGTCCGTAGCCTGTTTCGAACACGACGGGACGGGTCGCGTCCGGATCGAGCCGCTCCAGTCGCTTGACGAGGCGGCGCGCTTCCTCGAATGGCCACGCGCGGGCGGACTGGGCTAGGTCCTGCATGTCGGATTGATCCATTCACGGTGACAGTGGATTGTGGAGACAGCTGAAGCAGCCATCCCAAGGGTGTTAAGGTGCCGCCGGCTCCTCGCGCTTAGTCGGTGCGCGCCGCTCGAACTCGCGTGCTATAGCTCGGACTTGACCTGCCTGCTACCGCACGCGACAGCGCGCCGTAAAGTCTCGATCGCCGCCGTTTCTTTTGCCGCCACTTCCGAGGAGTGACCCAGGCCATGCCAGCGGTTTTGTCGCCGGAACAAGCCCTGATTTACAGTATGATCACCATCGCAGCAGCTGACCGCTCGCTCTCGGACAGTGAGCTGAGGCGCATTGGCACGATGGTGCGCGAGTTGCCGCCGTTCCGCGATTTCGACGAGCAGCGGCTCGTTGGCGAGGCGCAGATGTGCGGTGAGATCATGTCCGGCGATGGAGGTCTTGAAGCAATCCTCGGCCTGATCGCTGAAGCCCTGCCGCCGCACTTGCGCGAAACCGCCTACATGCTCGCCTGCGAGGTCGCTGTGGCGGACCACCGGATTGAGCCCGAGGAATCCCGCTTCCTCGATCTGCTCGGGCGCCGGCTCGGCCTTGATCCGCTGATCAGGCGCGCGCTCGAGCGTGGAGCACAAGCGCGCCACCAGCGGCTTCGCACGCGCGACTGAGGACAGGGCTCTCAGGAAAGCTTGAAACAACAACAAACACGTGGAGGAAACGCTCGATGGTCACGCGTCGCAGATCTGCACTCATCACAGGTGCCGGCCAGAACATCGGGAGGGCCATCGCGCTTCGACTTGCCCGTGATGGCTTCGACGTCGCGATCAACGGGCGCAAGAATCGCTCGATTTGCGACGAAACGGCCTCGCTCTGCCGCGAGCTTGGCGTCGAGGCCGACGTCATCATGGGTGACGTCGGTGTGAGAGGCGATGCCGACAGCGTTGCAGACCGCGCGATTGCTCGCTTCGGCTGCATCGATGCGCTCATCCACAACGCGGCAATCCGGCCAGAGGGGTCGTTCCTCGAGATCAGCGACGCTGAATGGGATGAGGTGATGGCGGTGAACTATGGCGCGGCGGTCTGGCTCTCGCGCAAATGCCTGCCAGGGATGGTGGCGCGGGGTTGGGGCCGGATCGTGACTTTTGCCGGCATGAACGCGATCAATGGCTATAACGGCCGTGCCCACGTGTCGGCCTCGAAGCACGCGGCCTGGGGCCTGACGAAAGCGCTGGCCAAGGAATTCGGGCCGAAGGGCGTCACGGTGAATATCATCTCGCCCGGGCCAACCCGGTCGGAGCACGAGGACGCCGCGATGACGGCGCACGTCAAGTCCCAGGTGTCGCGCATTCCTATCGGCCGCTTGGGCGAGCCCGAAGAAATCGCTGCGGTCGTCTCACTGATGTGCGGACCCGATGGCGGCTTCCTCAACGGTCAACTCGTCCAGGTGAACGGCGGAACGCAGACTTAGGGCGCCTCCGATCCAAGTGGGGCCGATCTGTTGTTTCCGCTGACGTGCGTTCCAGCCCTCGAGGCCGGGCGCACCGCGGAGGCGGCGCATCGCGCCTCGTCCCGTTGCTCCCGGACGAGCGTTTCGAGACGATTGCTTCCAATCGCGAGAGTCACACGCCCCAAAGACCAAATACGCCCTGATCACTTGTCCGCTGGCTTGATCCGCCTGCCGACGGGAACGGTTGTGTCGTCCGATGGTCCAGTGATCGGACGGGCGTCTGCCGCGATCGCCTTCTCCCGCCTGCTGCCCACGATGCGCCGCGCTGGCGCAGCCTCCACGGCAGCGCCCGAGCGGACTTTGGCCTCCACATTGGTGTTGCCCGCAGCGTCACGCGCAGGGCCCCCCCCGGCGCTCACCATCGTATACGAGTTGGCCCAGCCGTAGGCGAGCATCGTCATGAGGGCCGAGGCTGCGAAACAGTAGGCGCCGGGCAGAACGGTCGCCTCGGTATAGCCGAGCGAGTTGACGTAGAAGATCATCAACGCGAGCACCATCACGTCCGTCATTGAATAGCGGCCAAGAACCTCCATCGTCGCGATCGAGCGTTGGCGAAACTCGGGCGTCAGATCGGGACTGGTGACGAGCGTGAGCAGATAGAACAGCTTGAGAAATGGAAACACGATCGAAAACAGCAGCAAGACAGCACACAGAAAGTACTCGCCGTTCTGATAAAGCGCGAAAATGATCGTCGCGATCGAGTGGCTGTCGGTCCAGACATAGATGGTCGTGAATTGGATCACGGGCAGGATCACGCCAAGCACGAACAGCACCGTCGCAAGAATGATGAAGAAGCTCAGGATGAAATTCCAGACGCCTGAGACGGGCCGCGGCGGCCGTGCCACCGGGGTTACCTCGCTCGCCTCTGTTCTGAGCCACGCGTAGGACAGGATCATGAGAACGACAGCTGCCGTAAAGAAATAGACGCCGTTCAGGCTGGTCGCGTCGTAGACTCCTTGGCTCTTGATGAAAAAGATCGTCAACGCCAGCACGAGCACGTCATGCATCGACCATTTGCCGAGCCATTCGAGTGCGCGCAGTTGACGCGACCGGCGCGCGATCTCCGCCTTCGATAGTGTCGAAAGCAGAAGGAGATAAAGAAGCTTGAGGATCGGGAAAACGATCGAGAATACAAAGATGATGGTTGCCAGGAACCACTGGTTATCGCGGTAAAGGATCCACACCGTCGACGCGAGTGAGTGCTGGGTCGTCCAGAACACAAACTTGGTCAGCTTGACGATCGGGAGCGTGATGCCGAGCGCCAGACACACGCTGGCGGCCAGGATCGCCAAGCTCAGCAAGAACCGCCGACCTCCGATCATCATCGTTCACCTCGCCACGCGACCGCCGGTTCCCGTTGCCTGGTGTCGCGGTTCGGGGCCCGCGGTCTCCGTCCCGGATTGCAGTCTTGCTGAATGTTTGATCCAAAACCGCGAACCCAACAAAAAGCCCTGGCCGTCGTGAACGACCAGGGCGACAAATTCAAGACGGCGGCGGACGATCCGCGCGGGAGCCTCCGCGGCCGCGCGGTCAGGCGATCGCAGTCGGCTTATCGAACGCAACGCCCTTCTGCTCGAGAAGCTGCTGCAATTCGCCCGTCTCATACATCTCGCGAACGATGTCGCAGCCGCCAATGAATTCACCCTTCACGTAAAGCTGAGGGATCGTCGGCCAGTTGGCGTACGCCTTGACGCCCTCGCGAATGCCCATGTCTTCGAGGACATTGACGTCTTTCGCATCGACGCCAAGCAGCGCCACGATCTGGGCGACCTGGGCTGAGAACCCGCACTGCGGGAAGCGTTGCGTGCCTTTCATGAAGAGCACGACGTCATTGGAGGCGACGGTCGAGCGGATCCAATCCTGAACGTCCTGTCCGGGTGCGATTTGCGTCATCGGGGTGATCCTCTGCCAAGGCGGGTCAAGGCCGCCTGCCTGAGATTTCTGCACACAAGTGGCCATGCATGGCGAGCGATGCATTGGCCGCGATCATTGAAAGGCACCGGTGCGCCTGTCAATCGAGCTTGTCGCTCGGTTGGCTCCTATGCCGTATCGGACCTGTCGCCACACGCTACTCAACGCACTGCCGCGTCAGTCGCTCGCAGCCGTGGTCAGGGCGAGGGCGTGCAGTACCCCGCCCATGCGGCCCTCGAGTGCCTGATAGACCATTTGATGCTGCTGAACGCGCGTTTTTCCTTTGAACGCTGATGAGACGACGTGAGCTGCGTAATGGTCTCCGTCGCCTGCGAGATCCTTGATCTCGATGCGGGCATCAGGCAGTGCCGCTTTGATCAGGCGCTCGATTTCTGTGGCATCCATGGCCATGCGTTGGGCTCCGGCTGGGGACTGGTGTTCAAGACCTCTATATAGGTCGCAATTGATCTGCGAAAAAGCTGTCGGGCTCGTTGGTCGTCGGGGGGCGATGTGACTGGGACACCAAGTGTGAAGCCGCACGCGGTCGCCGACTGCGAGGCGCCCCGACGGCACAGGCAGACCGCCAATCTGCGCATCGTAGCGGCTACCTGTCTTTGGGCGGGCCTTGCAGGCATCGAGGGCGGGACGGCCAACGCGCGATCGGGGCCGACGACGGATGCGATCGGCGCGTGGACGACGACTGTGCGCCCCGCGCCACCGGCGCCGCGTGTGGCACCTGCTCCCAACGGTGGCACGGCGCCGTGTACAGTGGGGGCAAGCCCCCGTCGCAAGATCGGCACCCCTTATACTGTTGCCGGCATCACCTATGTGCCTGCCGAGAACCCGCAGTACGACGAGATCGGCGAAGCGTCCTGGTACGGCGAGGGCTTTCACGGCAAGCCGACCGCGAATGGCGAGCTTTATGATCAAGCCTCGATGACAGCCGCCCATCCGACGCTGCCGATGCCATCGTTTGTGCGTGTTACCAATCTTGCGAACGGCCGCACCGTTCTGGTGCGCGTCAACAATCGCGGACCCTTCAAGCGGGGCCGCATCATCGACGTATCGAAGGCCGCAGCCGACGCGCTCGGCTTTGCGCAGCATGGTATCACACGTGTCCGCGTCCAGTATGTCGGGCCAGCGCCGCTCGAGTTTGCAACGCCTTGTCGATCTGAGAGGCCCCAGTCTGCCGCGCCGGCCTCGGGCATGGAACTCCCGGAGTCGGTGGCCCAGCCATCGCGTGCGATCAGCCGTCCATGAACGCTGGAAACCATCCTTCGTGCGCGTCGCGCAGTCGCGCGAGAGGAAGCGGCGTCTCGCCCGGAAGTGCGATCGAATCACCCTCCACAACGCCGATGATCCTGGCTGGTACGCCGATCAGCCGCGCGCGATCAATCACGGCATCGGCCGAATTTGGCTCAGTCGAGATGACATAGCGGCCTTGGTCTTCGCCAAACCAGATCGCATGCGCTGGAAGCCTGCCCTCGTAGGCAAACAGCCGCACACCCTTATCTCCCGCAAGCGCCATCTCCGCGATTGCGACCAGCAGGCCGCCGTCAGAAACGTCATGTACGGCCGACACGCTCCTGTCACGGATCAGTCCACGAACGAAATTGCCGACTTTGCGTTCAGCCTCAAGATCAACAGGCGGCGGGGCGCCGGCGAGGCCGCCAGCGAAGGCCTGCTGATAGAGCGACTGACCGAGATGGCCGCTTTCAGCGCCGAGCAGGATCAGAAGATCACCTTGCCTCTCAAGCTTGAGTTTCGCCATTTGGGCATGATCGGGGATCAGGCCTACGCCGCCGATGGCAGGTGTCGGCAGAATGGCCCGGCCATTGGTCTCATTGTAAAGCGACACGTTGCCCGAGACGACGGGATAATCGAGAGCGGCACAGGCGCGCGCGATTCCTCGAACGGCGCCAACGAACTGGCCCATGATTTCGGGCCGTTCGGGAGAACCGAAATTCATGTTGTCCGTGATCGCGATCGGGTCTGCGCCAACCGCCGTCAGGTTGCGCCACGTTTCGGCGACCGCTTGGCAGGCGCCTTCTTCGGGATCAGCAAGAACGTAGCGCGGCGTCACATCGCAGGTCGCAGCGATCGCCTTCGTCGTTCCATGGACACGTACGACGGCCGCGTCGCCGCCGGGCCGCTGGACGGTGTCGCCCATCACCATGTGGTCGTACTGCTCAAAGACCCACCGCCGCGAGCAAAGATGCGGTGACCCCATCATCGTCACGAGCACCTCGGCGAAACCTGTTTTCGGTGCTGCGACCCATTCCGGCAGGATCTGCTTCGGCCTTGCTGTCTCGACCCAGGGGCGCTCGTAGACCGGCGCGGAATTCGCGAGCCGGTCGACGGGCAGGTCGGCTTCGATTCGTCCATTCCGCTTGATCACGAGGCGGCCAGTCTCGGTCGTCGAGCCGATGACCGCGAAGTCGAGACCCCATTTGCGAAAGATCGCCTCGGCCTCTGGCTCACGCCCTGGCTTCAGGATCATCAGCATACGTTCCTGGCTCTCGGACAGCATGATCTCATAGGCGGTCATGCCGGTCTCGCGCTGGGGTACGAGGTCCAGGTCAAGCGTGATGCCGACGCCGCCCTTGTCGGCCATTTCCGATGTCGAGGATGTGAGGCCCGCTGCACCCATGTCCTGAATGGCAATGATGGCGTCCGACGCCATCAACTCCAGGCAGGCTTCGATCAAAAGCTTTTCCGTGAATGGGTCACCGACCTGAACGGTCGGCCGTTTTTCTTCGCTTTTGTCGTCGAATTCGGCCGACGCCATGGTCGCGCCATGGATGCCGTCGCGGCCGGTTTTCGAGCCAACATAGACGACGGGGAGGCCAACACCTTTGGCGGCCGAATAGAAAATCTTGTCAGTCTTGGCGAGGCCAACGCACATGGCGTTGACGAGGATGTTGGAGTTGTAGGCTGGGTCGAAGTTGACCTCTCCGCCAACCGTCGGCACGCCGACGCAGTTCCCATAGCCGCCGATGCCGGCAACGACGCCAGATACAAGGTGGCGGGTCTTGGGGTGATCGGGATCGCCGAAGCGCAAGGCGTTGAGGTTCATGACCGGGCGCGCGCCCATCGTGAAGACATCGCGCATGATGCCGCCGACACCCGTCGCTGCCCCCTGGTACGGCTCGATGAATGAGGGATGGTTGTGGCTTTCCATCTTGAAGACGGCGCAATCGCCGTCGCCAAGGTCGACGACGCCTGCATTCTCCCCAGGCCCCTGGATCACCTTGGAGCCGGTCGTTGGCAGCGTTCTCAGCCAGATACGCGAGGACTTGTAAGAGCAGTGCTCGGACCACATGACAGAGAAGATGCCGAGTTCGGTCAATGTCGGCACGCGCCCGTCGAGGATCTCGAGCAGGCGCCGGTATTCATCAGCCGTGATGCCGTGCTCGGCGACGAGTTCTGGCGTGATTTCTGGTGCGGTGGTGCTCATGCGCGCGGCTCCCGACGGGTTCGAGGGCGCGTTATAGCGACGGCGGCCGAAGTTGTCGCGTGGAGCGTTGGCGATGTCGCGGCGTGCACGTCCCGCCGCGCAATTGGCTGGCTCCCGACGCGGTGTCCGATGCAGAACAGTCTTCACATAATGGAAAAGATTGTTAGGTTTACTGCAGAATGAGGCGCGCGTGGTCGCTGCCAGTCGACTGCCACCTCGATGTCAAGAGGAGTTCACCGATGCGGCGAGCAGCGTCGATGCTAACATTTTCCGCGATCATTTGCTCCCTGGTGGGCTCGGTGATCGCAGGGGCGAGCACGGCAGCGGCGCAAGCTCAAAACGACAATCGGGTCTTTCACAGGTTCGGGTCTTCGGGGAACTGGCTGATCCAGGCCGCCACGATCAGTGGTCAATTCAACCACTGCGAGGCGGTGGCATCCTATCAGAGCGGGACACGGGTGGGCATCATTGCGCGCGCGAACGGTGACTGGATCCTGCGCTTCTGGAGTGCCAACTTTCCAAATCGCAGCGAGCAAGAGTTTCCCGTTATACTCCTCGTCGATAATCGCACCGTGTTGAATGGAAATGGCCTGTTCAGCGGGCAGGACGTTTTCATTACGCTCGGCCAGTCGCTCGACCGCATTCAGGCGATCATGCGCGGCCGCGTGATGACGATCAGAACCAACCAAGGCGCTGACTCTTTCAGCCTGCGCGGTACGAACGCTGCGACCCAGATGGTGGCGCGGTGCTTCGTCAGTTGGTCGCAGCGTGCGCCTGTCGCCTCGGGCGGAGGAGCGTTTGGACCCGGGCGCACACCGAACCAGTCTGCCGCAACGGGGCAGCGCAAACTCGATCGTGCCGAGACCATGGAGTATGCGGTGCGCTATCTCGCAGGCGCGACCGAGCGTTACGAAATCTTGGCCGCCGACCGCAACATTTTCACGCATTTCCCGGTCAACTGGCGTTACGCGAACGGTGTCGTTGGCGGCCTGATGGTGCTTGCCAGATCGGACCTCGCTGCTGTCGCTGGACTGGACCGTTTGCTCGCTGACCATACAACGACGTGTCGCGGACGCAACGCGATCGAGCGGCGGCCGATATCACAATCCGACAGCGGATTGAAAATCGCAATTGCCAACGGAGCCTGCGAGGACGGCGGGAAAGTGACCACGTCGACGTATTCGGCAATCGAGCTCGGCAACCAGATGATCGCATTGGTCGTCGAATGGGCAGAGCAGCAAGGCGTGGATCCGCCAGAATCAAGCGTCGCCGCGCCGCCTTCGACCCGCCCTGGGCTCGTGCCGGATGACGATCCGCCGCCAGCGCAGACGCGTCGCAAGCCCCAAATGCCACAAAAAGCCGTGCCGTCTGCACCGGCTCGGGCTTCCGGTGTCACCGATCTCTGACGGCTCTCTGACGGCGCTACCCGCGCACCTCGCCGCCCGTTGCTTTGCGCACGGCTGCGATGATCTTTTTTGACACTGCTTCGATCTCGGCATCGGTCAGCGTCGCGTCGCCCGGCTGCAGTGTCACCTCGATGGCAACCGACTTTTGGCCGGCGCCGAGCGATCCGCCTGTGAAAACGTCGAATACGACCGCATCCGCGACCAGCGCTTTGTCCGCGCCAAGAGCGGCCTTAAGAATGGCCGCGGCCTTGACCTCCGCCTCTACGACGAAGGCAAAGTCGCGCCGCACGGGCAGCAAGGTCGAGGCACGCAAGGCTGGCCGGGCGCGCGCCTTGCGCTTTTCCGGTGGAAGGGCGCTCAGCGCAATCTCAAACCCAACCATCGGCGCATCGAGGTCGAGCGCTGCGACGATCGAGGGGTGGATCTCACCGAACGTTGCGAGCACGAGCTTCGGCCCGCGGCGGATAACGCCCGATCGGCCCGGATGGTACCAAGCCGGTGCGTCGCGCGTGATCTGGACGCTGGCGACATCAATCCCGATGGCAGACAGCGCATCCATGACGTCGCCCTTGACGTCGAAGACGTCGACAGAAGCAGCCTTCGTGGCCCAGTCACGCCCCCGTGCCGTCGCTTTGGCGCTGCCCGCCCGCACGCCCGAGGCGAGCAGCAGCTGACCCGTCTCCTCCGTACCCGTATAGGCCTGACCGATTTCGAACATCGCGACGTCGGCAAAGCCCCGATTGCGGTTGCGCTGAGCTGCCGTCAGCAGGCCCGGCAGCAGCCCAGGTCGCATTGTCGACAAGTCGGCTGAGATCGGGTTTGCAAGCTTCAGGTCTTGCCGCGAGCCGCCAAATAGCGCCGCCTGTTCGTCCGGGATGAAGGACCACGTCACGACCTCGGTGAGGCCGCGGCCCGCGAGCAGGCGCCGCGTCGTTCGCGCGCGCCGCTGCTGGTCGGTCAGGACGGCACGGGTGACGCCATGCATCCGCTCAAGTGGTGTCGGTTTGACTTGATCGAGGCCGACGATGCGGATCACTTCTTCGACGAGATCGGCTGGCGCCTCGATGTCAGGCCGCCAGCTTGGCGTCGTCACCACAAGAACACCGCCAGGCTGCTTGGTGACATCAAACCCTAAGGCTTCGAGGATTCTTTCAATCTCGGGATTGGGCACGTCATGGCCGGTGAGCTTGGCAATCCGAGCGACGTCGAGCGTGATCGTTTTGCGCCCCTGCGGTGGCTGCCCAGCGATCAATCGGCGTGACGGCGTCCCACCACAGAGATCGACGATCATCTGAGTTGCGAGATCGAGGCCGCCCTCGACGAACTCCGGGTCGACGCCACGCTCGAAGCGATAGCGAGCATCGGTCTGGATCCCGATCCGGCGCCCTGTCGCCGCAATCCGCTTCGGATCGAAGTAGGCGCACTCAATCAGAACGTTGCGTGTCTCGTTCGTGCACCCGGTCGACTCCCCACCGATGATTCCACCGAGCCCTAGCACTCCACTGCCGTCGGCGATCACGCACATCTCGTCGTCGACCTCGTAGGTCCGATCGTCGAGTGCTGCGAACGTTTCACCGGTTCGGCCGAGGCGCGCGTAAATGGTGCCCGACAGCTTGTCAGCGTCGTAAACGTGCAGCGGACGGCCGCGATCCATCGAGATGTAGTTTGTCACATCGACGAGGGCGGAGATGGGGCGCAGGCCGACGGCCCGCAGCCGGCGCTGCAGCCAAGCCGGCGATGGACCATTGGCGACACCTCGGATGTAACGCCCGGCAAAGACCGGACAAGCGCTTGCAGCACCGGCCTCGAAGCGCAGTTCGATCGGTACGGGACAATCGAAGTCGCCGTCGACGGGACCAAGCTTTGGTGCCGGCTTCAGTGTACCAAGACCGGCAGCCGCGAGGTCGCGCGCAATCCCTCTGACCCCCGTGCAGTCCGGGCGATTGGGCGTGATCGCGACCTCGAACACCGGGTCGGCGAGCCCCATCACGTCGATGTAGCGCTCGCCCACGCGCTCGGCGAGACCGGGGTCGAGATCGATGATGCCCTCGTGGTCATCGGACAGTTCGAGTTCGCGCTCGGAGACGAGCATGCCGTTCGACACGATCCCGCGCACGGGCCGCTTCTCGAGCGTGATACCGGTGCCAGGGATGAACGTGCCGAGCGGCGCGAACACACCGACCATGCCGCTTCTGGCATTGGGCGCGCCGCAGACAACTTCGACGGCATCTGCGCCGCGCGCCACCTCGACCTGACAGACCCGCAGCTTGTCGGCGTCTGGATGCTGGCGCGCCTCGATCACCCGCGCGATGGTGAAGGCACCGAGCGAGGCCGCCGGGTCGACGAGATCGTCGACCTCGAGGCCGATCGAGGACAGCGTGCGTTCGATGTCAACGAGGCTTGCTTCGGTGTCGAGATGATCCTTGAGCCAGGACAGCGTGAATTTCATGAGATAGGTCCAGAGGTCATGGGGTCGGTGCGCCACGACGGGCGATCGCGAAATGGAGGTCGGGCGCTGCTCTTTAGGGGGAATTCAGCGCCAAGGAAACCGGGTCCGGACGTAGAGCCCCGTCCCGGGAGCGGATTGGGCGACGGCGCGCACCGACGTCGCCCGTGTCATGCGGCCGATGTTCTGTGGGCGACGTTTCCCGGTTGCTCCGTTGAGCACGGGCTGCAATGTCAGGGTAGGATTGGTGCCGCGCCGCGCCGGCGCTCGACCCGCCTGCCGTCGAGCGACTGGCCCTCCATCGCCTGCCGCGCACGCCTGATCTTGCCGTAGATCCAGGCAAACGAGAGCAGGATCTTGATTAGAGATAGAGCGTAGTACATGCGGAAAACAAAGGCATAGATCACGAACCAGGGTGCGCCGATGTTCATCGCCACCGGCGAAACACTCAGGTCGAAGTGTTCCATCACATCGAAAAAGCCACCGCGTAGCACAAGGTCGAGCGCGAACAGGCTGGTTGAGATTGGCCCTGCCAGTTGGGGCACGCCTTCGATCTTGAAAATGACGTGTCCTTGCCATTGGAGGAAGACGCAAGAGCACGTGAACAGGACATAGAATACGAGCATCGACACTGCCATGAAGCGGTAGTAGCCGAGCGCTTGACGCAGCGTCGTTCCTGAGAACGAAAAGTCGATCCACTGATCGAGCTGATCGTGCTTGCGATCATGGTAGAATATGATGAACACGGACGTGGCGGCCATTGCTGCTGCAATCGCGATGGCAACCAGGACCGATGTGGATAAACCTGCGAGCATTGGTTCAGTTTCGTGCTCAGTGACCAGCGCAGGCCCTGCTACTGAGCCTGTTCGCCGCTGAGAACAACCCTCGGGCCGCCGGCTGCCGCTGCGCCGAACAGCCCTGTCGCCAAAACGCCGCGCCTCCTGGAGCAATCATGCCACCGTGAAGTGCTTTGCCTGATCCGAGCCGCGTGGTAGGTGCGTTGCGATCTCAGCGGGCTGGGCCCGATCGGTCGACTGTTCGAGCGCTCTGCCGGCCCCGATGATCCAGGAGCGCGCCCATGCATGACCGTTCAGACAACTTGAACCGCATCGACCGGGTCACCAACGTCGGGCTCACGTTCGACGACGTGCTGCTTGTGCCGCAAGCCTCGAGCATCATGCCTGGGGCCGTCTCGGTGGTAAGCCGTGTGACGCGCACGGTTGGCCTCAATATCCCGATCATCTCCTCGGCGATGGATACGGTGACAGAAGCGCGCCTCGCGATTGCCATGGCGCAGGCTGGCGGCATCGGTGTGGTCCACCGCAACCTCTCCCCGGAAAAACAGGCGATGGAGGTTGAGGCCGTCAAGAAGTTCGAGAGCGGCATGGTCGTCAATCCGGTGACGATCTCACCAGATGCCACACTCGAGGATGCCTGGCATTTGATGGAGCGGCACGGCATCTCCGGCATTCCAGTCACGCAATCCGGCGGCAAGCTCGTTGGCATCCTCACGAACCGCGACGTTCGCTTTGCGACCGATCCAACCCAGTCCGTCGCGGACCTGATGACCAAGGCGAACCTTGTGACTGTGCGCCCCGGCGTCTCCCGCGATGAAGCCAAACGCCTGCTCCACCAGCATCGTATCGAAAAACTACTGGTTGTTGACGAGGCGTTCCGTTGCGTTGGTCTGATCACCGTGAAGGACATCGAGAAAGCTCAGCGCCACCCGAATGCCTGCAAAGACGAGCAGGGCCGCCTTAGGGTCGCGGCCGCGACGACGGTCGGTGACGACGGCTTCGAGCGGACCGAGCGGCTGGTCGGCGCGGGATGTGACCTCATCGTCGTCGATACCGCGCACGGTCACTCGATCAAGGTGATCGAGGCCGTCGCGCGCATCAAGAAGATGTCGAACAGCACGCAAGTGATCGCAGGAAATGTCGCGACCGCGGAAGCAACGCAAGCGCTGATCGATGCGGGCGCCGATGCGATCAAGGTTGGAATCGGGCCCGGCTCGATCTGCACGACACGTGTGGTTGCCGGCGTGGGCGTACCGCAGCTGACAGCCATCATGGACTGTGTTGAGGTCGCCAAGAAGCGCTCGGTTCCCGTCATCGCCGACGGTGGGGTCAAATATTCGGGCGATGTGACGAAGGCAATTGCAGCCGGCGCGGACTGCGTGATGATCGGCTCGCTGCTTGCAGGCACCGATGAAGCGCCAGGCGAGACCTACCTGTACCAGGGCCGGACCTACAAGTCCTATCGCGGCATGGGCTCGGTCGGCGCCATGGCGCGCGGGTCGGCTGACCGGTACTTCCAGCAGGAGGTGAGTGACACGCTCAAGCTCGTGCCTGAGGGCATCGAGGGGCAGGTTCCGTACAAGGGTCCCGTCGGCAATGTGCTCCACCAACTCGTCGGTGGCCTGCGCGCGGGCATGGGCTACGTCGGTGCGGGTACAATCGAGGAACTGCAGGCGAAAGCCCGTTTCGTTCGAATCTCGCCGGCAGCCATGCGCGAAAGCCATCCGCATGGCGTGACCGTCACGCGCGAGAGCCCGAATTACCCTGGCAGCGTTTGAGAGGCGAAGGCGGCCGGCCATGTTTGGACGGCGCGTCATGTGCTTCGAGCCCAGCCCCTCGCTGGGTTCGGACCCATCGTCCCGCAGCAAGAGGACGATGCGTCTGGCGCCAGCAGCGCCGCGACATGGAGATTGGCGGGAGCCTGATGCGTTTGTCCCAGAACCTGATGCTGCTGCCGGTGCTGGCGCAAGTCCTTCTCACGTTTGCGATCCTGATCGTTCTCGCCACGCGTCGGCGTCATTCCATGAAGGTTCAAGGCCGCCAGCCGGAGGACATGAAGCACGCACAGGATCATGACTGGGAGCGCCCGGCTGAGCTTGCCTCGCGCAGTTTCAAGAACCAGTTCGAGCTGCCGGTCCTGTTCTTTGCGGTCTGCGCGTTTGCCGTGGTGACGCGGAGCGCCGACGTCACACTGTTCGCGCTCGCGTGGGTTTTCGTTCTGGCACGCGGCATTCAGAGCGTCGCACATCTTGCAGACATGACCGTGGTCATCCGAGCAAGTGCCTACCTCTTGGGAGCTGCTGTGTTGGCTTTGATGTGGGTCGTATTGACCCTCAACGTGTTTCGCTACGGCGTCTGAGCGCCGCGTGTTCGAGATCGAAAGGTGAGTTGCTTGTGAAGACTGGGGCACGCATCGCCGCTGCCATCGAGATCGTCGAGGATGTGCTGGCGCGCCACCGGCCGGTTGCGCTCGCGCTCGCCGATTGGGCAAAGGCGCACCGGTTCGCCGGGTCTGGGGATCGGGCCGTCATCGGCAACCTCGTCTATGACGTGTTGCGCCGGCGCGCCTCGTCGGCTGCCCGGATGGGCTCAGAGACGCCGCGCGCACTCGTGCTTGCGGTAGCCTGCCAAGCCCTGGGGCTGAGCCTCGACGATCTTGCCCAAGCCGTCGATGGCACTGGACATGCGCCGCCGCCCCTGACCGATGCCGAAGCCAAGAACCTGAGAACCGAGCTGTCGGCCGATGCGCCGGACTGGGTGCGCGCCAACGTGCCCGATTGGCTGATGGCTTCGCTCGACCGGGCGTTCGGTGCCGAGGCCGTTGCCGAGGGAGATGCCTTCGCAGCGCGCGCGCCGCTCGACGTGCGGGCCAACCTTTTGAAGGCAACGCGAGATAAGGTGCTTTCGGCGCTGGAGAAGTACGGCGCCGTTGCGACGACGCTATCACCCGTCGGGGTAAGGATCCCGGTGACAGCCGGGGCGGTGCGGATGCCGAACATCGAGGCTGACGCGATCCATGGACGGGGCTGGTTCGAGGTTCAGGACGAAGGCAGCCAGATTGCCGCTCTGCTGAGTGGCGCAGGGCCGCGCGAGCAGGTGCTTGACCTTTGTGCCGGCGCCGGTGGCAAGACGCTCGCGATTGGCGCCCAAATGTCGAACACCGGCCAGCTTTATGCCTACGATCGCGATCGCGTGCAGCTTCGGCCGATTTTCGAGCGCATTCGCAGGGCCGGCGTTCGCAACGTCCAAGTGCTGGAGGCCGGCGACGAGGCTCAGCTCGACGTATTCGGAGCCCGCTTCGATTGCGTTCTCTTGGACGCGCCGTGCAGCGGGTCCGGGACCTGGCGGCGAAAGCCCGATGCGAAATGGCGCTTGAGCCCTCAGGCTCTCGCAACGCGTATCGAAGAACAGCGCGCTGTGCTCGCTCGCGGTGCTAGCCTCGTGAAGCCTGGCGGGCGGCTGGTCTACGTCACGTGCTCCGTGCTGCCGGAGGAAAACATTGATCAAATCACGACCTTTCTGCGCGATCGGCCGGAATTCAAGGTGCGCCCACACGCGCAAGCCTGGGCCGACGTGAGCGTCTTCAGCGCAGCAGCGCCCGTCTCAGCCGATGGACGCGACAACACGCTGCTCTTGACACCACGTCGCCATGGCACGGATGGGTTCTTCATCGCAGTCCTCGACCGCCGTGCCTGACCGCGGAGCCTCGACCGTCGTCGACGCCCGGCTAACCGGAAAGTGACGACGCATGACCGAATATCTGGAATTCGCGAGCTTTTTCGCATTGGTGTTCGTCACCGCATCGACGGGTGCAATCTTTGCTCCCGGTGCTTGGTACGAGTCGCTCGACAAGCCGAGCTGGACGCCACCGAACTGGGCGTTTCCCGTCGTCTGGGGCACGCTCTACATCATGATCGCGATTGCGGGCTGGCTCGTTTGGACGAGCGAAGGGTTTGGGCTTGCGATCGCGTTCTGGGGGGCCAACCTCGTCTTCAACGCCGCCTGGTCCTGGATCATGTTTGGCATGAAGCGAATCGGGCTCGCGCTCGCCGATGCCATCTTGATGCTGATCACCATCCTCGGCTTCATCGCCGCGGCGTGGCCCGTGAGCCAAACCGCAGCGCTCTTGTTCTTGCCCTATCTTGCCTGGGTCGTGACCGCGATCGCCCTCAACTACGACGTGCTCCGTCGGAACCCGAACGCTTCCGCGGTAGCACCTGGCCGCTGAGGCTCGCCGTGTGGCACCGCGCGGGCACAGTCGCCGCATGACACCGTGGCGGCGTAGATTGATCAGCAGGCTTGGCAACCGGCCTCGCGGACACTGCTCACCATGGCCTTGAGCCCAGCGGCTGGCACGAACCCCATGTTGACCGTCGTATCGACGATGAACGCCGGGGTTCCTTGGATTCCCAGCGTCTCGGCAAGACTTTGGGTCTCGGCGATCGCTGCGTCGTACTTGGGATTTTCCATTTCTTTTTTCAGACGCTCGACGTCGATGCCGACGCTTTCAGCGATTTTGAGAACGTTGTCCGTTGTCACGCGCTCCTGGCTCATCAACGCAACGTGAAACGGCCAATATTTTCCCTGTTCCATCGAGGCCATGGCGGCCTTGGCTGCGAACGTCGAATGCTCGCCGAAGATTGGAAACTCTTTCATGACGATGCGGACGTTTGGATCACCCTCTGCAAGCGCCTGAACCTGCTCGACGGCGCGCCGGCACCAGCTGCAGTTGTAGTCGAAGAACTCGATCACGCTGACGTCGCCGTCGCGGTTGCCGAACACGTAGTCCGTTGGTGTGCGATAAAGTGCGTCGGCTTTGCTCAAGATGAGCCCGCGCTGCTCGGCACCTTGTTTTTCCATCTGACGGCGCTCGAGCTCTTGGCTGATCTCAATCAGGAGCTCAGGATTCTTCTCGAGCAGGTAGGTACGCACGATCGCTTCGATCGCAGCCGTTTGTGTTTCATCGAACGCGGGTTTGGTTGCTTCCGCTGCGGCAGTGGTCTCGGCCGTCGCGGCTGCGGGCTGTTCCGCGCCGGCCTCTGCAACGGCCACTGGTGGCGCTGCGGCTTGCTCGGGCTGTGTCGAAGGCGGGGTGGACGTTGCCGAATTGGTGGCTTGGGCGACCTCGACAGGTGTGTCGCGACGGCCTGTGGCAAAAAAAGCGAGCCCGACGACCAGGGCGACCGCGACCGTCGCAATCATGGGGGTCGTTGGTCGTGTGAAAGCGGTCAGCCACGTCTCGTTGTTGGAACCCATGGGGATATTCCTCGTTTGTGGGCTCGGACATCACCCTGGCGAGCGCGCCGATGTGTTGGTTTGGTCAGATTGCTCCAAGACACGTGTGGTGCGATCGTACGCCAGTCACTCGCGTCTCAGGAATTCCGAACTGTGTTTTGAGCAGACTTCGGCGCGCAAAAAAGCCCTAATTCTGCTCGGCAAAGAAGAGGACGTCGTTCATGCGCCGGATATACGGAGAGCCAGCTGGCAAGGCGGCTTTGGCACGCTGAGCGAACGATTTTGCTGCGGCAACATCTCCATTCTCCAGACGCGCAAGCGCCGTGACAGCGTCAGCCTCCGGACGGCGGCCAACCTTATAATAGGCCTCGGCCAGCGTGCGGTAAGCCTCTGGCTCACGATCGCGTGAGACGACGCGCTCGAGCAGGGCGATGACCTCCGCTTCACTGCCCGGTTGACCGAGAAGCTGGGCAGATGCAAGGCGGATCTGCATCAAGGGTTGATTGCCAGCCAGCGACAGGGCTCTGCGATAGTGTGGGATGGCCTCGCGCGCCCTCCCGGTCCGGCTCAAAAGCTCAGCGCGCAGCTCGTGGAAATAGGCATTGTTGGGCTGCTGGCGGACGAGCTCGTCGATCAACGGCGCTGCGCTCTCGTAGCCGCGGCCACCACCTGCAAAAAACGCGGCGATCGCCCGCCCGTACTGTGCCGGCAAACTGGTGTCGGATCTTGGATAGCGGCCAAACGTCGCCGCGGGCGAGTCGAGATAACCGGAAATCTTTGCTCTGACGAGGTCGTGCCGAAGCTGGAGTTCTGGGGGATCGCGGCGCTCAAAGTGTGGGCTCGTCTCGACGAGTTGGCGTAACGTGCCAAGGCGCTGCGCTGCGACGGGGTGGGAGCGGACGAACGGATCCTGGCTCGATTCAGAGACGAACTCCTGCCGTGCAAACCGTTCAAACGTCTCGAGCATCCCCCGTCCCGACTGACGCGTCGCGTTGAGGAATTTCATCCCGGCAAGATCGGCAGCGCCTTCCTGCGCGCGCCGCTCTGCAAGCAATGACCGCAGGACCAATTCGTCCCCGGCGACCGCGGCAGCGGCGGACCCGGTGGCAATGGCCGCACCGATTCCGAGGATGCGCATCAACAGCAGCCGCGTCTGGTCACGTTGGATGCGCGTTCGTAGCGCTGCCATGTGGCCACCATCGATGTGGCCCGCCTCGTGCGCAATGACGCCGATCAACTGATTGGGCGTCTCCGATTCCTGGATCGCGCCTGTGTGGACGTAGACGTTAAGGCCGTCGATGACGAAGGCATTGAAAATCCGTGATCGAACAATTCGGACCTTGATCCTGCCTTTTTCGAAGCCCGCAGCGCGAAAGATTGGATCGGCATAGTCCTGCAGCAGCTGCTCGGTCTCGGTATCCCGGATCAACGGGATGCCTTGAGCTTGAACGGGCGTCGGGTTCGCAAGCAAGGCGCTCAGTGCAAGGGCCGCTGCGAGCAGCATGACGTGAATCGGGGTTCGCTTGCTCGCCTTGATGCTCGTCATGTTTGCGCCCCTCAACGTTTGATCGATGTTCGGTTTGCAGAGCTGATGCCCGATGTGACCGATAGGGCTTCTGGAACGGCAGGGTGCAGCCGCGACCGGCTGCCCCCGACGTAAGGCGACCAGCCCACAGCCGAACGCGACCGCCCTGGCGATAGATGGACCACTCGCCGACCCTCGGTCTACGCACCTCGCGCCATTCCCACGGCCGGCACACTTTCGCACCTGACGTCGCCTGAAACCAGTTTCAGTTTGCGGCCATTGTGTGTCACGACGATGCGACGTAGCGGCGTGGAGCACGACGCTGGCCGTTTCGTCTGATCGCCTCCAATGTGTCCAACTGATTTGGTGCGGGCCGCGACACGCAGTTGCGCTTCGCGCTTGCGCGCACCAGTTCGGGCCCGTCACGCACCGATGCCGATCGGATGCGCCAAAAGCGTGATCGATCCTGATCACGAGATCTTGAGGTTTAAGCCCATGCAAGTCCCGCCTGGCCGCCTGCTTCGGACGCTGTCCGACCGCTGCAGGATTGGCTCGTTCCTGGTCATGGATGTCATGTCTGCTGCCGCTGCGGCCGAAGCGCGCGGCGAGACGGTTGTTCATATGGAAGTCGGCCAACCCGGCACGCCTGCGCCCCTGAAGGCGCGCGAAGCTGCGGCAAACCGGATTGCATCGGACAAGCTCGGTTACACGGTGGCGCTTGGAATGCCGGAGCTGCGCGCGCGGATCGCACGTTCCTATGGCGAGCGCTATGGCGTCGACGTCGATCCCGCGCGCGTTGTCATCACGAGCGGATCGTCTGCTGGGTTCGTGCTGGCCTTCATTGCTTTGTTCAATGCGGGTGATCGCGTCGCGCTGCCGTCGCCAGGGTACCCGTGCTATCGCCAGATCATGCGCGCTCTCGACCTGGCGCCGACACTCATCGAGACCGGGCCGCACAATCGTTGGATGCCGAGCGTCGAGGATCTGTCGGCCTCGATTGATCGTGACGGCATCGCGGGCGTGCTGCTTGCAAGCCCCAATAATCCGACGGGCACCATGCTGACGCCAGATCGCCTCGAGGCTCTCGTCAGATGTGCTCAAGCCCGTGGGGTCTGGTTCATTTCGGATGAGATCTACCACGGGCTGAGCTACGGTCAGGCTGAGCAGACGGCGCTGGCGATCTCGGACCAGGTCGTCGTGATCAACAGCTTCTCGAAGTATTTTTCCATGACCGGATGGCGCGTTGGATGGATGGTCGTGCCGGAGGCCATGGTCCAGACGATGGAACGCCTTACGCAAAATCTTTACATCGCCGCACCGACGGTCTCTCAGGTTGCAGCCCTTGCCGCCTTCGACGCAACCGATGAACTCGAGGCCAATCGCGCGCGCTACCGATTGAACCGCGACACCTTGCTTGATGGGTTGAGGGGGCTGGGTCTCGGCAATGTCGTGCCGGCAGATGGGGCGTTCTATCTCTATGTCGACGTCTCGCACCTGACTGATGACAGTCTGGGTTTCTGCCGCGCAATGCTCGACGAGGCGGGCATTGCTGCGACATCCGGGCTCGACTTCGACGAGCGTCGCGGCCAACAGTTCATTCGCTTGTCCTACGCCGGCACGCAGGCCGACATGCAGGACTGTCTGGCGCGGCTTGCAGCGTGGCCCCGATTGCGCGCCTGAGGGTGAGCCAAGACCCAAAGGCCTGGGTGTCTTTTCAGGCGGAAGTTCCCTGACCGATATCGCGTCGTGGAGCCCTGACTAATCGAGGTCCTCGATCACCTGCTCGGCCCCACCCTTGATCCTGCGTGCCAGCGCTGCCTCGATGAAGGGTTCGAGGTCACCGTCGAGAACGGCTCCGGGATTTCCGCTCTCTACGCCGGTGCGAACGTCTTTGACGAGTTGGTAGGGTTGCAGAACATAGGACCTGATCTGGTGACCCCAGCCGATATCTGTCTTGGATGCCTGTTCAGCGTTGGCTTTTTCTTCCCGCTTCTTCAGTTCGAGTTCGTACAACCGGGCGCGCAGCATCGTCCAGGCCTTCGCGCGGTTCTTGTGCTGTGATCGTTCTTCCTGGCAGGCGACGACGATGCCGGTTGGTACATGGGTAATCCGCACGGCTGAATCGGTTGTGTTGACGTGCTGGCCGCCTGCTCCACTCGCACGGTATGTGTCGATGCGGCAGTCGCTTTCGGCAACGTCGATCTCGATGTTGTCGTCGACGACGGGATAGATCCAAACCGATGCAAAGCTGGTGTGACGCCGCGCGTTCGAGTCGAACGGAGAGATGCGCACCAATCGGTGAACACCTGTCTCGGTCTTGAGCCAGCCGTAGGCGTTATCGCCTGTGATCTCCAAGGTCACAGACTTAAGACCCGCTTCTTCGCCGGGGCTCTCTTCGACAAGACGAACCTTATAGCCGCGCCGCTCAGCGAACCGCATGTACATGCGTGCGAGCATTTGCGCCCAGTCCTGGCTCTCGGTGCCACCTGCACCGGCGTGAACTTCGAGGTAGGCATCGTTGCCGTCGGCTTCCCCCGACAAGAGCGCTTCGACCTCCTGCTTGGCAACACGCGCCCTGAGCGCGACGACCATCGCTTCGCCTTCGGCGATCGAGGCGGCATCGCCCTCGTCTTCGCCAAGTTCGATCAGCGTCAAGGCGTCGTCGAGCCCGCCCTCGAGCGAAAGATAGGTCTTGACCTGTTTGTCGAGTGTCTGGCGTTCGCGCATGACCTTCTGCGCCTTGGCCGGATCGGCCCAAAGGCCGGAATCTTCGGCTTGGGCGTTCAGGCGGTCGAGGCGCTCAGCCGCGGTATCCCAGTCAAAGATGCCTCCGCAAAATGGCGAGCGACTCACGAATTTCGTCGACGTGCTTCTCAATTTCAGCGCGCATTGCAGCCCTCCTCGATCGTCAACGTATTGGATGCGTGGTGCTAGTTTCCGCCGATGGCGCTCGCACCGGACTTGCGAGAAGCCGCGGTTCAACCACGCGAGCGGCTTAACGCAGGCGTTGGCGGGCTGCAATTCCCGCCGCGCTTTTCAGCGGTCATCCCGCGCACATTATCCCAACGCGCTTCAAACGTTGTGGGGATCAATGCCGATCAATAAAGTCCGCGCCCTGTGCTGACCGTGGACGACGTCGTGCCGAACTGCGCATCAGTTTCGAAGCCGAGGAACGAGTTCGGATCGTCAGGCTCCTCGAATGGCTTGAAAGCCTCGAGAATTGATCCCGTCGTGCTCGACGTCCTCAGGCCCGTCTTGAGGTCGACCCGAACCAGCTTCAAGCCTGGTGGGACACGGAAGGGTACAGGCTGGCTATCTGCGAGCGCGAGTTTCATGAACTCGGCAAAAATCGGGGCCGCCAGCGAGCCGCCTGTCGTCGATCGCCCCATGGGTTGAGGCGTGTCGTAACCAACATAGACACCAACAACCAAGTCGGGTGAGTAGCCAACGAACCAGGCATCGCGCGAATCGTTCGTGGTTCCTGTTTTCCCGGCCAGGGGCACATTCGGAAGCGCTTTTGCCACCAGTGTTCCGGTGCCACGCCGAACGGCGCCCTCGAGCATGCTTGTCATCTGGTAGGCAGAATGCGGGTCGAGGATCTGGCGCCGGTCGTCAGGAACCTCCGGCTCGGCCTGCCCGTCCCAAACCTCCTGCCTGCAGGCATTGCAGATGCGCTGATCGTGTTTCCAGACAGTACGCCCCCAGCGGTCCTGGATGCGATCAATCAATGTTGCGTGGACCCGCTTGCCGCCGTTGGCGAGCGCCGCGTAGGCTGTGGTCATGCGCAAGAGCGTCGTCTCACCGGCGCCAAGCGACATTGATAGCACCGGCAGCATGTCGTCGTAGGCGCCAAATCTGCGCGCATACTCGGTAATCAGCGGCATCCCCATGTCCTGTGCGAGACGCACGGTCATCTGGTTGCGCGATTTTTCGAGGCCGACCCGCAGTGTCGATGGGCCATAGGAGCCCGTCCTGTTGAAGTTCTCTGGCCGCCAGACTTCCTGACCCGGACCTTGTTCGATCTCGATCGGCGCATCGAGAACAATACTCGTCGGCTTGTAGCCGTTGTCGAGCGCGGTCACGTAAACGAGTGACTTGAACGATGAACCCGGCTGGCGACGAGCCTGGATGGCGCGATCGAACTGGCTGAGCGAGAACGAGAATCCGCCAACAACGGCGAGCACGCGGCCCGTATGTGGGTCCATCGCAACGAGCCCGCCACCAACTTCCGGGATCTGCATGAGTTCCCACTGGCCGCCAAGATTCTCGGGATCCTTGGGCGCTACATAGACGACGTCGCCAACCGCAAGGACGTCGGTGACGCGGCGTGGTTCGCGCCCCTTTGCCTTGTCGGTTGCAACGAAGGGGCCCGCCCACACCACACTCTGCAAGTTGAGTTCGATCGCCTGGCGATCATCTGGCAGTGTCCGGTCCATCCGACGCTCGGGACGCAAGCCGACGATCGCCCGTTGGGCCTCGGCGTCGAGGACGACGCCAAGGCGCCAGGGCGCGATATCTGTCGGCACCGTTGTCTCAGCGAGCGCGCGTCCCCAATCGCCTGCGACTTCGATCCGCTTGACTGGACCGCGCCACCCGCGGCTGCGATCGAACTCGATCAGGCCACCGACGAGGGCCTTGCGTGCGTCGGCCTGGAGTTTAGGGTCGAGCGTCGTACGGACCGAGAGGCCGCCACCATACAGCTTGTCCTCGCCGTACTGGGCAACGATCGACCGGCGCACCTCCTCGGCGAAGTATTCACCCGCAAAGATCTGAGCACCCGAAGGTCTCAGATCGACGCCCAGGGGCTTTGCCATCGCCGCGCGCGCTTCTTCCTCGGTCAGGTAGCCATTGTCAGCCATTTGACCGAGCACCCAGTTGCGGCGGACCAGAGCGCGCTCGGTATCCCTGAACGGGTGGTAGCGGTTGGGTGCCTTGGGCAAGACCGCGAGATAGGCGGCCTGCTCTATCGATAGATCGCCGAGCTCGCGATTGAAATAATTGAGAGCCGCGGCCGCCACGCCGTACGACCCAATTCCGAGGTAGATTTCATTGAGGTACAACTCGAGGATCTTATTCTTGTCGTAGGCGCGCTCGATCCGGACGGCGAGGATGGCTTCTTTCAGCTTGCGATCGAATGTCCTGTCGCTCGTCAGAAGGAAGTTTTTCGCCACCTGCTGGGTGATCGTGGATGCCCCCTGGATGCTGCCGCGACCCGTCAACTTGACTTCGAAGAATTTGACCACGGCGCGTCCGATGCCGATGTAGTCGAGGCCGCCGTGCTCGTAGAAGCGGCTGTCTTCGGCGGAAAGGAACGCTGCGATCACATGTCGCGGAACCGTGTGGATCGGCACGAAGATTCGGCGTTCGCGCGCGTATTCACCGATCAGTTGACCATCGTGTGCGTGGACACGGGTCATCACAGGCGGTTCGTAATTGGCGAGGTTCTCGTAGCTCGGGAGATCTTGGGAGGCCTGCCACACAAGGTAACCCGCAACGGCTGAGATCGCGAGAAACACGACAACCCCGGCTGTGAAGGCAAAGCCGAGGAACCCGAGCAGCCAGCTCCTGCCGCGCCGCTTTCGTGCGCCGCGTTTCACCGGTGGTGGCAGGTTCACCCGCTGCATTTCGACACTCCGCGTCGCTTCGCATGTGCAAGGGTAACTGGTTCGCGCGTTCTCATGCGCTTCCCGCACCCCCTCAGTCCGCAAGATTTATAGTGAGTTGCCCTTAAATCTCATGAAGGCCAGCGATTTCGTTCGAACCAATGCCGGTCCGCGCAACGCGTGAGCAATCCAAACTCGGTCGCTGCTGCGTTGAGCAGGCCAGTTGAGCGAGACAGTATCGCGGTGTCATCGCCCACCGCGACCACCGCCTTCAACGCTCCCCACGTTGCGCACCCAGTTCCCGTTCTAGCGCGGAGAAATGCGCCACAACTGCGGCAGAGATCGCTTCGGCAACACTTGTTTGCCAAGCAGGTGTTCGCATGAGTTCCTGGTCCGTCGGGTTGCTCATGTAGCCGAGCTCCACGAGAACCGATGGTGTTGCAACTTGGCGCAGAACACGAAACGCTGCAGCACGCCGTGGTGAGCGCGACAATGAGATCCTGCGGGCGAGCTGGCGTGTCAGCTCACCGCTGAAATCGGCAGCGCGATCAGCCGTCTCCCGTCTCAAGAGATCCAAGAGGATGGAACGCACCTCGAGGGTCTCATTGCCAATCGACCGGGCGGGCGCATCGCCTGTGCCGTCGGCTGCGTTTTCCTTCTCGGCAAGCCGCGCAGCCTCGAGATCCGATGCCCGCTCTGACAGGACGTAAACGGTCGCCCCCCTCACAGCATTGGCATCGATCGAGGCGTCGACGGCATCTGCGTGCAACGAAATGAAGAGGTCGGCAGACGCCTCCTCGGCAATCGCAACGCGCCGGTCAAGCGGCACGAATTCATCGCTCTCGCGTGTCATCACGATGTCGATGCTTTCGAAACGTTGGAGGTTTGCGCGGATGCGTTGAGCGACGGCGAGGACAATGTCCTTCTCGCGGACGTTGCCGTGCACAGCGCCCGGGTCAATCCCGCCGTGGCCAGGGTCAAGCACAACGGTCCGGCGCTGTCCCTTCTGGTGCGCACTGCCGGCACGTTCGCCAAAGCGGCTCGGTCTCAGATCGAAGCCATCGGGCACTTGAGCTGTCTCGGGTGCCCCTGCAACATCAAGCTTACCTGACAGTGTCACAGCAATGCCAGCGCGCACCGCACCACCGCGACCCTGATGGGCGATTGGCAGCGTCGCGACGTCAACCGGGCGGTCGAGGTCAAAAACCATCCGTACGCGGCCTGGTGCGACCTCGCCATAACGGATCGCTGTGACAAAACCCTCTGCAGGGGGCAACTGTGCAGCAGAAAACGCAATCCGTGTGCCGGTGAGATCGATGACCAGCCGATCAGGGTTATCGAGGCGGAACGCGTTGGTGGGTACTCTCGTCTGAGTGTGGATCTCGATCCGCATTATTGAACCGGCGGCCTCAATGCGCAGGCCCTCGATTGCGACAAGTGGGGTCTCTCCTGGCCCTTGCTGTTTGACCGCCACCTCGGCCGTGCGTTGCCGTAAGCCAGGGTCCGACGCCGTAGCGGCACCCGCAGCGAGGACGGTCCCCATGAAGAGCGCCATGAGGATGGCACGGAAGGCGCGCCGCCCGTCGATCATGCCAGCGAAGGCCGGGTTCGGCCCAGAATTACCAGCGGTGTTGCAACCAGCATTACGACCAGAAGCATGAGCACCCGAAGTGCTCCTCCAGTCGGCCGACCGGCTTGTCGTGCGACCATGGAGCGCGCGCCAAACCGGTCGGTGAGGGCGTGGCTTGGCAGCCGGGTGCCCCCTCTCAGTTAGGCCGCTGCGCTGGATGTCGTCCGTCACCATGGGGTCGTCTGATCCGGTGGCCAGTGAACCTGAATGCGAGGTCATGCGACGTTATGTAACATTGGGCTGATTATCATCGCCGAAACGGGCAGTAACGCTAGCGCGGAACGCCGACGGGCATCCCGGATCGGCGATCACAATGCGCCATCGCCGACGCCAGACAGTAAACCCATGCCAGACTGTAAACCCATGATTGTGCTAACTCATTACAAATGTTAACACATTGTTGGTGTTCTGAAGGCAGTCTGAGCTGTGTCGCCCTTCAATGCCTCGGGCCGGCCTCGATAGAGCACAGTCCGACTTGCGTAGAAGCCACGTAACACGTACGTTCTCGAACATGCGTGGCTCATGCGCCCGTCGGGCAACACCCCGATGGGACGCGGTGTCGAGTTTCGTTCTCTCCGGCTTCTTGCATGGACCATCCGTTGCCAACGCAACTCATGGTCGGAGTGCGTTTCGGTACGCAAGTGGTCGTGATGCGCGAGGTTCGAAACGCGCGGATCGCGGTTTCAAATCGCTGCGACACACTCGCGATCCATGTGCGGTGTGTCCGCTGCAAGCTGCCGCGAACGCATTGAGACGCAAAGACCGCCGCGCCCCGTCGCATGACGACAAAAACGCGGTGAACTCGTCGCCGAAAGGCGACCGTTTGAGACAGATGAAGACATTGCGAACCGACCAGATCGTCATTCACACGCACCTCGCTCTGCGCTTCGCCGAGCCGGGCTCAGGTCGCTCGCAAATGATCCAACCGGCCACACGGCTCAACGTGAACCGCACGCCCGTCTTGCCTGCCCCGCACCACTCTGGTCGGCAGTCTTGGCGCGTGCCTAATCATCCGGTGTCGCTCATGCCGATACGATCGTTGCCGCACGCTTCTGCGAAGCGGACCGAAACGGCTGACCGGCACCGTAAGGAAGACCTTACATGTCGAAAAACAGAATGCTCATCGACGCTTCTCATGAAGAGGAGACGCGGGTCGTAGTTCTAAGAGATGGCCGCGTCGAAGAATTCGATTTCGAAGCAGCCGCCAGGAAACTTCTCAAAGGAAGCATATATCTAGCAAAAGTTACTCGGGTCGAGCCGTCGCTACAGGCGG
>JBHJOC010000103.1:0-33200 GCA_050330095.1 Hyphomicrobiaceae bacterium
GCTGCCGAGACCCTTTTCAGTCCCGGCCACCTTGGCCGTATAGCCGGACAGGAAGTGATACATCGCCTGCGTCGGCGTAAGACGCGCGATTGGCGGCAGCACACCGAACGCGTCCGCGCAGAGCATGACGATCGTTTTCGGATGGCCCGCACACCCACTTGCAGCATTGTTCGGGATCGCGGCCAGCGGATACGCTGATCGCGTGTTCTCCGTTAGCGCGCCATTATCGAAGTCCGGGTGGCGGTCATCGTCGAGGAGTACGTTCTCGAGAACCGTACCGAACGCGTTCGAGGCCGCGTAGATGTCAGGCTCCGCGTCGCGCGAGAGCCTGATCGTCTTGGCATAGCAGCCACCCTCGAAGTTAAAGATGCCGCGGCTCGACCAGCCGTGTTCATCATCGCCTAGAAGTTTGCGGCGAGGGTCGGCTGAAAGCGTTGTCTTGCCGGTCCCCGACAGACCAAAGAACACGGCCGATCGATCGTCGGGCGTGGTGTTGGCCGAGCAGTGCATCAGCATCACGCCGCGATCGGGCATGATGAAGTTCAGGAAGCTGAACACCGATTTCTTGGTCTCGCCAGCATACTCCGTCCCACCGATCAGAACGAGTCGACGTGTGAAATCACAGGCGATCACCGTATCGCTGCGACAGCCATGACGGCTTGGATCTGCCCGAAAGCTCGGCAGATTAACGACCGTGAACTCGGGTTGGAACCCGTCGAGGTGCGCATCGACGGGGCGGCGTAACAGATAACTTATGAACAGCGCGTGCCACGCAAATTCAGTAAACACGCGCGTCTTGAGCTGGTTCTGGGGATCGGCGCCGGCGTGAAGGTCCTGGACAAAAAGATGCCGGGCCGCCGCGTGGGCCTTGAAATCAACGAGCAGCTGCTCGAAGTGCGCCGGCGACATCGCTTTATTGTTATCCCACCAGACCGTCGCATCGGTTGTCTGGTCGCGCACGGTGAACTTGTCCTGCGCTGAGCGACCCGTGTGCGCCCCGGTGGTAACCGAAAGCGCGCCCGTCGCCGTCAACCTCCCCTCCCCGCGTGCCACAGCAAGTTCAAGTAGCTCAACCGGCTTAAGATTGTGAGCGATCGACGCGGCGACATCGAGAGGGAACGCTTCGGTTTTCATCAGGCTTTCCTATGCAGGGCGGCGGCGGCCGCTCAGTCTTGCAGGCTATGAAACGCCGCGCGAACGGCGAACTCCAACACTACGGCAAGCACCAACCCCATGAGCACCATGCCGATTGCGATGCCACACTCGTACCGCCGATCAGAAGTCCCTGCACCATCGGCACCACGCGCCTGCCAGGGCGTTCTGATCGAAAAGCGGCACCTCGACACAAGATGTTGCTAGTACCCTTTGCTGTCCGTCGTTCGTTGCGGCGCCGGACGAGGGTGGCAGACGAACTAAGGCAGCGGGTACTAGGGCGACACGTCCGGATGCTTGACGCCCCGGGGCGAAGCACGGGGCCTCGCACTGACACATCACGAGCATAAATCAGATGCGCGCTTTAGTCGCGCTTCTTTGGGTTGAAGCGGCCACCGCGCCTGATGGGCAGCGATGAGAAGCGTTCGATTGCGAGAGGTCAAGCGTCATGAACGATGCGCCGAAGCACGTTGAAAGCGTGACCATCGACTGGCTGCCGAAACCTTATCTGTCGCCGCATCCGGTGCGTGGCACCGTCGTGCTCGTCTCGGATCACGCCGCCGACTTCGCTCGCGGCTCCCCCAAAGCTTTCCACATCCGTGTTCGCCAAATCGAGGTAGCCGGGCTATGAACCAGTGGCCTGTCTCGCCCAGATCGCTATGCTGGCTGCAACCGCTGTCGATTTCGGCGAGACATGAAGGCCACGAGCGAAATGAATGGCTTAGTGTGGCGTTGAGTGCGCCTCAATGGACGGCCTGCGTACCGCATGCACAGGTCAATTAAGGCGCGACGCCGCACGAGGCCCCGCTTTTCGATCAAAAGTCCCTGGCAGGCACGCATTGCGGACGGTGCAGGGGCTTTTGATCGGCGGAACTAGACCCCGGATTTCAGGCTGCGTTCACGTGAGCAATCCTAGCGTCGTGATCGCGAGATTCGTTGTCCTGCGCGGTGCGTGTCGAACGAATTTCGTGATCTGGATGACACAAGAAGCTTCAATGCTCTCTCAATGCTCGCGTGTGCTTCAGACCGAGGGATCCGGAACACAACTTTGCTTCACGGAAGGCGGTGGACTTCTCGGGGCCCCACATGAGCGTCGGACAGGTTCGCGTCGTGTCGTCACATTTGATCCATGAGCTCGCTTTAGAGCCGGCATTCTTCAGGCATCGGGAGGGACTGATCCGATGAAGGACAAGACAACGGTTGTGCTGGTCGACGACGAGCGCACCATTCTGAACTCACTCAGCTTGGCGCTCGAAGCCGAAGGATTTCGAATTCGCACCTACTCAGACGGCGCAGCCGCGCTTGAGGGGCTTACCGAAGAGAGCGCCGACCTCGGCGTCTTCGATATCAAAATGCCGCGCATGGACGGCATGGAACTTCTGCGCCGCGTGCGTCAGACGTCTGACATGCCGGTCATCTTCCTCACGTCGAAGGATGAGGAGATCGACGAATTATTCGGTCTCAAAATGGGGGCCGACGACTATATTTCCAAGCCGTTCTCGCCACGTCTTGTCGTGGAGCGCGTCAAGGCCGTGCTGCGGCGTGCGCAGGCCCGCGAGGGGGTTCCGACGACGTCGGAGGCGTCCCGCGTGCTCGAGCGCGGAAGCCTGAGGCTCGACCCGGAACGCCACACCTGCCACTGGGATAACAAGCCCGTCACGCTGACCGTGACTGAGTTCCTGATCTTGCAGGCCCTGGCAGCCCGTCCAGGCGTCGTCAAAACGCGCGACGCTCTGATGGACGCGGCTTACGATGACCAAGTCTACGTCGACGACCGCACGATCGACAGTCACATCAAGCGGCTGCGCAAGAAGTTCAAACAGGTGGACGACAACTTCGACGTGATCGAGACACTTTATGGCGTTGGTTACCGGTTCAAGGAGCTGTAGCGCGTCCGCGGGGCACGCAACCTGTCAGGTGCCACGAAGCGGGCGCCGGTTGCATGCTTTGCGCCAAGCGGTCACACGCTGGATTGCGCGATGACCGTTGGCGCATCGAACACCTCGCACTTCGGAACATTCGGCGGGCCGACCGTGGTGGCTCACTTGGCAGGCCGGAGGCACTGCGGTTGACGATTGGGAGATCGACGGCTGGCACAGAGCGGGGCTATGGCGCGCTTGCCTGCCGAATGTTCGATCGGACCGTGCGCAAGCCATCCTGGGCAGGACACCCAGTGCGAGATACCCTGTGCGAGGCAAGGCGACATGGCGCTCGAAACCGATCTTGAGACCGAACAACGTCGAACGACCCACGTCGAGGGAGCGCCTCGCACTTTTGTCCGCGCTTGGCACGAGGCCGGACTGCGTTTGGGTTCGGGCCTCTCGGTGCTGCGCGACATCGTCGCCCGAGGTCATTCCCTGGCAGCGCCGGTGACGAATGGCGCCTTCAAACTGGGACAAACACAGTCCGAACGTCGCGAGGCCGCGAGCAGCCGGCGTACGATCAACACCTACGCTGGTGCGTTCGGGGCCGCGATCCGCAAATTGGCAACGCGTAGCGTCCTCAACCGCCTTATCGTTTCAAACGTCATCACACTGGCAATTTTGTTTTTCGGTTACGCGATCGTGTCGTCGCAGAACAAGTGGCTGATTGACGCGAAACTTTCCGCGCTCGACGTCCAGAGCCAGTTGATGGCAGTCGCGGTCGCCTCGAACGCGCACATCGAAGGGCTGCCAGATCGCGATCGGCGCCTGTTCGATACGACTGGCGACATCATTTTGAACGCGGACGCTTACAGCGCACTCGACTTCACGATCCAGCCGGAACGTGTCCTTCCGACGTTGCTGCGTTTGATCGAGGGCACCAATACCAGAGTTCGGATCTATGGGCAGGACGGCGCCGAGATCATCGATTCGGACAACTTCCTGACCAGCGGCGGCATGATCAGTCATACCGCTCGCGGCGACGAGAACCAGCTTGCAAAGCCCAAGACCTGGTACACGCGCCTGTTGCGCTGGCAGCTTGCCTCGCCCCTGCAGGTTTACGAAGACCGCGACGGCTTGCACGGGCACTCGTTCCGGGAAGTGCGCGCCACCCTCAATGACGGCGCGGCGCGCTCAATGATCCTTGTTTCGAGTGACAAGGAACAGATGGCAGCCACAGTAACACCCGTCGTCCGCAATGGTCAGGTCTACGGCGCCCTCATGCTGTCGACCGCGCCCGGCGAGATCGACGAGCTTTTGACGAGCGAACGGTTAAAGGTGTTACTCCTCGGCCTGCTGGCTGGCGCGGCCATGATCGCTGGCGCATACTTCTTGAATCACACCGTGGCAGGGCCGGTGCGGCGCCTGTCAGCTGCTGCCGAAGCCGTCAGTCTCGACATCAATGCACACGAGCAGCTCAAGGCGATCCAGGATCGCACCGACGAGATTGGCCAGTTGTCGCGGTCATTCGAGAAAATGACGACGGCGCTGCTTAAGCGCATCGAGGCGAGCGAGCGCTTCGCAGCCGACGTGGCGCATGAGCTCAAGAATCCGCTGGCCGCGGCAAGGGCCACGGCTGAGACGCTCGAATACGCGCGAACTGATGAACAACGCGATGAACTCGTTGCCCAGATCGGCGTCGAGCTCAAGCGTCTCGATCGGCTGATCACTGACATTTCGAACGCACAGCGGCTCGATGCACAATTGGCGCGTCAGGAAACCGTCGAGGTTGTTTTGGCCGATGTCGCGCAAGGCGTCGTGAGCGTGTTCAGTGACCTCCTTTCGTTCGACGAGCGCAAGATCTCGATCGAACTCATCATGAAGGTTGATCGCCAGAGGACGATCGTCCGAGGGCACGAGGACCGACTAGGCCAGGTGCTGACCAACCTGATCGACAACGCAATCTCGTTTTCGCCGAAGGGCGGCGGCGTGTCCGTCACGATCGGAGAAGCCGAATTCGACCAGGTCGAAATTCTCGTCGACGACTGCGGCCCCGGCATCGATTCCGAGCAGTTGGAGCTCATCTTCAAGCGCTTTTACACGTGGCGGCCGACGGCAACGTCGAGCCGCGGCAACAACTCTGGCCTTGGGCTCTCGATCACCCGGGAGATCGTGATCGCTCACGGGGGGACGATCGTCGCCGAGAACCGTCCGGAGGGCGGCGCGCGGTTCCGTATCCACATTCCACATCACCTTCAAACTGAACCGAGACAGCGGCGGGCACACTGGGCGCCAGCGCGCGCACGTGTGTCGGATGCTCAAGCTGACTAAGGCAAGGCGGGGGCTGTCGCCCGCCGGGTCTCGTACCCGCGTACCGAAGTTCGCTTGTCAGTCTCGTCAGGCGCCGAAACAAACTTCGGAACGCAAAGAGTACTCGCAACATACTGACTCTCGTGCCACTTTTCGGTCAGAAGTCCCTGGGCGGCGGGTGCTGCGGATGGCGCAGGAACAGCTGATCGGCGGGGCTCGCAGCGATCGACCTTGCTCACGCGCGTTGGCTGAGCCGCCGCGAGATTTGACGGACTGGAACGCTCGATGACCACGATCCATGCGACTGCCATCGCGCTCGGCGGACGCGCGGCCCTGATCAGGGGACCTTCGGGGAGTGGAAAGTCTGATCTGGCCTTGCGGTGTATTGGCCATCCGCCGACGCCATTCTTCGCGGCGCCTGCACGGTTGATCAGTGACGACCAAACGGTCGTTGCGCGCGAACCGGACGGCTCCATCTGGGCCGCGGCCCCGCCGTCGATTTCAGGGCTCATGGAAGTGCGGGGCGTCGGCCTCATCGCCGTCGAGACCGAACCGCGCGCACGGGTGTGCCTGCTCGTCGATCTGGCAGGGCCAGCACCCGAGCGGCTCCCTGACCCGCTTCCCGTCGAGGTCATCCTCGGGGAAGCCCTGCCCGTCTTGCGCATCAACGCATTCGAGGCGTCGTCAGCCTTGAAGCTGTTGATCGCACTCGCTGGCCATGCCGGTATCGCTGATACCCGCTTTCCGTAGTTCGTCTGTCACCCCCGTCAGACGCCGAAACGAACTACGGAAAGCTAGAGGGTATGAGCACTGTAACAGATCTCGTACCGCTGTTCGGTCAGAAGTCCCTGGCAGGCGCGCGTTGCGGATGGTGCAGCGACTCCTGATCAGCTACTCACCGCAATGGACGGGACGCCGGTTCAGATTGACCGCTCTGCTGCGTTGCAGTGTAGTGAGGGGCGATCGTTGCAAGTTCGCACGGCGTAACGACGAACAGAGTTTCGCGAGGAGCGCCCGAAATGATCGGACTCGTCATCGTCACGCACGGTGCCCTCGCCCGCGAATTCAAGCGGGCACTTGAACACGTCGTCGGCGTACAGACACAGCTCGAGACCGTCGAGATCGGGCCAGAAGACGACATGGATCTGTGCCGACAACAGATCCTGGATGCTGTTGCTGCAGTCGAGACCGGTGACGGGGTGGTCATTCTGACAGACATGTTCGGCGGAACACCCTCCAATCTTGCGATCTCGGTGATCGACGACACGGGGGCGGAAGTCATTGCTGGCGTCAATCTGCCGATGCTGATCAAGCTTGCCAAGGTTCGCGTCGATCACGGACTTGCTCCGGCTGTGGACCTCGCAAAGGAAGCCGGGAAGAAGTATATCCGCGTGGCCAGTCAGGTCTTGAGCGGCTCGACCTGATGCGCTCCGCCTGCCGAACATTGGAACGCTCGGACCCCTTGGGGACTGCGCGGCATTGCAGGGACGGCGAAGGAAGACTTGCGGGGAAACAGGGGCGCGACGCGGCACCGTCGAGGATCGTCCACAGGGTTCTTCGCGTTCATGCCATGGTGACCATGACCGAGACAGCCATCACCCGCGACGTGGTGATCCGCAACATCAAAGGCCTTCACGCGAGAGCTTCGGCCAAGTTCGTGAAATGTGCGGAACTCTACGCCGCCGATGTAACGGTGACCCGTGACGACATGAGCGTCGAAGCGACGTCGATCATGGGCCTCATGATGCTCGCTGCGGGGCCCGGCACAACCATTCATCTGAGCGCGACGGGACCAGACGCGGAGGCTGCGATCCAAGCACTCGCCGATCTTGTGTCATGCGGGTTCGGCGAGGCTTGCGTTGACGAGATGGCCTCGCGTTGAGCGCCTGAACGTTCAGTGCCGCCGAGTGTGATGACCGAGAAGTCCGCTGCATCGTTTACGGCCGGGCGAAGAGGCGGACTTCTCGCCCTGAATCACACTCGGCCATTGAACTTTCTAGTGTCGGTCAGATCGCGAAATTCGTTCGGTGGGTGCTGGAGAAGGAGACGAATGTCGCGATCACGACACTTGGACCCGCTTTCCGTCGTTCTCGAGACAGTCTCGGCAGACGCCGACACGAACTACGGAAAGCAAAGGGTACGAAAAAAATTTTTGGATCGCGTGCCGCCGATCAGAAGCCCTGCACCATCTGCAACGCGCGCGTGCCAGGGGGCAAGGTCAGGACGTCTGTCCAGCGGCACAAGGCTATTCCGACAACCGCAGCCGCGACACTCTAAGAGCGATATCGCGGAACGCGAGCCGAAGTTGTTCGCCATCTGATGCATTGTAGAAATGTGCCTGCGACGACGCGCAGGTCTCGAGCATGCGCAAGGCCTCGGTTTCGCCTGCGATGTCGAACCCGATCGTGAACACCTCGATAGGCTTGGTCTTGATTGCAGCGCACAGGGCAAGCGCCTGTTCGGTTGCCGACGCTCCGCTGTAGCGCTGGTTGAACCTGCCGTCCGTCATCAGCACCGCAACCTTCCGCAGAAACGGCACCTCAACCGGAGAACCGCCGACATTCACCACGTGCCGGCGCGCTGCGTCTTCGTAGCTGCGCCCCGCAGCAGCCCCAAACACGCCGGACCAATTCGGCGACAGCATGTTCCAGGTCCACGCGACCCCGAGATGGCCGGCAGTCATGCCCTGTGCCTCCAGGTTATCGATGGTGTCGTGCAGTTCGCGCTTGTTGCTGGTAAGCGGAACGATCGGGTTTCCGGACACACAATTCTGCGAGGCGGGCGAATGTGCGAACTGGGCGCGCGTATCGTCCAGGGGCGAGAGATCGGTCGAGGCGTAGAATGGATCGACCCGCTCGCGGACACACGTCCTACGCGACCCAACTCCCGGGACCGGTCGACCTGTTGCGATTGGGTAGATGTCGCGGCCAACGTTCACGTGTGCCGAGAACGGCACCAACGCCACACGCGACGTGTATTCCGACTGGTCCTCCCAGACGAGAATGTTGACGAGATCGCGTGTCGCCGCCTTGAGGTCCTCTCGCTTCTGGCCTGCCATCGACCCGGTCGTGTCGAGCATCACGGCGACTTCGAAGTGGGTACCAGACTTCCCGTCCACAGCGGCATGGGCACGCGCCAGCAGAGGCATTTCAAGGCGAGGAATCCCGATGACCGCAAGGAAGTTCGTGCGAAGCGAGGACGTCGAGCGCGCGACAACGGTATTGCCGTGTTCAATCGCGAATTGGACATCGAGCTCCTCGAGTTCCATCCTCAGGTTTTCGCGCAGGTAGGTTTTCCCGACGGAGATGACGTTACTCTCACTGCCGCCACCCAGCTGTAACTGGCGGCCAGCGGCCAGGACCGCGGCATCCATCGCGGCCTGAAGCTGACTGCGCGCCTGATACCAACGCGCAAAATCGATGGCGCCGCCAACGGCCCCGAAAAAGATCGGCACGAGAAAGGCAAAAATAATTGCGATCGTGCCGCTACGCGCTGCCGTGAAATGCTGAACCCTCGAGTTCAGCAGTTCCGCCAGATAGAAGAACCAAACTACTGCTGTTTTCATTCTTCTTGAGATGCAGGACATGAGAGCACCTGGCCGCCACGCGTTTACCTTAGCCACAACCGGGCCGAGGACCAATTATTCGCAGTTTTCGACGCTTTCAATTTTATAAATATTTATTAGCTAATCGAATATTTCTGGAATAATCAGCAATCGAGGTTTAATGTTCATTCGATATTAAACAAATAGCTCGTTTGAGGACATGAATGCCGAGCAACATCCATGCCGAGTACGGCAGCACTCGATTTCGCACCGCCCGCGGTCCGCCCGAAGCAAGCAAGGCAGGCCAGACGGCCAGTATCACGTCGGTGCAGCATGCAACGCGCGAGCGGGACCAGCAGGCGACCGCGGCATCACGGACATAAGGATATCTTTATGTCTCCTTGCGCTCCTCTGCTCACCTGCGTATAGCGGTGCCGATAGAACTGTGCAGTGCCGCCGCTCTCGAGACGGCGCAGGAGCCCCATGCGCTAAGCCGGCTCGGCGCTCGACTGGGCATCACGCCGGCAGCGCGCCACGCGCAGAGACCAAGCGCTGCAGACTTTGGGTGAAGTCCAAACCGCCGCGGCCTGTCACGAACCATGAAGGTGAAAAATATGACCACAACCACCGACTACGCCGTCAAGGACATCGGCCTCGCCGACTACGGTCGCAAGGAACTCGATATCGCCGAGACCGAGATGCCGGGCCTGATGGCATGTCGGGAAGAGTTCGGCACGGCGAAACCGCTGGCTGGGGCGCGCATTTCCGGCTCCCTCCACATGACGATCCAAACGGGCGTGCTCATTGAAACGCTGGTCGCGCTCGGTGCGGACGTGCGTTGGGCATCGTGCAACATCTTCTCGACTCAGGACCATGCCGCAGCCGCGATCGCGCAGGCGGGCGTTCCCGTTTTTGCGATCAAGGGCGAGAGCCTCGAGGACTACTGGACCTACACCGATAAGATCTTCCATTGGCCTGATGGCAAGCCGTCGAACATGATTCTCGACGACGGTGGCGATGCGACGATGTATATTTTGACGGGCGCACGGGTCGAGGAAGGTGAGGCGCACCTCATCGAGAACCCGCAATCCGAAGAAGAGGAATACTTCATCGCGCAAATCAAGAAGCGCCTGGCCGCGACGCCTGGATGGTTCGTCAAGCAGCGCCACGCCATTAAGGGCGTCACCGAGGAAACGACAACCGGTGTCAACCGGCTCTATCAATTGATGGATAAAGGGCACCTCCCCTTCCCTGCCATCAACGTGAACGACTCGGTCACGAAATCGAAATTCGACAACAAACACGGCTGCAAGGAGAGCCTGGTTGATGGCATCCGCCGCGGCACGGACGTGATGATGGCCGGCAAGGTGGCCGTCGTGTGCGGCTATGGCGACGTTGGCAAGGGTTCGGCGGCTTCGCTGTCGGGCGCTGGTGCGCGCGTGCTTGTGACCGAGATCGATCCCATATGCGCGCTCCAGGCGGCGATGGATGGCTATGAGGTCGTCACCCTCGACGAAGCCGCGCCGCGGGCTGACATCGTGATCACCGCGACCGGCAACAAGGACGTCGTGACGCTCGATCACATGCGCAAATTCAAGGACATGGCGATCGTCGGAAACATCGGCCACTTCGACAACGAGATCCAGGTCGCCGCGTTGAAGAACCTCAAGTGGACCAACGTCAAGCCACAAGTGGACATGATCGAGTTCCCTGACGGCAAGCGTCTCCTGCTGTTGTCGGAAGGTCGGCTGTTGAATCTCGGCAACGCAACCGGCCACCCGAGCTTTGTCATGTCGGCGAGCTTCACCAATCAGGTTCTCGGGCAAATCGAGCTGTTCACCAAAGGCGAGCAGTACGAGAACCGCGTTTACGTCCTGCCCAAGCACCTCGACGAGAAGGTCGCGCGGTTGCATCTTGCAAAGCTCGGCGTGAAACTCACCGAGCTTTCCGGCGACCAGGCGCACTACCTTGGCGTCGCGCAATCCGGGCCCTTCAAGCCAGAGCACTACCGGTATTGAGCCTTGCCGCAGCCGAAAAAGGCGCCCCCCCCCACTTGGTGGGGGGCGTCAGGGGAACGACTGCTGATCGGCGGGCAGAGCGGAAGCAACGCACACGATCAGATTCGGTGGTGTGCTTGCTTGTCTCGCTGGCCACGCCTCGGTGTCCGGCTCATACTGCCCTCGATTCGCATTCGATTGTCCGCGTGGCGGCCCGTCGGAGCTTCTTCAATAGGCCGCTGTTGTCCCGCGTCGTCACGGCCCTTGCCCAGCGCATGGACGGCGACACCAGATGCAGCGAACCCGTTCGCACAGAGACGATACCCGCCGTGACTTGCTGGCCCTGCTGGTCGCAGCCCTCGCCTGCGCGACCGTCCTCACCCTGACCGTCCTGGACCAACGTGGGCAGCAGGCCTGGACGCTGGCCCCCATTTACGCGCTCACGCTCGCCATCGTCGGTGGGCTCGTTCTCGGTGCTGCTGCCCTGGTCCTTTATATGCTCTACCGGGCAAGAGCCGAGGTGCGCACTGTTCGAGCCCAAGCAGAGAGCACGCGGCGGGACCTCGCGATGGCCGAGGCCGTGCTCAAGACCGAGCCGCAGGTCTTGGTCTTCTGGGAGCATGGCCAGGGCTTGAAGGTGATCACCCACACGCTCAAGAGCGTTCCGGGTGTCCCAGACATTCAGTCTGAATTGCTGCGGTTCGGCAGTTGGCTCGATCCCCGCTCAGCGGGCGACCTCAAGACTTCCCTCGATGGATTGTTCGCCAATGGCCAGGCGTTCAGCCTCCTTTTGCGCACAATGGCCAGCGGCGATCTCGAAGCGGACGGCCGGGCCTCCGGGAGCCGGGCAATCTTGCGCCTTCGCGATGTCAGCGGCTACCGCTCCGACCTCGTTGACGTGATGCAGGTGAAGCGCAAGCTGCAGACGGACCTCACCGTTTGCCAAACCATGCTCGATGCCCTGCCACATCCGGTTTGGCTCTATTCCGATACCGGGCGGCTCGAGTGGGCAAACCTGACGTACGTGCGGGCGGTCGACGCGCGCGACTTGCAAGATGTGATCGACAACCAGATCGAACTGCTCGAATCGCGCCAGCGCCAAGCCTTGAAAGCGCGTCCTTCAGGACCAGGCAATGTCACGCAGCGCATGAACCTGATCACTGTGGGCGGCGATCGCAAACCCCATGATGTGATGTTCATCCAGCATCCCCGCGGCCTCGCAGGGATCGCCATGGACGTGACGGACCTCGAAAGCGCCCGCGGCGCGCTCGACGAGCAGAACTCCGTCCATGATCGCACCCTGGACCGCGTATCAACGGCCGTTGCGATCTTCACCCCGAGTCATTCGCTCACCTTCTTCAACGAAGCTTATGCAAAGCTCTGGGAACTCGATCCCAATTGGCTCAAACAGGCGCCGTCGCTCGGGGAGGTTCTTGACCGGCTTCGCGAATTGTCCCGCCTGCCGGCGATGGTTGATTATCGCAGCTGGAAGAAGCAACAGATCGATCTGTTCAAGCGGCCCGAGGCGACCATCGAGGATCTCTGGCACCTACCCGACGGCCGGATGGTTCAAGTGGTTGCAGAGCCTCGACCCGACGGCGGTCTGACGCTCCTCTACGAGGACCGTTCCGAGCAGCTGCAGCTCGAGAGCCGCTATCAGACGCTCAACAAGGTCCAAACCGAGACGCTCGACGCCCTGCGCGAAGGTGTCGCGGTGTTTGGCACTGATGGGCGGCTGAGGCTGTTCAATTCGGCCCTCGTGCAAATCTGGAAGCTTGATCGCGGCGTCCTCGCCCAAAGGCCGCATTTTGATGAGTTCGTGCGCAAGTGCAACCGCTTGTTTGCCGATGAAATCGTCTGGGACGGGATCGCCGAGGCGGTAACATCGCTGACCGGCGACTACCGAACCCTCGCTGACACCATGCACTGGCCGGACGGCACCTACATCGACTACGCAGCGACGCCGTTGCCAGATGGGAGCACGCTCGTGACCTTCACGGACGTGACCGCGTCCCAGCGCTATCAGCGCGCGCTCCGTGAGAAAAACGAAGCGCTCGAGGCTGCAGACCGCCTCAAGAGCCAGTTCGTCAGTCATGTGAGCTACGAACTTCGAACGCCGCTGACCGATATCCTCGGATTCAGCGAACTTCTGGAAAGCCCTCACACCGGCCCCCTGAACGAACTGCAGCGGGACTATCTCGGCGCAGTCACGGCTTCATCCCGGACGTTGCGATCGATCATCGACAATATCCTTGATCTGACCTCGATTGATGCCGGTGCGTTTGAACTGAGCATCACGCGCGTCGACGTCAGAGGCGTCATCCGCAGTGCAGTGGACGGAATTCACGACCGGGCCCAGCGCGCGCGCACGACGATTGATGTTGGCATCGCAGACGATGTTTCGACGTGCGAGGCCGATGAGCAGCGAATCCGTCAGGTGCTCTACAATCTGCTCTCGAACGCTATTGGGTTCTCGCGGCCTGCAGGGACGGTGTACCTGTCGTGCTATCTCGACGCGGGCATGGTGGTCTTCGAGGTTGCAGATCAGGGAAGCGGAATTCCAAAGGACGAGCAGGCGCACGTGTTCGACCGCTTCGTGACGATCGCGCGGGGCTCGAAACATCGAGGGGCGGGGCTTGGTCTGTCGATTGCCAAGAGTCTTGTCGAGTTGCATGGCGGAACAATCGAGTTGACCTCTGAGATCGGCGAGGGCACACGCGTGCGCGTCGCGGTTCCGCGGGTTGCGCGTCAAACAACCCTGCCGCTTGGTGGCGGGCGGCGCGGCGGCAACGCGCACGCAGCGGAACAGAGTTCGGCAAAGCTCCTCGGCTGACCGGCGTTGCGGTCGGCGCGCAAAAATGAGCGGAACCTCGAGATGGGCACAGACGACGTTGTCCGGCTCAGCATGCGCGTCGGCGAGCGAGCGCTGGAGAACCTCGCGCGGCATCTTGCTTGTCTCGCCAAGCCTGGCCTTGTCATCGCGCTGTCGGGCGAGCTTGGAGCCGGCAAATCGACGTTCGCGCGTGCGATGGTGAGGTCGCTATGCGATGCCGGTGACGACCTCGACGTTCCAAGCCCGACATTCGCCATTGCCCAGACCTACGAGGCGCGGGGGGCGACGATCATCCATGCCGATCTCTACCGGCTTTCGGGCCCCGAGGAACTGACAGAGATTGGCCTGTTCCAGGACGACAGGCCTTCGATCACGATCGTCGAATGGCCTGATCGCGCAGCGGGGCTTCTCCCATCACCGCGACTTGTGATCACACTTGCTGACGTTGCAGGCGATGCTGATGTGCGCGACGTTGCAATTGAGGCCGTCGGCGGCGCCGGTGCGGGGTTCGATCTCAGCCGCCTCGTTGCGCGTCTCGATGCCTCAGCCGTCGTCGAGGAGACGTTCGGCGCAATCACCAACATCAGCTGGCTTGCCGGCGATGCGTCAGCGCGCAGCTATGCACGGCTTGCGATTGCCAACGGCGCGACGTTGCTGCTGATGGATTCGCCACCGGCCCCAGACGGGCCGCCGATCGAAGACGGCTTGGCCTACAGCCGGCTGGTGCACCTTTCGGAAACGGTCGAGCCGTTTGTGGCGCTAGCGGAGGCGCTTCGCTCTGCAGGGATCAAAGCACCGTCGATCCACGTCGCGGATCTGGCCCGCGGCGTGCTGGTGATCGAAGATTTCGGCGATCTGACGTTCTCTCACCTTGCAGCAACAGGCGCCGAGCTTTCTACCCCGTGGCGAGCTGCGACCGACGTCCTGATCGAGCTGCGCCGGATCAACCCACCACGTGAGGTGCGCAGTCGGGATCGCAGGTTGAACCGGCTTGCGCCCTTCGATGCGCGGGCGCGGCGTGTGGAGGTCGACCTCTTCTGCGAGTGGGCTTGGCCCGCGCGCACCGGAGCGTCGATGCCTGCCGCAATGCGGGCAGCTTTCCACAGTGCCTGGTCGGAGGCGTTCCGGGCGCTGGATGCGATGCCGGCCGCCGAAATCAGGGGTTGGCTGTTGCGCGACTTCCACTCACCGAACCTGATTTGGCGACCCGACGAAATTGGATCCGCGCGTGTCGGCGTGATCGATTTCCAGGACGCGCTCGAAGGTCCATGGGCATATGACCTCGCATCGCTCCTTCAGGATGCCCGGGTCGACCTGCCAGAAGGGCTCGAAGTTGAGTTGTTCGCCCATTACGTTGCACGCTTGAGCGCGGACGAACGAGCCTTCGACGCGGATCGCTTCGCCACCCAGTACGCCCTGCTCGGGGCACAGCGGGCCACCAAGATCATCGGGATTTTCCATAGACTGGACCGCCGCGATGCCAAGCCGGGGTATCTCGCCCATATCCCGCGCGTGGCGGCGGCGCTGCAACGCAACCTCGCCCATCCGGCGCTTGGTCCCGTTGCAGCCTGGTTCAACGAGCAAAAGGCGTGGACGTTTCCTTGAGCGTCATCGCGCCTTTGCCGAAGTCCTGGCACGTTGAGTGGCAAGCGCTGTCCTGCGGGATTGAAAGAGGTTGGCATGTCTTCGCGCCCGGTGACGATGATCGACACGGCCATGGTCCTTGCAGCGGGTCTCGGCACGCGCATGCGGCCCTTGACCGACACAAGGCCCAAACCGCTCGTCGAGGTCGCGGGGCGATCGCTCCTCGACCGCGTTCTCGATCGGCTCGCCGCCGCCCGCATCGGCACTGTTGTCATCAACGTTCACTACTTGGCCGACGCAATCGAGGCTGCTGTCCAACGTCGCACCGAACCCCGCACGATCCTCTCTGACGAGCGGCAGCGGTTGCTCGATACGGGGGGCGGTTTGCGCCATGCGCTGCCGCTGCTTGGCCCTGGTCCGTTTCTCGTCCAGAACGCCGATTGCCTTTGGATTGACAGCATCGGCTCCAACCTTGCCCGTCTCGCCGCACACTGGGACGAGGACGCCATGGACGGGCTGCTTCTGCTCGCCGGTGTCCAACAGAGCCTCGGCTATGCTGGCCGCGGCGATTTCCTGATGGATAGCCTCGGCCAGCTCACGCGCCGGCCCTCCCGGATCGAGGCGCCGTTCGCGTTCACCGGTTGCTCGCTCGCCCATCCGCGTCTGTTGGACGGGATCGAAAGCGACGTTTTCTCCCTGAACCGTGCTTGGGACCGCGCGATCGAGAACGGACGGTTGTTCGGGATCAGGCTCGATGGGCTTTGGATGCACGTCGGGACGCCCGCTGATCGCGATCTGGCCGAGCGGGCTCTCACCCGCGGCTTCGACTGATGTCCGCTGCAATGTCCCAGCGCCGGCATGCCGCACGCTGAAGCAGAACAGTCCGAGCGGAGAGGCGAACCGCAGATGCCGCACGAACCGATCGAGACCTGGAGCGACGCCGCTCAGCCGGCCACGCGACACGGGACCCGTGCGCCAGTCTACACGATCGAGGCCACAAGCCCCTTCCTGACGACACTTGCGGCGGCGTTGCTGTCGGGTTCGCTCAGCGGCGCGCCCAACCTCACGAAAGCGCCCACCGGAATTGCGTTCGATCTCGAAGCAGACCCCGCAGCCCTCTCAGATGTCACCGTACTGCTGCCAACGAGCCGCTCCGTCAGGGCGTTCTCAGAGGCGCTGCTTACGGTCAGTCGACGCCCAGCACTCGCCCTGCCGAACATCCGTGCGATCGCCGACCCGGACGAAGATGCCCTCGCGTTTGCTGGGGCAAGCGTGGCATCCGCGTTGGCTGCTGGCGCCGAGATCCCCGATGCGATCAGCCCGTTGAGACGCGACCTCCTGCTTGGGCGAATGATCCTGGAACGTTCGCATCTGATCACGGCTGCTGGGTTCATGGACGCCGGCAGCCTGCCGCCCGAGACCGGTGGAGAGAGCGTCTTGCCGGTTGGACCTGCGGCTACGCATGCCACATCGCTCACAGCCGCTCACGCGTTGCGGCTGGCACGGGAACTTGGCGCGCTGCTCGATGCTGTCGAGACAGAGGAGATCGCCCTCGACGGCGTCGGCAATCTCGTGCCGGATGAGTTTTCCGCTCACTGGCGCAAGACTGCCGAGCTTCTCGATCTCGTTCTGCGCGACTGGCCAGCCGAACTGGCGGCGCGCGATCTTATTACGCCGGCCGCGCGTCGCAACGCGATGATCAGGGCTGAGGCCCGGCGGATCGCCAGCGGCTGCGTGCAGGGCCCGATCATCGTGGCGGGCGTCACGGGGAGCGTACCGGCAACTGTCGAACTGATGCGCGCTGTGATCAATCATCCGCGCGGTGCGCTCGTGCTGCCCCACCTTGATGCTCAAGCCGCTCACGGCCTCGATGATCGCAGCTTCAGCGCGATCTTGCCGCATGACGGACAGGGTGGACATCCCGAGCATCCCCAATTCACCCTTGCCTCGCTCCTGGCAAAGCTTGGCATCGCCCGGTCGGACGTCCGCTCAATCGGTGCTACACCATCGGCCGCAGAATCCGCCCGGATGCGCTTCATCGCTGAAGTCATGCGACCGGCCGAAACCACGCCGCTCTGGCGCGATTATGCCGCAACGACCGACCATGCGACACTCGTAGCCGGCCTCACCGGCATCTCGCGCATCGAAACCGACACCGCCCACGACGAAGCAGAAGTCATCGCCATCGCCCTTCGACAGACGCTCGAAGACCCGGACAGAACCGCTGCCCTCGTCACGCCGGATCGCGGACTGGCACGCCGGGTCGTCTCGCGCATGCGCGGTTGGGGTGTTGAGATCGATGACAGCGCGGGCAGGCCGTTGCGCAAGATGCCAGTCGGAAGCCTTATTGATCTTGCGCTTGCGTGCATCTCCGAGCGGTTTGCGCCTAAGCCGCTGGTGGCGCTGCTCAAACATCCGCTCTGCCGGCTCGGTCTGCCGCTTGGCGAGATCCGCCGTCGTGCGCGCAACCTGGAGCTTGCAGCCTTCCGCACGATCTATTTGGGCGACGGCCTTGCTGACGTGCGACGCGCTGTTGAGGCGGCACGCGACAGGGCGGGCGATCCGGCGGAGCGCGCGCACCGCGCGGTGCGTGCGCTGTCCGATGACGACTGGCGGTCAATGTGCGATCTCATCGAACGCATCGAGGCGGCCTTTGCAGGTCTCACCCAGCGCTGCGATGCCGACACTCGATCAAAATCCCCGCTCCAGGACCTGAGCGCCGAGCTGTGCACAGCCATCGAAGTGCTCGCACGGCCGCATGAGGCAGAACCCGAGGGCGCTGCAACGGCAGCGTCGCTGCGTCCGGCGCAGGCCGACACTGTCCTGCTCGATGCGACCATGCCGTGGTCTGAGGGTGAGGACGGCCCTACCGCAGCCCGCCTTCTCACCGACCTCTGTGCGCCGGATCTCGAAGCACCAAAGCTCACGCTTGCTGATTTCGTCGACATCATGCGCCTGCTGATCTCGATTGAGACCGTGCGTGCCGGGACGCGCGTTCATGATCGTCTCGCGATTTGGGGCCCGTTCGAGGCCCGCCTCCAACGTCCCGATGTCGTCATCCTCGGTGGCCTCAATGAGCGCGTCTGGCCCGAGGCTGCGAAGTCCGACCCCTGGCTCAACCGCCCGATGCGGCGCGCCTTGGGACTTACGTCACCGGAGGTCGAGATCGGCCGGGCAGCACACGACTTCTGTGGCCTCATCGGCGCCAAGCGGGTCATCCTGACACGGGCGCGCAAGCGCGATGGAGCCCCGACCGTGCCGTCCCGTTGGCTGCTGCGCACCGACGCAGTGCTCGGGGCCCTCGACCTGCCACACCTGCTCGACGACGATGGTAAGCTCCCCGCGCTCGCAAAGCTCAGAAACCAGGTCGACGTCACCACGCCGGCGCCTCAACCTCGGCCAAAGCCGCCTCTTCAGGTCCGCCCGAAACGATTGAGCGTCACAGATATCGAGACGTGGATCACAAACCCCTATGCGCTCTATGCGCGACGCATCCTGAAACTTGAGCCGCTGCCACAGTTGGGCCAAGTGCCGGATGCGGCGCTTCGCGGCAGCGTCATTCACGCGGCCTTGCGCGATGTCTCTGTCGCTTTTCCCGACCGCGTGCCGAATGACCTCGACGTTGTGCTGTTCGACGCGGTTCGGACCCGCCTCCGCGACTACGCAAGCCACCCGTCGGTTGCCGCATTCTGGATCACTCGCTTCGCGCGTTTCGCAACCTGGTTTGCTGAGACTGAAGCGGACCGCCGCCAGGGCGTCACGCGCACGCACGCCGAATGTGACGGCTCGATGCAGATCGCGGGCAACATCGGTCGGCTGCTGCTGACAGCGCGCGCCGATCGGATCGACGAAACCGAATCCGGCTTGAGCATTTATGATTACAAGGGCACCCGTGACCTTGCCGGGCTCGCGCGTCGGGCCGAGGCGCTGAGAGCGCCACAGTTGCCCTTGGAAGCAGCCATTGCAGCGGTTGGGGGCTTTGCCGGCCTTAAAGGTCGTGCGGATCGGTTGGCGTTCATCTCGACGGATGGAGGAGACACCGGTGGAGACTGTCGACAGCTTTCATTCGAGAGCCTCGACGCCGCTATCGATCGCACTGTCAGGGACCTGACTGCCCTCGTTGATCGCTACGCCGACCCCGAGACGCCCTACACGGCTCTGCGCCGTCCTGGGTACTCCTACGATTATGACGATTACGATCAATTGGCCCGGGTCCGCGAATGGCTTAGCGGGGACGGGGAGGATGTTGCATGACCCGCACACACCTCCTCACGCAGCAGCTGGTCGAGACGATTACGCGCGACCGTTCGCGACTCGTCGAAGCCGCGACCATCGCTCAGAGCCGCGCCTCGCGCCCCGATACCTCCGCCTGGGTTGCAGCCAATGCAGGGGCTGGCAAAACGCATGTTCTGAAGATGCGCGTCCTGCGGCTGCTCCTGTCCGGCACGCCACCCGAGCGCATCGTCTGTCTCACGTTCACCAAGGCTGCCGCCGCAGAGATGGCAGAGCGCGTCTTCCGTGAGCTTGCGACGTGGACGAGCCTCGATGACGATCGCCTTGCAGGTGAACTGGTGAAGCTCACGGGCGCTGTGCCGATGCCACCGCTGCTGGCCCAGGCACGTCGGTTGTTTGCCCGCGCCATCGAGACGCCCGGCGGCCTCAAGATCGAGACGATCCACGGCTTCTGCGAGAAGCTGTTGCAGAGGTTTCCGCTCGAGGCAGGACTGATGCCCGGGTTCTCGGTGCTCGACGACATTGCAGGCGCAACGCTGATGCGGGATGCGGTTGCAAGCGCGCTGGGCCGCTCGGGTCAAGGAGGCCCGGTCGATGCGGCCGTGTCGGAAGTCGCAACGCACCTGTCGGAATATCGCTTCGACACTCTCATCGCCGCCGCAACGCAGGGCCGGCGGCGACCCTGGCTTCAACTCATCGATGCACTTTCGCGTCAGACAGCGCCGCAGGAACACGATACGGGCGTCGATGCAACCGGCGTTCATGAGCTGATCGACTATCTCTACAGGCGGCGCCTCGGCCTTCCGGAGCAAGGAACAGTTGCCGACGCCGAACGGCGTCTCTCAGGGCTCCTTGATGATGGGGATCTCGCCAGGATCATCGCTCTGCTGCGCGACCACGGCAAACCGAACGCGGTCAAGCGGGCCGACGCACTGTCTGCAGTCCTTACCGCACGGTCAATCCGTGAGCGCGCCCGGGCCATGTCAGCGGCGCTGTTGAAAAGCGACGGCCAGCCCTATGCGGCAAGCTCGCTCTGGCCGGCAGACCTTAGGCGCTCCGAACCACACCTCGGTGATCTTTTGCTTGGTGCAGCCGGAGCGGCCGAATCCGAAGTGCACGTGCGCGACGCGTTACGACAGATTTCGGCATCAGCTTCGCTCGGCATCCTTGCGGCGCACGTCGTTTGGGGGTTCTCAGCGGGCAAAGCGCGAATCAACGCGCTTGACTTCGATGATCTGATCGACTCCAGCGTTCGCCTGCTCGAACGCGAGGGCGTGTCACCCTGGGTGCTCTACAAGCTCGATGGCGGGATCGACCACATCCTCGTCGACGAGGCGCAAGATACCAGCGATGCGCAGTGGCGCATCGTTCGGGCCTTAGCGTCACAGTTTGCCACCATCGCGCGCCAGGACGGCCGTCCGCGGACGGTGTTTGCGGTGGGGGACGACAAGCAATCAATCTACTCCTTTCAGGGTGCTGCGCCCGATTTGTTCGACGCCGTCGGCCAGTGGTTCCAAGCGGAGGCCACCGCTCACGGCCAGAACTTTGTCCGCCTGCCGCTGCAGCTTTCGTTCCGAACGGTTCCGCCCGTGCTGCAGGCCGTCGACGCTGTGTTCTCCGACCCATCCCGTACACCCGGCATCAGCCTGTCGGGCGCCGAGGTTCGCCACGACGCATCGAGGCTAGGGGAAGGCGGACGCGTGACCATCTGGCCGCTCGAGCATCCGCCGGAGCTCCAAGAGACCGAGGCTTTCGCCCCGCTGGAAGCCAGTGCGGAGCGCAGTGCAACCGCCGCGCTCGCCAGCAGGATCGCCACGACGATCGCCAGCTGGCTCGAGAGCGGACGCAGGCTCGAAGCCGAGGATCGCCCGATCCGGGCCGGCGACATCATGATCCTGGTGCGCCGCCGGAACCCGCTCGCTGCACCGATCATCGCAGCTCTGAAGGCGCGAGGTATTCCCGTCGCAGGTGCCGACCGAATGGTGATCTCGGAGCAACTCGCGGTCCAGGACCTCATCGCGCTGGCTTCGTTCCTGACCACGCCCGAGGACGATCTGGCCCTCGCCAACGTGCTGAAGTCACCACTGTTCGATTTCGACGATGATGCGTTGATCGCGCTCGCGCCGGAGCGCAGGCACAGTCTCTGGGGCGCACTCGTCCGGCTCGGCGTTCAACCGGCAGGCGAAGCTGAGGTTGGGCCAGGGCCGGCGGTGGCGATGCCCGAGCCACTTCGCGAGCGGCTCGTCCTGGCTGCAAGCGTCCTTCGTCGCTGGCGCTCGATGGCGGACTTCACGCCGCCGTTCGAATTTTTCTCGGAATTGCTCGCGCGACAGAGCCACGACACCCTGCTGACATACCGGCAGCGTCTACTGCGCAGGCTCGGACCTGACGCCATCGACCCGCTGGACGAATTTCTTGATCTCGCCTTGCGCTACGATGACGACAATCCGCCGTCGCTGCAGGGGTTCGTGACGTGGATCAGCGAGACACGGCATGAGATCAAGCGCGATCTCGAATCCGGCCGTGATCAGGTGCGCCTGATGACCGTTCACGGTGCGAAAGGCCTTGAAGCTCCGATCGTGATCCTGCCCGACACAACATCGCCGCCGCACCGCTCAGGACCTGGTAGCGCACTTGTCGACTTGGCCGGACGGGCCGGCGATCACGACGTCGCGCTGACGGTCTGGACCTTGCCAAGGCACGCCCGGCACCCTGACGTCACGCAGGCCAACGAGTCGCGGACTGCAGCCGAGGTCGCCGAACTCAATCGCCTGCTTTATGTTGCAATGACCCGGGCGCGCGATGAACTTCTCATTTGTGGCTTAGCGCCGCGGCGCGGTGAGGTCCATCCGCAGAGCTGGTACGCGCTCGCCTGCGCCGCGCTTGAACACCTGACCGTCGAGGTCCAAGACGCTTGGGGCCGGTCGGCCCGAGAGCTTCATCACCCGCAGATGGTGCCGCCGCGCCCGCTCGTCGACGATGCGAGGCCCCCTGAGGCACCGACCGAGCCACCGGCATGGTTCTCAACGCGCGCCCCGAACCCGCCGCAGCGCCAGATCCCGATCGTTCCCTCGCGGCTGGCGCCACTAGAGACCGATGCGTTTGGCGATCCCGTGACCGCAGGGCACGTGCCAGCGCCAGAAGCGGTGGCAGGTCCGATGACAGATACCGTGCAGACGCCGCAGCAGCGTGCGCCGTCGCTGCAGTCGCGTCATGACGGTCCGACAGCATCGCCACGACTGCTTGCAGGCGACTTGCGGTTCTTGCGCGGAATAGTCACACACGCGCTGCTGCAGCATCTGCCGAACGTTCACGAGCGCGACCGCGCGGTCATTGCCGAGCGCTTCGTTGCCCGCAGGGCCAAGGCGTTGCGCCCGGCGACCCGGGACGCGATCGTCCGCGAAACCCTGGCTCTTCTCGTAGACCCAAACATTGCGCATGCCTTCGGGCCCGGCAGCAGGGCCGAGGTTCCGATTGCCGCCTCGCTTCCCGCGCCCGATGGGCGTGGACCTCATCTGCGCATCACGGGGCAGGTTGATCGCCTCTGTGTCAGCGATCACGATGTTCTGATCATCGACTTCAAAACCAACCGTCCCTCGCCGCGAGACAGCAGCGACATCCCATCAGCCTACGTGCTTCAGCTTTCAGCCTATCGCTCTGTTTTCAAATCTCTTTATCCCAATCACCGGGTTCGTTGCGCACTGCTCTGGACCGATGCAGCACGGGTGATGGAGATCCCTGCAGCTGACCTCGACGAGGCTGAGCTGCACCTATGGACTGTTCGCTCTGCGCGCCTTGACTGGCCAGAGAGCGGCACTTAAGTCGACGCGAGACTGAAGAGCGCGCCAACGCGCATGCTGGGTCCGAGGGCCCGAGAGAGGTATCATGACCGCAACCGTCACCGACCAGACATTCGAAACCGAGGTCCTCAAGTCGGACAAACCGGTTCTGGTGGACTTTTTTGCCGAGTGGTGCGGCCCGTGCAAGGCAATGGCGCCGGCCCTCGATCAGGTCGCCAATGAAATGGCAGGCAGTGTCAAGATCGTGAAGCTCGATGTTGATGCAAATCCCAACATCACATCCAAGTACGCTATCCAGGCGATGCCCACTCTGATCATGTTCAAGGGGGGCGAAATCGCAGCGCGCCATACCGGCGCCCTGATCCAGAAGACGAAACTCGAGAGCTGGATCAAAGATACCATCTCGGCGTGAGATCACGCGTTGACCCGGCGTGGGATCACGCGTTGACAACGCATGTTGCGTGCGGCTCCCGTGCAGGCACTGCGTGGTTCAATGATCCGAACGGGCCGGATGCCAAGCGCATCCGGCCTTTTTCGTTGGCGCCGCGACAGCACGGATGTGAGTATCGCGCCCTAGTGTGATGACCGAGAAGTCCGCTGCATACCTTTCGGCTAGGCTGGGAGGCGGACTGCTCGGTCTCAATCACACCAGGATTTTGATAGTGCTCGTGTCGTTCAGACCTCGAAATTCGTTCCGAGCATGCGGCAGAATGAGACGAATTTCGTGGTCACGACACGAGCGTCGATGTCTGAGCATAACTTCGCCAGCAAACTTGAACACGTCCAAGTGCAACGCTTACAACGACTTATGCGATGCCCGATGGCGTGGCATCCTTGGGCCTGCCAGCGCGCGTCGCCACATCGCAGACCTCGCCGTTCGGCATTCTTCCGCACGGCGACGTCAGCTGCGGGTCATGGGCACGGAGAACTCAGCACCACGATGATGGATCTGCACGCGTCGACCCATATAATTCGGAGTGTCGCACTGGCCTTGGCGGCCCTTAGCGCATGCTTGGCCCCATCGCAGGCGCTCGCGGACCTTAAGTTGTGCAATGCGACAACGGCACGTGTTGGGGTTGCAATCGGTTATCAGCGCCAATCGGGCTGGGTGACCGAGGGTTGGTGGAATATCAGCGCGAAGACCTGCGAAACGCTGCTACGCGGCCGTGTGCCGAGCCGATTTCTCTACGTTTACGCCATTGATTACGAGCGTGGCGGCGAATGGGCCGGCACGAACATGATGTGCACCACAGAACGCTCATTCTCGATCGTTGGGGCCGAGAATTGCGCTCAGCGCGGCTTCCAGCGCTCTGGATTCTACGAGGTCGACACCGGCGAGGCGGAGGCTTGGACGATCCGCCTTGCCGATCCTGACGATGACGGTGAGCGCGGAAATTGATCGCGACGATCAGCGCGAGCGTTGCAGGCGGAGTTCGGCGAGCGACTGCTAGGTCCGCCGAGCAGAAGGCCTGAACCATTCGCACCACCCGCCTTCCAGAGACGTCGGATCGCAAAGCGGTAAAGGATCCAATTGCTGCGCCTACCCCTTGCTTGTCGAAGGTCGTTTCGGCGTCTGACGAGAGTGAAAGACGAACTACGGAAAGCGGGCACCAGGTCCGCACGCCGTGGAAAGCGTAGGACACAGGTGAGCATCCGTCAGGGCCGCCTCATCCCCAACACCAGAACCCGCCGTCAGCGTCCAACGTCAGATCCCGCGGCCGCGGATCTTTTCCCGTAACTCTTCGACAGATTTCTCCGCGCCTTCCCAGAACGGGTGAACTTCCAGCAGGCGCTCGTAGGCATCAAGCGCGGCACGGTCCTGGCCCGTCTGCTCCATGATTGCTGCGAGGCCATGGAGAGCCTTGAAATGATTCTGATCGAGGGCCAGAACGCGGCGAAGGTCACCCGCGGCGGCACGCAAGTCACCCAGCTGATAGTGCACGACCGCACGCTGGTGCCAGACCTCTGCGTAGTCAGGCGCGATCTCGGTCGCTGCATCGAGCAGTTTAAGGGCGCGATCCGTCTGGGTTTTCTCAACCGCAGCCGACGCGCGCTGAATAAGAAGGCGCACCGTGTCACTGCCCGGCGTGCGCCAGAGCTGTTCGATACGCGCAGCAATCTGCTTCGCGCGCTCGTCCGATTCGGCGGTGGCGAGGAGTGCGTAGAGGTTATCCCTCAACCTCGCACGGCCCAGTGTGGTAGTCGCATCGCCCGATTTCATGACGGCTTCGACCGGGTCGTCGGGGCGGGTCGCGCGGCGTTCGTCAGAAGCCTGCGCCCCTCGATCCGCCTCTGATGGCTCGCCGGTTGGCGGCGTTTGTGCGCGCAACGGGCTTGCCATGGCGCCGAGCAAAGCCACGCAAACCGTCAGTGTCTTGAGCGCGTTCGATTTTGTCATGCCCACAGGCTAGGGCTCCGCACGCGCGCCCGTCAATCGCCGAGCGCGCGGAGAACCTTAAAAGTCCGCAACGGAGTGCCGCCGTGCTGTTGCAGTGAGGTGACGCGTACGCAATGTCGCTCGTATCGCCGATCAGAAGTGTCTGCACCATCCGCAGCACCGGCGTGCCAGGGACGTCTGATCGAAAAGCGGCACGACATCCGATAGGTTGCTCGTACCATTTGCCTTCCGCCGTTCGTTTCGGTGTCTGACGAGGGTCACAGACGAACTACGGAGAGCTGGCAGCCGTGGTCGTCCTGGCTCGCCCAAATCATCAGCGGACGCGGCCAGCATAGCGACTTAGGCGCAACGCCACACTCGGCTGGCAGCGCTCACTCACATGAGTTGAAGGGCATCATCGTCGGCATCAGGTGACGCTTGTCGCTGTGATGCGGGAAGTTTTAACCCTGACGAGCCTTGTAGCGGCGCTGCGTCTTATTGATCACGTACACGCGCCCCCGCCGCTTCACGACTTGGCAATCTTTGTGGCGTGTGCGCAGCGCCTTGATCGAATTCTTTATTTTCATTTCGCTCACCCTGGATATTCGGACGGCCCGGCGTCCGATCCGGGCAGTGTCAAAGCCGCCGTGGTGGGCGCGACAGGGATCGAACCTGTGACCCCTACCATGTCAAGGTAGTGCTCTACCGCTGAGCTACGCGCCCGCCTGCCACGATCGGAGCGCCGTCTATAATCGGCGCAACGAGGCGTGACAACCCGTATTCGTGCCGTCCTCGCACCCGCTTTCCGTAGTTCGCCCGTCAGCCTCGTCAGGCGCCAAAGCGAACTTTGGAATGCGTTGCTTTTGTCACTAACGCTTGGCAGGCGAGACTGCAGAAGGTGCGGACCAAGCGCTAGTGACGCAACACTAGCGGCCTGTCGCGCCGACCGACGCCTTTTGGCCCTCAAGCCGCGAGCACGCGCTCCACTTCATCGACGAGGTCTTTGAGATGAAACGGCTTCGAAAGGACACGGGCCTCGCGGACCTGCCGTGAATCGGTCTCGAGCGTCACGACAGCGAAGCCCGTGATGAACATGATGCGCAGTGCCGGATCGTGCTCGCTCGCATGACGCGCGAGTTCGATACCGTCCATGATCGGCATGACGATGTCGGTCAGCAAAAGGTCGAATGGCTCGACGAGCAATCGGTCGAGCGCATCGCGGCCGTTTGCAAATTCGACGACCTCGTGACCGGCACGCTCCAGCGCACGCCTGAGGAAGCCTCGCATCGACTCATCGTCTTCTGCCAGCAGAATACGGGTCATGCGACGCTGGGACGGAATGATGCTCATGACGGCTCGACCCTACTGCAACTGGAACGTGGCAAGCCCCGCTGCTACGAAGCCAAGCCGCGCAACTCCCACATCTGGATGCGATCCACGCGCGCCACTTGCCATCCCGATGTCGGCAAACACAACACGTTCGAGACTACGACAGGGCGAACCTGCGCGGATGATGCGTCGGAGAGCTTAACGCCCGATGAAACGTTGCACCACATCGCATCACTGTGCGCACCGGTGTCCTCGAGCTGCCTTGCCTATCGCTCCGTCCGCCGCCATCATTATGCGCGATGGACGCGAAATGAGGTCATAAGAGCTTGAGCCCGGACTGCGAACGCGACGCGATCGAGCGCGAACTGACGCCGCCCTTCACGATCGCGAGACCGGTCGTCCTCTCAGCACCCATTGTATTTTGCTCGCCACACTCTGGCTCGGTCTATCCGAACGCCTTCGTCGCCGCCTCACAGCTCGACACGGCGAGCTTGCGCAAATCCGAGGACTGCTACGTCGACGAACTCTTCGCCTCAGCGCCAGCTTATGGAGCGGCGCTGATCGCGGCGCGGTTTCCGCGCGCCTATCTCGACGTCAATCGCGAGCCATACGAACTCGATCCAGAACTGATCGAAGGCCCGCTGCCCGATTACGCCAATGCGCGAACGATGCGCGTCATCGGTGGCCTCGGGACGATCGCCAGAGTTGTTTCCGAGGCCGACGAGATTTATCGTGAGCGCCTGCCGTTGGCGTCCGCGCTGATGAGAATTGATCGGCTCTACAAGCCGTTCCATGCAGCGCTCGAGAGGCTGCTCGACGAGGTGGTCGAGACGTTCGGTTATTGTGTGTTGGTGGATTGCCATTCCATGCCATCCGGCGAGCCTGCCGCGGTTGCCAAAGGCCGGGCCGACTTCGTCATCGGCGATCGTTTTGGCTCATCGTGCGATCCATGGCTGACGACGCACGTTCGCAACAACCTGAGCCGGTCGGGTCACCGCGTCTATCTCAACCGACCCTATGCAGGCGGCTTCATCACAGAGCACTATGGACAACCATTTCAGAACAGGCACGCGCTGCAGATCGAGATCAAGCGCGGGCTTTATATGAACGAACGCAGCTATGAGCGCGCGGTTGGCTTCGAGAACGTCCGGCATCTCGTTGGCCAACTGATCGAGAGCCTTGTGCACGAGAGCAAGCGCCACTTCGGTCCACGGCAAGCAGCCGAGTGACACGAACATCCCCCGTCGTCTCGCCAATCCTTGTCAATGGCCCGAGCCCGCCGAAACGCCTTCTGCGGCGCGCCCAAAAAAAATGGGCCGCTTGACAGCGGCCCAAGTCTAGGGAGGAAACGCCCAAGGAGGGCAGGAGATGCAAAAGCATCTCGCAATGCACAAACTAATGCGGCGCTGCAGCAATTTCAACTGCAAGATTCGCAGAGGTCATCATGCTATGGTGCAATGCAACACATGGCGCATGGGCACTGTCGTGCTACTGGCGAGCTGGCAGCGGCGCTCTGACTTCCCTCCCCCAGCGCCGGCACCTCAAGCTGCGGGGACATGACGCAAAATCCAGCCAAAACCGCCAGACCAATGGCGCTGCGAACTTTCGAACGCGCAGCCCTGAAAAAAAAGGCCGCTGACGCGGCCGTTGAGTCTAGGGAGGAAACGCCCGAATGGGCACGAGGCAAACGCCTCCGCATTATTCTCACTTGCTTCGGCCAGCGACGAAAGCCAACATTCGTCTAGCAAGCATATCCGTTGTCGAATGTGACGAATTGTTGCCTTTGTGCCACATTATTGCTTTAGTGTGCTGGTTAAGCCACACTCCGTGCGCTCGATGGTAGCCTTTGGAACAGCAAACACCCTTGGACGGCATCCGACCGGCATGTATCCAAGAGGAACGCTTTCAGCCTGCAGCAGGGAACATGCGATGCCTTCAGGCGATGCAGACGATCTGGAGCTGGTCGCATTTGCCCACACACTGGCCGACGTTGCAGCGCGCGAAACGCTTCCTCGGTTCCGGCAGAAGCTCGACGTCGTCAACAAATCTTCGGCTCAAGGCTCGATATTCGATCCTGTGACCGAGGCCGACCGCGCGGCCGAACGACGGATGACCGATGCAATTGTCACGCGATGGCCGGCACACGGGATTTTCGGCGAAGAATACGGTGCGACGAACAAAGGCGCGAAATTCGAGTGGGTGCTCGACCCGATCGATGGCACCCGCGCATTCATTTGCGGCGCGCCGACCTGGGGCACCCTGATCGGTCTGACGGAGAACGGCGTCGCCCGCATTGGCATGATGGACCAACCATTCACACGCGAGCGCTTTTGGGCCGATCGCTCAGGTGCGCACATGCGATCAGGACGTGATGCGGCGACTTCACTTTCAACATCGGGCTGCGCTCGACTTGCAGATGCGCTCGTCACCAGCACATCCCCGGCTCTGTTCGCTGACGGGCCGGATCGTGTCGCGTTCGGGATGGTGGCCGAGCGGGCTCGTCAGGTTCGTTATGGGCTCGACTGTTACGGCTATTGCCTCCTTGCGCTGGGGACAATCGACCTCGTAGTCGAGGCAGGCCTCAGCGCCTACGACGTCGTAGCCCTGATCCCCATCATCGAACAGGCCGGGGGCGTCATCACGACGTGGGAGGGCGGGAGGCCCGAGGCCGGCGGGCGGATTGTCGCGGCCGCGACGGCCGAACTCCACCGCGAGGCGCTCGGATTGCTTTCGCGCGTCACGGCGCGGGAGTGATGCTCGCGCCACAACTGGTCCCACGCGGATGGTGCAGCCGGCGGTTCCAGGTGCATCGCTCCGGCTGACCTCGATCTGCGGGTCCTGATCGACCCTGATCGCCGTTCGATATTTTTGTCGGGTGACCGGCCCCGAATTCTAAGCACCGGCCCGTTCAACTGTGGCGCTTGAAGCGCGAAATTGCTGTCAGTCGCCCATTCCACCGAACCCGATGTCACGGCGTGCGACGCGAATACCGATCGTGTACCCGGCTACGACGTCAATCAGTGCCGCAACGGTGATGAAGAAAAACACTGACGTCTGCGCCTGGCGCACCATCAGAAATTCGATCAGGCACACGACGAAAACGAGCATCGACAGCCCGTGATCGACCATCGCGGTCGTCGAGGTATAGGTGGATTTCACGATCTCGACGAACAGGGTGACCAACAGCATCAGGATCAAGAGATCGCCCCACGAGAATGACCACCCATCGGGGTTGCTCAACATGGGCACCGTGAAGATGATGTTGCGAAGGATGCCGGCCTCGCCGCCCGGAGGGGCCGTGGCGCCGAACAATGCGCCGCCGAACACAACGAGATTATAGGCGATCAGAACCAACCCCATCAGCGGGAGGGCACGCAGCGACATCGGCATTCTCCATGTGAAGCCACGACGGGACACGCCCAGCCTGACTGGGGATCGAGCAGCAGCAGTCCACAGCGCACCGAACAGATGGCGCTGTTAGGGCGCATCTCATCGGACCGGGCGGAGGAACCATGGAGCCGGCTTCCGATCAAGCCCCGTCGTCACACCTCGTGAACAGGTCGGCTCGCCCTCTCGTCAACGCAACGGGGTGTTGCGCCACTCCTAGTCCCGCCGGTCAGACGTCCCTGCACCGACCGCACCACCCGCCTTACAGGGACCTCTAATCGAAAAGCGGTACGAGAGTCACGTTGTTGCCCGTAGCCTTAGCATTCCGACGTTCGCTTCGGCACCTGATGAGGGCGACAGACGAACTATGGAAAGCGGGTCCTAGCATGTTGTTCGCCAAGGCGATGCACGACCGAGGCGCGCCAAGCTCGCGTTAGCTCGGCATAAGCCGCTGCAAGTCGCGATGCGCTCAGTCCTGCTCCTGCGCCGGCAGCACTTGGCGACCCCTGTATCGACCGGTCTTGAGATTGATATGGTGCGGTCTGCGGGCCTCGCCGGTTTCGCTGTCTTCAATATAGGTCGGCGCCTTCAGAGCGTCGGCGCTCCGGCGCTGTCCACGCTTCATGGGCGAGGTTTTTCGCTTGGGTACGGCCATTTTTCATCCTCAATCGAAACGTTCGGCACACCTCGCGCAAGGGGTTGGACACTGCGAGCTGTGCCGCCATGCGCTGTCGCCATGAAATCAGGAGTGGGCGTATAGCGGCAAAGTTGGCCCTTGACCAGCGCCAATCAAAACCCGTCTGAGATGGCCCGGACGCAGAAGGGCCGAGTGTCCTGTCGCATTCGCGCGTCCTGTCGCATGACCGCGGGAACGCCAGACCTTGGCCCGGACCGGCAGCCACGTGCCGTCAGGTTTCCAGGCATCTCAGGTCCGGTCGGGCCCGCGCAAGCCGCCGTTCGAGGTCTTGTGCGAGGCGATTGAGCTGGCGGCCCGGCCGCGCGGGATCACGCGCAATCGGCGCCGGCAGCGCCTTTGCAAGCAACGAAGCCTGGCGCGCCGTCAGGCTTGATGCTGACGTGCCGAAGTGGTGGCGGGCAGCAGCCTCGACCCCGAAGATCCCAGGGCCGAGCTCTGCCACGTTCAAATACACCTCCATAATGCGACGTTTGCTCCAGAACGTCTCCATCACGGGCGTGATCACCAACTCGAGCCCTTTGCGGGCGAAGCTCTGATCCGGCCAGAGAAAGAGATTCTTGGCGACCTGCATGGAGATCGTGCTGGCGCCGCGCGCCATCTGATCGACCCGGTTGCCAGCCCGCCGCAGAACCGCATCGAACTCTGCCATGTCGATGCCGCGGTGTCGGCAGAAGCGTCCATCCTCGGCAAGCACGACTGCCCGAACCATGACGGGCGCCACCTCGTCGAGCCGGACCCACCGATGATGGAGATCGACGCCAGCGATCCATTGCCGCGCCATGAAGGCCGACATCGGCGGATTAAGCATTGCAAAGACGAGGAAGAAGCTTCCGAGCAGGCCGAGTGCTGCGACACCCCCAGCCGCTGCCACGAGCGTCGCGCGGGTCAGCGTCACCCACAAGCACCAGCGAGCGGCAGTGAGGACCCTCGAGATCACGAACCACCTCTTGCGTGCGGGAAAGCTGGGTCGGCACGGCGCCGACCTTCTGCTAACCAACGGTTTCACGTCGGTCCAGATCAAGCTGGTTCAAGCACGACGTTTGCTTGCATTGCTGCTGCGGTGGCGGAACAAGATGCTGACTGGTCCATGGCCCAGGCGTTGAGCGTGCGGCTGCCGCCAGCCGCCGCAGACAGCGCAGCACGATTGGAATTCCCGCGTCCCGTGCCTCGGGCCTCGCGGGCGGAGACGGGGACATAACATGCCGGAACAACGACCGGTCGAGGACGTACCGCGCCGGAATGAGGCGTTTGCAGCACGTCTCCAGCAACACGCCACTTCGGTCGAGCACCACCTCGCGGCAATTCTCCATCGCGAGCGCGGCGCGCCTGAGCGGCTCGTTGCAGCAATGCGACATGCCGTGCTCGGCGGCGGCAAGCGACTGCGACCCTTTCTCGTCATCGAAAGTGCAGCCCTCTTCGATGTCGATCCAACAGCCGCCCTCGATGTGGCTGCAGCGCTCGAGTGCATTCACTGCTACTCGCTTGTCCACGATGATCTTCCAGCGATGGACAACGACGAGTTGCGGCGAGGCCAACCAACGGTCTGGCGCGCCTTCGACGAATGGACCGCCATTCTCGCGGGTGACGCACTGCTGACGCTCGCCTTCGAGATCATTGCGTGCGACGCCTCGTCCGTGCCTCGGGCCCGCAAATCCGCACTAGTGGCGGAGTTGGCGTCGGCTTCTGGATGGGCAGGCATGGTCGGTGGGCAGTGCATCGATCTTGAAGCCGATAAGCTCGGCGAGCCACGATGCGCAACGATTGATCACATCCGCCGCCTTCAAAGCATGAAGACCGGCGCGCTGATCCTGTTCGCCGTCAAAGCTGGCGCGATCCTCGGTGATGCAGCAGCCCACGAACGCGCGGCCCTTGACCGCTACGGCCGCGCGATCGGACTGGCATTTCAGATCGCTGACGATATGCTAGATGTGGAAGGCTCGGCAGAGGCCATGGGCAAAGCGGCTGGCAAGGATGCAGCCGCCGGCAAAGCGACGCTTGTCGGCCTGCTTGGGCTTCCAGATGCCAAGACTGCGCTCCGAGAGGCACACGCCGAGGCCTTATCAAGCCTTGGGTCGTTCGGGGCCAAGGCGGCGAT
>JBHJOC010000104.1:0-10044 GCA_050330095.1 Hyphomicrobiaceae bacterium
CGAGAAGTCCGCCTCCCAGCCTAGCCGAAAGGTATGCAGCGGACTTCTCGGTCATCACACGAGGCTTTTGATATTGCTAGTGTCGCTCAGACCTCGAAATTCGTTCCGAGCGTGCGGCAAAATGAGACGAATTTCGCGGTCACGACACTAGGGCGTCTCGACACCTGAGACGCAGAGTGCCCCGCAGCGCTAAGCTGCGCAACAGGCTAGGCCCCGCTTTCCGTCGTTCGTCTGTCACCCTCGTCAGGCGCGACACGTGCCACACTGAGCCATTAATTTCACGAGTATCTCCACCGATGACGCCTGATTCCGCCGACCAAGCATGCAGCGACGGGAGGGCTCACCGCTGGAAAGGCGCATTGCTTGCAGAAGTCGCGCGTGCTTCGGTTCAGCGCCGTAGCGTGGCGCGCCGTCACGCACCGTGCGCTGAGTTCTCTTTGGCGCGAGCCACCCAACCGCCACAGCCCAGATGCCTCACTCCCTAAGCCCTGATCCCGAACGGTTGGTCGAGACAGATGCGCCGATGACCCGTAATATTGCGGTGCTGGCACTGAGCCAGGCATTTTTCATGTGCATCCAGACGATGGCGATCGCGACCACGCCATTGGCCGCCTATGCCATGCTGGGCGTCGACAAATCGCTTGCAACGCTGCCACTGGTGCTCACCCACGTCGGCATCATGCTGACGACGATCCCGGCGTCACTGCTGATGGCGCGCATCGGGCGGCGGGCTGGGTTCTCGCTGGGCGCGTTGCTCGGTGTGGCGTCGGGCATCGTATCGGTGACGGCGATCTACGAGCAGAGCTTCGCACTGCTTTGCCTCGGGTCGCTTCTGCAGGGCATGTGTGCAGCATTTGCCTGGTATTTCCGGTTCGCGGCAGCAGATGCTGCAACCGAGCGCAATCGTGCCAAGGCCATCGCGCTGGTCATGGCGGGTGGGGTGGTTGCTGGCGTGCTTGGCCCTGAGACGGCGAAGTATGCTGTGGACTGGCTCAATCCCGTCATGTTTGCCGGGGTTTACCTTATGGTCTCGGCCTACGCTGCCGTCGTGTTCGTTTTAATGCAGGCACTGCGCATCCCGGGGCTAACTCCGGAGCAAAAGGCGTCGAGCGGCAGGCGGATGTCCGAGATCGTGCGGCAGCCAGCCTACGTCGTCGCGCTTTTGTCGTCGATGTTCGGGTATGCAGTCATGACCCTGATCATGTCGGCCACCCCGCTCGCCATGCTTGCGTGTGGCTTTGGCTTTTCCGATAGCGCAACCGTGATCCAGTGGCACGTCATTGCGATGTTCCTGCCGTCGTTTTTTACCGGTCATCTGATCGTGCGCTTCGGCGTGTTGCCGATCATCGCGATCGGAGCGCTGCTGCAACTGGGCTGCGCCGTGGTCAATCTCGCGGGCATCGATTTCGCGAATTTCATGATTGCCAACATCCTCGTGGGGCTCGGCTGGAACTTCACCTATGTGGGTGGCTCGGCGCTGTTGACGGAAACCTACGCCCCGTCCGAGCGCGCCAAAGTTCAGGCCAGCCATGATTTCACGGTGTATGCCGCGACAGCGTTTGCTGCTGGCCTGTCCGGGGTGCTGCAGGCTGGGCCCGGATGGCAGTTCGTCAATTGGGCTTCGATCCCAATGATGGCGATCGTGATTGCTGCGGTTCTATGGCTTGCGTCTGCGCGACGCCGAGGCCCGCAAGCCGTTCCTGCCGAGTGATGGGGGGCAGCTTGACGCTGGATGGTCGCCTTCTGAGGCCCACCGAGGCCCTTAGGTGAGCGCCCGGTAGACGGCGACGTCGTGGATACTCCAAATCCTCAGCCGGCGTTGGATCGAGCGCGCGAGCGCCACCTGCTCAATGTGGGGATGTGTGTCGAACACAGCCCTTGCTTCAGGGTTGACGTAGAGGAACAGGCTCTCGCGCCTGCCGGCACTCGGCGCCAGCACGCGCTCGAGGAACCGCGTCAGCACACTTGCCTGAAACGGGTTGTAGAGGAAGTACGCGGTCCGCCCCTCGGCCGGGCTTAGTGTCGTTGCGTCACCATGCATGATCGAGACTTGCGGGCAGACGCGCTTGGCATCGGTGAGTGCGGCCAGATTTGCTCGAGCGGCACGCGCCAGCTCATCGGCAAACTCGATCCCCGTTACGCTTCTGAAGGGCCTTCGTGCGGCCTCGAGAACGACCCTTCCCCGCCCCGTACCAACGTCGACGAAATGCCAGTTCGCTGCGGGTTCGATGCTATCGAGCAGAGCCCGGATCACGAGGCGCGGGGTCGGGTCGTAGTAGGCTCCAGCGTCGCGGTGCTCGCTTTGGATCGTCAAGCCGTCGAGCGACTGGGCGCGTCGCGTCGGGTATGGCTCAGCGCCTGCAGTTAGCGGTTCGATCAAACGCTCATGGCACAACCGGAGTCCGGCCTGCCGGCAGCGGTTCATGAGGCCGAGCGGCCCGCCGGCGGCGAGCGCCTCGCGCACTTTCCGTGTCACGCTGCTCTTTGGCACGCTGGGGCCGGGCCCACTCGAACCTGTGGGCGCTGCACCCTCGTCTCGTCTCATCGCTGATACCCCAATTCCTAGCACCGTCGATCGGACGTCCCTGCACCATCCGCAAGCTCTGCCGTCCGGGGACTTCTGATTTAACAGCGGTTCGAGAGGCATGATGGTGCTGGTGCCGTTTGCTCTGGACGGAAAGCGAGTATCCGAGCCCCATGCCCCATGCCCCAAGCCCTGGCACCGGTCCAAGCGCACGCTTCGACCGCGCAAGCCCCGATCCGGCATCTCCAGCACATTTCGGGCCAACTTTGTCCGCGGCCCAGCGTGCAACGGGCATCGAAACACAGGGCTGCCCTTCGATCATGCGCGCGGTGCTCCTGCGGGCCGCTGCATCGGCGGTGCAGTTTCGAGCCTCGCGATGTCGGGGAACGGCCGCGCTGTCGAGGGATCGGAAGCAAAGACGAGTTCGAGCGCGCGTGCCACCATCAGGACGTGAAGATCAGAGCCCCGCGGCCCGATGACCTGGATCCCGAACGGCAGGCCGTTGGCGTCAACCCCGCACGGCAGTGCTGCGGCGCAGCAAAGTGCTGTGGTTGGGGCGTAGGTGAGGGCGAGCCAGCGCATGTAGGTTGGCATTGCTTCGCCGTCGATCTCCGCGACGCTCAGCTCTGCATGGGGGAACGGTGAGACGGCCGCCGCCGGGCAGATCAAAACGCTGTGGTCGTCGAAAAATTCATGAACCCTGCGGAGCAGGGCCGTCTGCGCCGTATGAGCGCGGGCAACATCGGCCACGGAGTAGGCCAGGCCGCGTTCGGTGTTGTCGATCACGTTGGGGCCGAGGAGCGCTCGACCCTCAGCCAGGCGTGTGCCGTGGGCGGCAACGAAGTTCACGCCGCGCATGACTTCGAAGATCTCGTGGACGTCCGTAAAATCGGGCGCAGCCTCTTCGACCGCGCCGAAGAGATCGGCGAACCCTCGCGTGCGGCTCTCGAACGTCGCCCTAATCATGCGCGCAACTGGGGCGCAGCCGAGATCCGGCGATATCGCAATCGGCAGTTGCGACAGGTCGAGCTGGGCGAGGCTTTCCGGGAGTTCGAGCGCGCCTGAACTCGCATAGGGGTCGGCAGGATCGTAATCGGCCTGGGCGCGCAACAGCATGTAGGCATCATCGACCGAGCGGGCCATCGGACCCTGCACGGAAAATGGGTTGAGCGCGACGGCCCGTGCGACGTCAGGCACGAGGCCGGGTGACGGCCTGAAACCAACAATTCCGCAAAAAGCTGCTGGCGTCCGAAGGCTGCCGCCGTAGTCCGAGCCCGTCGCCAAAGGAACCATTCCTGCAGCAAGCGCAACGGCAGAACCACCCGAGGAGCCACCGCAGGTCAGCGCTGGGTCGAACGGGTTGCCTGTCGCGCCGTAGACGCGGTTACGGGTGTTCGCGCCGGCACCGAACTCGGGCGTGTTCGTCTTTGCAAAAACGATTGCGCCTGCGCCGCGCACGTTCGCGACCGTATCGTCGTCCTCGGCGGGGATATGATCCCGATAGAGCAGCGATCCATAGGTGGTGCGAAGCCCCCCGGTCGCCTGCAGGTCCTTGATTGCGACGGGCAGCCCGTGTAGCAGCGACAAGGGTTCGCCCTGCATCACCATTTCTTCTGCGATTTCCGCATCGCGCCGCGCGCTCTCGGGGTCACAGGCGACCACGGCGTTGAGCGCGCCGTCGACGCGCTCGATCCGGTCGAGGCAGCTTGCGAGCAACTCGCGCGGCGACAACTTCTTTGAGCCGATCAGACGGCGTGCTTCCGTCGCGGTCAGATCGCAGGGCTGCGTCATGTTCGAACTCCTGGTTTCGTGTCGCGGTTTAGGAATCGGTCAGGGTCACCGCGGTTCCTGAGGTCTCAACGGTCTTGCCGAGCTTCTTGGCATCAGCTTAGGAGCTCGTACCCGCTTTCCGAAGTTCGTCTGTCACCCTTGTCAGACGCCCAAACGAACTTCGGAAAGCAGAGGGTGCGAGCAACCTAATGGCTCTCGTACCGCTTTTCGATCAGAAGTGCCTGGCAGGCGCGTGCTGCGGACTGTGCAGGGACTTCTGAGCGGCGGTACTAGAATAAGGGGGCGCCAACGCCGCCAGACGTCTGTCTGCGGCCCGGTGTAGATGACGGAGCTGGTCTCCTCGGCCGACAGCGCAAAGGACGTGGCGATGACCGAGCCCGACAACGCCGCCGGACGTTTTCCCGATCGCCTCTCGGGGTTTCGTGAACTCGTGTCGTATCGCGTCGTGGCCTGGTCGCGGCATACGGCAAGTATCGCCCTCATGCTTGGGCCTGAGCACCTGAATCGCATGGGGATTGTTCATGGCGGGGTCTATATGACCATTCTCGATGCGGCCATGGGACACGCCGCAACCTACGCCCCGCCGGGCAGTCCGCGCCTCAAGTGTGTAACTGTGTCAATGTCGACAAATTTCATGGCTTCAACACGGGGCGGCACAATCATTGCGACCGGCCAGCTGCGCTCGGTGGAGGGCGCCATCGCAGTCTGCGAGGGCCGTGTGACTGCCGAAGACGGCACAGAGCTCATGCTCGCGCAGGGCACGTTCAAGTATCTCAGTTAAGCAGAACCAAGCTCCAGCGCGGGCCCTCGTGTTCCGTCTCCGACACTTGGTTTCCTTTGCAGCACCGGTTGACCAGGTGTCGGAGACACAGGGAACACGAGCAACGTCATGGTTCTCGTGTTGCTTTTGTCACTAGCGCTTGGCGGGCGAGACTGCAGGAGGTGGGGACCAAGCGTGAGTGACGCAACATCAGGCGCAGCGAGCGGCGCTCTTGACGACGCGGCACGCACTTAGAGGTACGAGGCGATGAGCAGCATCAGGTTGGTCAGAGCGACGGCCAGCGCATCGAAGGAGAAGATCCCTGCGACCGCGATCAGCGCCGCGATCAGGCTATACTCGATGGCCGTGGCGCCACGGCTGTCAGTGAAAAGGCGTCTGAGCACGTCCGTTCTCCAGCACGCGGATTGTATGACCGTTGGCATGGTACCCCGTGCGCCCTGACAATTCGCTCACCTGCGCTTGCAAATTCTCGCGGCGGCCGAAGGAACCCGTTAAACCTGCAGCCGTTCGTCTGGCGCGCACGGGTCGATCGCATGGCGGTGGCCAATCGAAGGATGGCGGGCAGAGATTGCCCGTCGCAGGGGCGTTCTGGCGATGTCAGCCGATGTGGCTGGTTATTCAAACTATTGAAATGCCTGGACATAAAGTTAACATTGGGAGCTCGACGGGTTTTCATGCACGAACATGCCCTCGATCTGCGCGCCGTCGTTGTATTTCTGGTCGCAGCCGGCCTGATCGTACCGCTCATGGCGCGCATCTCGATCAACCCCGTGATCGGATTTCTTGCCGTTGGCATCGCGATCGGCCCCTACGGCCTTGCGCGGCTGACCGACCACGTCCCTGCACTTTCCGCGATAGTGATCACGGACCTCGAGGGGGTTCGCGCGCTTGCCGAACTCGGCGTCGTGTTCCTGTTGTTCATGATCGGCCTTGAGCTGTCCCTCGACAGGCTTTGGCAGATGCGGCGGCTCGTCTTTGGCGTTGGGGCTGCGCAAGTCGTCATCACCGCGTTCGTGATTGGCGGACTCGTTTACGTCGCGGCAGGGGAAGCCTCGCTCGCGGTCGTCGTCGGGGCGGGGCTTGCTCTGTCGTCAACGGCGATCGTCGTCGAATTGCTGGTGCGCAATCGGCGCCTTGGCTCGCGTGTCGGGCAGACAACGTTTGCCATTCTGCTGTTCCAGGATCTCGCAGTTCTGCCGATCTTGCTGATCGTATCGGCGCTGGCTGCGACCGGCGGTGGTTCTGTCCCGCTGACGCTTGCGACCGCCTTGTTGCAGGCGAGTGTCGTCGTGGTGGCCATCATGTTTGCCGGGCGTCTCGTCATCCGGCCCTTCTTCAGGCTCGTTGGGCAAGGGCTTGGCCGAGACATTTTCCTTGCGTCGGTGCTGCTTGTGATCATCGGCATGTCGGTTCTCACGGAGAAGGTCGGCCTCTCACTCGCGCTTGGGGCGTTCCTGGCAGGGCTGTTGTTTGCCGAGACCGAGTACCGCCACGCGGTCGAGACGGACATCGAACCGTTCAAAGGTCTGTTGCTCGCGCTGTTCTTCGTGTCGGTTGGGATGGGCATTGATCTGATGCTGGTCTTGCGCCACCCGATGGCTCTGATTGGCGCTGTCGTCGCCCTGTTCGTAGTCAAGGGGATCATCGTCTATGCGCTCGCGCGCTTGAGTGGCCGCACGCATGGTGAGGCGCTCGAAGTCGCGCTGTTGCTGGGCCAAGGCGGTGAGTTCGGGTTCTTGATCGTCGGACTTGCCGTGTCGCTGGCATTGATCGGCGCAGAAGCCGGCCAATTCATCCTTCTGGTGACAGGGGTTTCGATGGTCGTGACGCCGGTACTCGCCATCGCGGCGCGTCGGATCGGCGCCTCTTATGAGGCGCGCACATCGGCTGAGATGCCAGACGCCGAGCCGATCGAACGACACCTCGAGGGACACGTGATCGTCGTTGGCTATGGGCGGGTCGGACGCATGCTCGGCGATCTTCTCGAGCAACACGGTATCGCGCATATCGCCATCGACAACGACCCGGTGCGCGTTGCAGCGGAGCGACGCGCCGGGGCAAGCGTCGTGTTCGGCGATGCCCGCCAGACCAACCTTCTCGAGCATATCGGCATTGAGGCGGCAACCGCCCTGGTCGTGACGATGGATAATGCTCGCGCAACCGAACTTGTCGTCACAACGGTGCACGCACACTGGCCTGCACTGACCATCGTCGCGCGCGCCCGCGATGCACCGCATGCCCGGCGGCTGCTCGATCTTGGTGCCCAGCGCGTCGTGCCGGAGACAGTCGAAGCCAGTCTGCAAATCGGGGAGCTGGTGCTCAGCCTGAGTGGCTTGCCTGCCGAGGTCGCCCATCGCATCGTCAATGCAAAGCGGGATATGGAACTTGAGAAGATCGGAACCGTTGCCGGCGAGGAGGAGAAAACGACGCCGCGGACCGGTGGACGACCGGGTCTCCGATAACTTGGCAGTGTTGAAGTCGGGCTTCAGGACGACCGGGCGTTGGGGGTCCGATTCCTGACAGCAGTCAGCTGCCATCGAATGACAACGAGCAGCCCGCGAAGGTGCTGTCACAAGGGGAGGAGAGGATGCAACCGCTCTCAGGGCGCCGTGTCGTCGAGTTCTGCAATATCGCCGCCGGCCCCTACTGCGGATGCCTGCTTGCGGATTTCGGAGCCGACGTCATCAAGGTCGAAAAGCCCGGCGGCGACGATATGCGTTCCTGGCCACCGGTCAATGATGGCGACAGCGAGAACTTTGCGTCGATCAATCGGAATAAGCGCTCGATCGTCCTTGATCTCAAGGCCCCGGCTGATCGTGCGATCGCCATGAAGCTTGCCGCGCGCGCAGACGTGCTGCTGGAGAACAATCGGCCGGGCGTCATGGGGCGGCTCGGTCTTGGCTATGGGGACGTCGCCAAACTCAATCGGCGGATCGTCTATGCTTCGATTTCCGCGTTCGGGCAGCAAGGACCGTCTGCGGAAACGGGTGGCTTCGACCTGACGATCCAGGGTCTCTCGGGGATCATGAGCGTGACCGGAGAAGACGGTGCGGCCCCCGTTAAGTGCGGCGTGCCGATCAGCGACATGGCGACAGGGCTCTACGCCGCGTTTGCGATTTCGAGCGCTTTGCTCGAAGTCGAACGCACAGGACAGGGCGCGCATATCGACATATCCATGCTCGGGGCTTCGCTCGGCGTGTCGGCGCTGCAGACCAGTGAGTATTTCGGCTCTGGCCGCAATGCGCCGCCGATGGGATCGCGCCATCCCCGCAACGCGCCCTATCAGGCCTTTCGTGCGCGTGATGGATATTTCGTGATGGCGGCCGGAAACAACGCTCTGTTCCGGGCGGTCTGCAATGTCGTTGGCAAGCCAGACCTTGCCGAGTGGCCCGACTTCGCGACACCGACGCTGCGGGCTGCGAACCAGGCAGATCTTGCCGCACTCCTCGAAGAGATCTTCGCGAGCCAGCCTGCGCGTCACTGGATTGCAGCGTTCACGGCTGCCGGCGTGCCCTGTGGCCCGATCAACTCGTTCGAAGATGCACTCACACATCCGCAGGTGGCGCACTACGGCTTTGTGCAGGCGTTGACATTACCCTCAGGCCGGACAACGCGCACGTTCGGCTCGCCAGTGGTGTTTGATGGGATGTCGAATGTCGTCGTCCGGCGCCCACCTGCTCTCGATGAACACCGGGATGAGATCATCGGCGAGATCCACGGCTCGAGCAGCCCTGGTGTCCCTAGCGGACAATCGGACCAAGGGGATGGCGATGGCTGACCCCCATGAGCCTCAGTGCCTGACGACCCCGCTCGTTTCAACGCCCGACAGCGCCACAGCCTGAAGGCCCACCCGATGACCGCCCCATCCGATCCCCTGATTGACAGCGCCTACGCGTGGCGCCGCCTTATCGTTTCGCTGCTCATTGCGACCGTCAGCGGCGTCGGTTTCTGGTCGACAGTCGTTGTGCTGCCGGCGATCGAGGTCGAGTTTGGCATCACGCGGGCTGACGCATCGCTGCCTTACACGGCGACGCTGATCGGGTTTGCAATCGGCGGCGTTGCTTATGGCTGGGTTGTGGACCGCATCGGAATCGCAATTCCGGTTGCCATTGGCGGTGTAATGCTCGGGCTCGGCTACATCGCAACGGCATTCGCCGAGAACACGTGGCAGTTCGTCATCGCCCAAGGCGTTCTCATTGGAATGCTCGGAAGCGCGGTCGGCTTTGGACCGCTGGTTGCAGACGTGTCGCTCTGGTTCAAACGGCGGCGTGGCATTGCGATTGCACTCGTCGCGAGCGGGAACTACATCGCTGGGGCAGTTTGGCCACCGATCATTCAGCACCTGACGTCCGCCTATGACTGGCGCGTTGCACATATGGTGATGGGCGTTGTGTGCGTGGTCGTCATGGTGGGGCTGGCGCCACTCCTGCGTCGCAGGCCGCCGTCGATCACGCTCGCACCGGGCGTGACGGCCCCGGCCGAGCAGTTGGTCCCGATGCCGGTTTCGAAAACGGCGCTGCAGGCGCTGCTGGTGATCGCCGGGATTTCTTGCTGCATCGCGATGTCGATGCCGCAGGTGCACATCGTCGCCTATTGTGTCGATCTTGGGTTCGGTCCTGCGCGTGGGGCTGAGATGCTCTCGATCATGCTCGGCCTAGGCGTCGTCAGCAGGATCGCTTCAGGACTCCTCGCCGACCGTATCGGCGGCTTGATGACGCTGATCATCGGCTCGATGCTTCAGGCGATCGCGCTCTCGTTCTACCTGCCCTTCGATGGATTGGCGTCGCTGTATCTGGTTTCGGCCCTGTTCGGCCTGGCGCAAGGTGGCATCGTGCCGAGCTACGCACTCGTTGTTCGTGAGTATTATCCTGCGCGCGAAGCAGCATCCCGCGTGAGCTTCGTGCTCATGTCGACGGTCGGCGGCATGGCGCTCGGGGGCTGGTTGTCG
>JBHJOC010000105.1:0-52757 GCA_050330095.1 Hyphomicrobiaceae bacterium
AGAGGATAACCTCAGGTTCGGGAGGAAGAAACCGCATTGGAAACCTATGATTTGAGGCTTTGCGCAAAGTTCGATACAAATATTGGGCCGAGAGCAGCCATGAACAAGACACTTCTAACAGTGTTCTTCTGATTTGTCAGCCTACGAAGCACATGTTTGCTGCGATCATCTGACCTGCCCTTAAGCTTTCATCCAGCGGAAGTTGGACCTCGCAGGTTGATGTTATCGCCTTGCTCGCCGTGAGCAACGGGCTGGGCTGGGCTGGGCTGCGGAGGCCTCACGTACCGCACAAGGCCAAGCACCATGAGGCAGCTTGGCTCATCACCGTAACCGCCGTCCATCCTTGTGAAGTGCACCGCGATCGACGCGATATCACTCGTCGACAAGTGCAGTCAGCACCTGACATCGCACTGTGAGGCCTTCAGTGGCGGCATCAATTTGGCTTGGCAATAAATGGGGTCGCGACGAGCGGTTGTGCAATCCTTCGATGCTGTGCTCGCGGAACCGTTTGACCCACTTGGCGACGGTTCTCTCAGATAACTTGAAGCGCCGTGCGACGGCGGCAATGGCATGAGCGTCGTCAACGACAAGACGGACCATCGTCTCTCGACCGCGCGGCGTCATGCTGGCATTCTTATGTCTGTTCATTCGGTTCCCCGGGGATCTGCTGCTTGTGTCGCAACAACAGCCTCACCGGTTCGGACCGGATGGACAACGTCGTCCGGCCCTAATGAACAACCTCTTGAGGTGTCACAACTAGCTGTGCGGGAGTGACGCGCCCGGCTTACCATTCGGCTTTGCAAAGACATCAAACGCTGGCGACGCCCGCCGACACGTCTCCCGCCCAAGGCCCCCCAAAACAGCAACACGCGTCGCCGGACGATCGTGGCGCAGTTGCACAACGAAATCCCAGAGAGGAGCGATCATGGCACCGATCGTTGCATCCCCCGCCCTGTCTCACCTGCGCGTGCTCGATCTCACGCGGGTACGCGCCGGGCCGACGTGCTGCCGTGTGCTGGCCGACTTCGGCGCAGATGTCATTAAGATTGAAGCGCCGGCTGGCGTTGATCCGAATGACGGGATCAGCGGTCCGCGTCACGGTTACGACATGCTCAATCTGCACCGCAACAAGCGGTCGCTGACGCTCAATCTCAAGACGCTGGCCGGCCTCGAACTTTTCCGTCGCATGGTGCAGACAGCGGACATTGTGGTCGAGAACTACCGCCCGGACGTGAAGGATCGCCTCGGCATCGGGTACGAGAGCCTCAGGGCTATCAACAGCTCGATCATCCTCGCGTCAATCTCGGGCTTCGGTCAGGATGGGCCGTATGCAGGCCATCCCGGATTCGATCAGATCGCGCAGGGCGTCGGTGGTCTGATGTGGGTGACGGGCCAGCCAGGTCAGGGGCCCATGCGCGCCGGGGCTGCGGTCGCCGACATCTCGGCCGGGCTATATGCGACGATCGGGATCTTGATCGCACTCGCCGAGCGGGAGCGGTCAGGGCAGGGCCAGTGGGTGCAGACGTCTCTCCTGCAGGCACAGATCGCGATCCTCGATTTCCAAGCGGCGCGGTATCTGGTCGATGGCGTGGTGCCGGAACAGGCCGGCAACGATCATCCCTACTCCACTCCGATGGGCGTATTCGAGACGTCCGACGGATTCATCAACCTCGGGGTCGGAGGTGATGGCCAATGGCGGAGCCTCTGCGCAGTCCTCGACCGTACGGACCTCGGCACGGAGCCCCAATTCGCCACTGGCGAAGCGCGCTTCAAGAACCGCCCGCAGGTTCGCGAGATCATTGAGCCACTGTTCCGAATGCGAACGAGCGCGGAATGGCTGGCACTCCTTGCAGATGCCGGTGTCCCGGCCGGCCCCATCTACAGGATGAACGAAGTGTTTGACGATCCGCAGGTGAGGCACCTCGGCATCGCGGTGCCGTCCCGTCATCCAGCGCGCGGGGACATGAAGCTCATCGGCCAGCCGGTCGAGCTCTCACGTACACCAGCCAGCATCGAGACGCCGGCGCCGGATGCCGGCAGCCACACCGACGAAATCCTTGCTGAACTCGGATTGTCAACTGAGGAAATCGGGGCACTTAGGCGGGATTGCATCGTGTGATGCAGCGGCGGATCAAGAGGCCTGGATCAATCGTGTTTTGATGAGAGCGTCTCACGCCTCGATGACAGGCCCCCAGCGTGGGTCGCAAAGTTCCGCGGAATTTCCGAAGCTCTTGCGACCTCTGGATAAGGCAGACGCAGAACCGCAATTTTTGTCAGCAAGCTCTGAAAATTGGGAGTTCTGAAACCGAGCGATCTATCGCGATATTTAAAGCCAAGTGGCCTTTCCGAACTGCTGCTCAACAGAGATGCGACCACATTCACCGCCACTGCAATCTGGAGTTGGGTCACCACAGCGTTCATCGTCGCCGAGCGGAGACGCGGTGTTTGCAGGAAGCGTTCGCATTGCAGCGGTTCGATTGCGGATGAGCAACCGCATGCGGCTGCAAGAACAACCTCCTGAAAGTTCACATCTCGCGCCGCAGATCAGAAGCCCCTGCACCCTCCGCAACCCCCGCCTTCCAGGGACTTCTGATCGGAAACCGGCAAGAGATCCAATAGGTTGCCAGTACCCTTTGCTTTCCGTCGTTCGTTTCGGCGTCTGACGAGGGGCAGTCACGAACTACGAAAAGCGGGTACTGGTGTGATGGCCGAAACGTCCGCTGTATCGTATTCGCCCAGGAGTAGAGGCGGACTTCTCGGTCTGAATCCCACTAGGCTTTTGACTTTTTTAGTGTCGCGATCGCGACACTAGCCCGGCTGCGCCACAGCCGCAGTCACCATGATTTCAACGGCGTACCCCGGGTTCACGAGCTTCGCCTCGACCACCGCTCTGGCCGGTGTAGAGCCCGGCACGACCCATGACAGCCAGACGTCGTTCATCTCTTCAAACTGGCGGAAATCGGCCAGAAAGATAATCGTCGAGAGCAGCCGCGACTTGTTGCTATCCGCATCTGCCAGAAGCTGATCAATCCTGGCGAGGATCTGACGCGTCTGCTCACGGACTGGCGCGTTCTCGGCGCCGCGTGCGACCTGCCCAGCCAGATAAACAACACCATTGTGAGCCACGGCCTGGCTGCTCCGGGGCCCGACTTCGTTCCGGATGATATCCATCGACCCCTCGTTCGAACCCTTGTTCAGGCGTTACGATTCGCTGCCCCGCCATCAACTGTGATTACGGTGCCGCTGACGTAAGAGGCACGTTGCGAGACCGCGAACACGACGACATCCGCCACCTCTCGCGCCTCCCCCATGCGCCCGAACGGCAAGTCGAGCTTCTCAATGAAATCCTGCCAGCGGTCCGGAGTTCCGTAGGCGTTCCGACTCCAACCCTCGAGCATGAACATGGCGCGATCGGTGGCCGTCAGGCCCGGATTGACGGCAAGCACGCGGATGCCGTGATCCGGCGAGCGAGCTCCAAGCGCCCGCGTCAAGCTCATCAGTGCGCTGTTGCCACTCGAGCCAAGAATATAGCGCGACTGCATCCGCTCCCCGGAGTTGCCGATGATGTTGACGATGACACCCGAGCCCCGCGATTTCATGGCCTTATAGAAGCTCCGGGTCATATTGATGTAGCCGAACACCTTCAGATCCCATGAGCGACGCCAGACGTCTTCGTCTACCTCGTCGATCTCTCCTGGGGGATTTGAGCCTGCATTATTGACGAGGATGTCCGCGTGGCCCCAATCACGCGCGAGACGGTCCTGATCAGCTTGCAACGAGAGATCTGCGGCGGTCGTCGATATGAGGACATTGTGCCGGGCGCGCAGGTCTGCAGCAACTTGCTCGAGGCGTTCGGCGTCGCGCGCAACGAGAGCGACGTGGCAACCTTCTTCGGCCAGAACCTCGGCAACGGCGCGTCCGATGCCCTTACTGGCTCCCGTCACCAGCGCCAGCTTACCAGCAAGACCGAGATCCATTTTCGTCCTCCATAGCCGGTATCAGTAACTGCGCGGCAGCCCCAAGTCGTGGACCGCGACATAATTCAGAAGCATTTCTTCCGACACGGGAGCAAACTGGAACAATCGAGCATCACGCCATAGCCGTTCAACGTGCATGTCTTTTGCGTAGCCCATGCCTCCCATCGTTTGCATGGCCCGCTCGATCGCCTGAGTTGCCGCGCGCACCGCTAGGAACTTCGCCGTATTCGCCTCCGAACCATAGGGATTGCCGGTATCATGCAGCCATGCCGCCTTAAGGTTCATCAGCCTCGCACATTCAAGCTGCGCGTGGGCTTCGGCGAGCGGAAATTGAAGCCCCTGGTAAGCTCCGATCGGAGTGTTTCCAAAAACTCTACGCTGTTTCGCGTAATCCACCCCAAGCCGAAGCGCGAGTTTACCCGCCCCGATGAGGCCGGCGGTCGTAACGATGCGTTCGGTATTGAGAACCTCCAAAAGCTCTGGCCAGCCACCGTCAACGGTCCCCAGTACTTCGTCTTGGCTGGCGAGTACATTTTCGAGATAAACGTTGCTCGACGGATTCGTATTGGTCCCGACTTTGTCTATGGCTGTGTGCGACAGGCCTTCACGATTTGTATCGATCAGGAACATCGTGAATCCAGCAGTCCGCTTTGGTGCATGCTCGAGTTTGGTGGTCCTTGCCACAATCAAAATCTTCTGAGATTGCGGAACGCAGGTGATCCAGATTTTGCTGCCGCTGATCCGCCAATGATTGCCCTCACGCCGTGCGAACGTCTTCATCGCCAAAGTATTGGAGCCAACATCCGGTTCCGTCAGCGCCATGGCGAAGCGCATTTTGCCCTGAACGAGCATTGGCAACATTTCACGCTTTTGGGCGGGAGTCCCAAATTTGCTCAATGAGATGCCGCCAAAGATTGGATTGTTCATGAACAATTGCCCGACGGTGGCGCCACCTCCGCCCATGGACAGATTTTCAATGACAAGCGCCATCTCGAGCATGCCAAGGCCTGAGCCGCCGCACTCCTCCGGCAGCGCGACGCCAGCGAGCCCCGCACCACAAACGGCCTGCCAGAATTCTTCTGCGAACTGCTTTCTTTCGTCGAGAGCGCGCCAGTACTCGAGCCCGAACTGCTCGCCGATCCGTCGCGACGTCTCGGACAAGAGCAGATGCTCGTCTGAAAGAGCAAAATCCATGTGACACCTCGATCGGCCGCGATGGAATTCAAGACCCGGTAAAGGTCGGGGGACGCTTCTCAAGGAAAGCTGAACAGCCCTCGTGTGCGTCGCGGCTGTCGAACACGATACTGGCCATGATCTTTTCGTGGGCTAGGCCAGAGGCCAGGGTCATCTCCGCGCCGTCCGCTATCGTTCGCTTCAGGATCTTGAGAATCAGCGGCGACCGTGAGCTCAGGACCTCCGCGAACTTCATGGTCTCCGCCATGAGCTGGCCGCCTGGCACCACACGATTGATTAACCCGATCTCCAGCGCCGTTGCTGCTGAGAAATGCTGACCGGCAAACATGATCTCTTTGGCTCGGCACAGGGGTACCTGGCGAAGCAGTCGCTGCGTGCCTCCAGCGCCTGGAATAATCCCCAGCGTAATCTCTGGAAGTCCGAACCGCGCGGTGTCCGCCGCAAACCGGATATCTGTCGCGAGCAATAGCTCTGTCCCGCCACCAAGCGCATATCCGTTGATCGCGGCGATAACGGGCTTGTCGGCGATTTCGATCCGCCGAAACACACGATGAATGAGTTCGGCGAACTCCTCGTAGTGTTGCAGCCCTTTGCGCGAATTGAGATCACCGATATCACCTCCAGCAACGAATGCCTTGTCGCCGGCGCCAGTGATAACAATTACCCGGACTGATTGGTCATGCTCGAGCTCGCCGAAGGCCATCTCGAGAACATTCAGCGTTGGCACGTCGAGAGCATTGAGTGTTTCTGGACGATTGACCGTTAGGAGTCCTATCGCGCCCCGGCGTTCAATTTGGATAACATTGGTATCGCCACTCATTCCCCAAACCTCGCTCGCTAGCCGGTTGCGCCTCTGGTGCCGCCGATCAAAAGTCCCCGCATCGTCGCAGCAGACATCCCTAAAGGGAGGTTCGATCGAGAAGCGGCACTCGAAACTCTGCTTTGCCGGTACCCTTTACTTTCCGAAGTTCGTTTCAGAGGTTGCCAAGGGCGCCAGGCGAACGCCGGAACGCGCGTCCTCAGGTCTTGCTGAACAACCCATTCGTCAGAAGTCGCATGTAGGCCTGCACGACCTCGTCAGGCACCGCTTGCACGCGCCCGCGCGATAGCCCGTAGCGCATCCCGATGTAGTCGCGCGCCGCCATAAGGATCCAAGCGATGACTTCGAGATCAAAAGACGAATAGCCGTTGATCGCACCCTTTAGCCGCGCATTCTCGAGCGCGCGCACATAGCCGTCTGACATGTTCGCCATGTGCCGGCGAAACCCCTCGGGCGCAAACTGCTCTGCCTCATGGAGGATCCTGAAGAACTCCGGCCGCATCTGCAGGAACTCAAAAAAGGCTTTGAACCGCGCCTCCTCCCGCTCGACCGCATCAGAAATGCCAGCCACGCGACTACGGACGTGTTCGTACATTTCTTCGCCAATCGTCGGAAGCAACTGATCGAGCAGGTCCTGACGCGAGCCGAAGTAGTTGTAGAACGTGCCGAGCGCCACACCTGCATGGCGCGTGATCTCCTGGATCGACGCCTCGGCATACCCCAGCCGGCCCACGATCTCGGCGGCAGCATCGAAAAGTGCCCTGCGGGTCAGCTCCTGCCTCTCCGCCCTTGACAAGCCCGGCCGCTCCCGGGCACGGCGTTTTTTCTCGGCCGCGCGACCCTGCGGGTGTCGGGCCGAAGTCTGAATGCGTGCCAGGTAGCACCTCCCCATTTAGCTCTGACGGCCTGACGCTGACCATAATGAAAAGCGATTCGGGTTTCAACCGCCATCAATGCGCTTGACAAGTGAATGATGGTTCATGTTTCATGGTTGCACAGCAGCTGAGCTCTGTGGCGCCGCTTGGTGTCGATCACACCGTTTTGTGGAGTGCGAACTTGGCGCCTCGTCGGACCATGTCGGTCGTTCCTTGTCGGCGCGCGATCATGCGCGACCCACAGTGTCCACCCCCAGCCTCAGGCGCACTCCCACGCACAGGGCTGACGATCGCGCATGCCAGTGACACACAACGACATGGAAACCGGATCGATCCCATATCGGCCGGTTTTGTCATTTCTGGGCGTTATCGCGTGACATAAAGGAGGTCGGGAATGAATGTAAGTAGAGGACGGCGGCTAGGGTTGGCGGTTCTGGTCAGCGCGGCGTTGTTTCAAACGCCGACCCAGGCACAGGTAGTGGGCGTAACCGATACGGAAATCCTTATCGGCGCGCTTGGTGTGCTCACAGGACCGCTCTTCCACAACGGCAAGACGATCTATGACGGTGTCGAAGCGGTCTACAATGAAGTGAATGAAGCCGGCGGGATACACGGTCGTAAAATACGGTACGTTCGTGAGGATGACGTCTGCAAACCGGATCAGGCGATCCCAGCCGTTAAAAAGCTCATCCATGAGCACAATGTCTTTATGATACACGGTGGCGGATGCTCTAACGCCAGCCTGGCTGCAATGCCTGAAATCGTGCAAGCAAAGATCCCATGGGTTATTACCGCTTCAACTGCGCCGCAGCTGACGGACCCGCTCAACCCAATGATCTTCACAACAATGTTAGCCGGCTGGATGGAAACCGACGGCCAGCTACAGCGAGCGATCGATCAGGGCGCCACGAAGATTGCCATCGTCAAGCAAAAAGACGCTTGGGCCGACAGCCGTTATAAGCCGCTGCTGGAAAGCTTCAAGCGGCGCAATCTGACCCCGGTCGCCGATGAGGACCTCTCACCCGATCCAAGCGACGCGACGGCGGTGGCACTGCGGCTGCAAGCGTCGGGAGCGGATGCTGTGATCGCTGTTCTGTTCCCGAAAGCAGCGACAGTCCTGATGCGCGACTCATATAAAATCGGCTTCCGCCCCATCGTTGTAGGGGGATCGGCCATCAGCGATTTGCGAGCGATGGATACGGGAATTGGGATCCCGGGTGCGCTCGACAAGTTCGAGGCGCTGGCGCCGACGCGTCATCCCGACGACCCTCGCGCCGCGAAATGGAAGGAGATCATCAAGAAGCATTACCCGAGCGACCAGTTCATGACATGGCATATGTTTGGAATCGCCAGTGGTGAATTTATGGTCGAGGCGCTTAGACGCGCCGGCAGGGATTTGACGCGCGAAAGTCTCGCCAATGCGCTGTCCACTCTCTCTGTGACGTCGGATGTCTATGCCGGACCCATTACCTGCAAGCCCGACAACCATCAATGCTACCGCTCGATGGCGTGGTTTGCGATCAAGGGCGGTGTCGTAGCGCAAGTCGGCGAAACCCACCTCGATTAACCTGTGCCGGAGGCCGGCCGTCGCCGGCCTCCAGGCCGTTTCACATCACTTCTGCGGCTGGTGGGGTCACCAAAATGTTGCCAATTCTGATCACCAGCGGGCTGACCACTGGCGCGCTCTATGCCATGGTCGCCATTGGCCTCGTGCTTGTCTATCGCTCGACGGGCCACATAAATTTTTCTCATGGTGAATTGTTCATGCTGGGCGGCTTTTTCGCCTATAGCCTCATCACATACCTCAAGTTTCCCTACCCATTGGCGCTCGTGGTGGCTGTGGGACTTTCCTTTCTGCTTGGCGTCGTGTCCGATCGGGTCGTCTACCGACCTCTGATCAGGGCGGCCGGCCTGACAATGGTGCTGGCCACCGTCGGCTTCTCCTATTTGCTGAAAGGCATTGGAAGATACTTCTGGGGCGGCCAAGGCGAGTATTTGAGCATACCGCCGATTGTAGATCCTGCGCCCCTGTTCGTGTACGGGATTCCGATTTTACCTCAGCAGCTGATCGTGCTTGCTGCCGCAATTTGCTTCATGATCGCATTTGCAATTTTCTTCTCAAGAACGCGTGCTGGCAAAATAATGCAGGCCACAAGTGAGAACCCCACCGCCTCATATCTGGTCGGTATCAGGGTGGAGAACGTCTACACCTGGACCTGGGGGGTAGGCGCTGCGGTTGCAGGCGCAGCCGCGGTTCTCATGACGCCCCTTACAATGATCACCCCGGATATCGGTGCAACGTTGCTCATCAAGGCCTTTGCCGCCACGATTCTCGGCGGACTGGGCAGCATGGCCGGCGCGGTGGTTGGAGGGTTTCTTGTTGGGCTCATTGAGCAGCTCGCCTCCGGCTACATCGACACATCGCTTCAGGAAATCGCCGCCTTTCTCGTTATTATGGTGGTGTTGATCTTCATGCCTAACGGACTGTTCGGCGTTTACGGACAGCGGAGGGCCTAATGTCGATGGACAGCATATTCAAGCCGCTTCATGTATTCCTTGTCGCGCTTGCCGGCGCCGCACTGCTGCCGCTGTTCGCCAACAAGTATATTCTGTTCGTCGGCAACATGGCATTTGTTTACATAATTCTTGCGATCGGCCTGAACTTGCTGCTCGGCTATACAGGATTGCTCGCCTTCGTAAACGCTGCGTTGTTCGGCATTGGGGCATACGGCACCGCGATACTTCGAACCAACTTTGACGTTCCTTATGGAATCGCGTTGCCAGCCGGAGCGCTCATGGCGATGACGATTGGGATCATTGCGGCTCTTCCAGCGCTTCGCCTCACAGGGCTTTATCTTGCCCTTGCATCGATTTCATTTGCGCAGTTTACGTGGTGGGTCTTTATTCACTGGGATGATGTAACCGGTGGCCCAACGGGCGTTAGGGTCTCACCAGTCGACTATTTTGTATCGGGGCATTGGGAGTTCTGGCATTACTATGTGAGTCTGGCGATCACCGTCGCGATTATTCTCATCACAACCAATATCCTCCGCTCCCGAATCGGTCGTTCCTTCATCGCTGTCCGAGAAAGCGAAGTTGCCGCCGAGAGCCTCGCGATAGATCTGACGAAAGTTAAGACAACAGCTTACGGAATGAGCGCACTATATGCTGGAATTGCAGGAGGATTATTCGCGCCGCTACTAACTCTCGTCGTCCCCGAAAGCTATGATCTCTTTCAGGTCATCATTCAATTTGCCATGGTTGTCGTTGGCGGGCTTGGGTCCATTGCTGGCTCGATCATCGGAGCCGTAGGATTGATCTGGGTTCAGGAAGTTCTGCGCGCGACAAAGGACCTTCAAGAGATCGCTTTTGGCGGAATGATTTTGCTCACGGTTCTCTTTCTGCCGAGTGGGGCCGCAGGTCTGATCCGCCGCTTCCTTCCCTCCTGGCGAGAACCACTCCGCCGCAAGGACGACCACGTATGAGCGCCGACGTAAAGCTGAGGATCGAGAAGCTCACGATGTCGTTCGGTGGCCTGACGGCTCTGGACGATGTCTCTCTGGATATTTCGCGTGGCGAGATCCGCGGCATCATAGGTCCGAATGGTGCAGGAAAAACCACCCTGCTCAACGCGATTACGGGCGTTAGCCCGCCGACATCCGGAAAGCTATTCCTCGATGGCAAGCCGATAACGGGCCTGAAGGGAAGTGACATCGCTGCTCGCGGCATGCGGCGAACCTTTCAATCAAGTCAGCTTTTCAAGGGAATGACGGTTCTCGAAAATGTCATGACGGGCCTGCATGGCAAGTTGCAGACCTCGATTTTCGATGCGGCATTCTCACTTCAGCGTGTTACTCGCGAAGAACGCGAGGCTGCCCAAAGGGCCCGTGCGGCGCTTGAATTCGTCGGAATGGAGCAGTTTGCGGACCGCGACGGAGGTGAACTTTCTTTCGGCCAGCAGAGAATCGTCGAGATCGCGCGCGCCTTGGTTGGTGACCCCGAAATACTGCTTCTCGATGAACATGCCGTTGGTCTTTCGCTCAATCGGGTGATCGAACTCGAGGCACTTCTGAAAAAGATTAGGGAAGAGCGTGGCGTAACCATCATCATGATCGAGCATGTCATCCGCGTTGTGATGAACGTCTGTGACCGCGTCACCGTCTTGGCGTCGGGCCGCAAGATCGCTGAAGGAACGGCGGATGAGGTTGCGGAAAACCGCGACGTTATCGAGGCTTATCTTGGACGTGGATACAATGCTGTCAGTGCAAAATCTTAATATCTGGTACGGCCCGACCGAGGTCGTCCGGGACGTAAGTTTCGAGGTGCCGGACGGGCGCGTGATTGGCCTGATGGGAGGGAATGGCGCGGGCAAATCGACGATCCTCAAAGCATTAAGTGGATTGCTGACGCCACGGGCTGGATCGATTACCTTCAACAACCAGTCGATCGCCGGACTTCACCCCCGCGATATCGTGGTCGCCGGCCTTGTCCAGGTCCCTCAAGGACGCTTCGTCTGGCCAGGCATGACGGTTCGCGACAACCTGGAACTCGGGGCGGTGACGCGGCATGACAAGGCTGAGATCCGAGCCGGAATCGACGACGCTTTCGCACTGTTTCCAACCCTGGCCCGAAAGCAGAAGGACCGCGCCGGCCAGCTTTCGGGCGGCGAACAGCAAATGGTTGCGGTCAGCCGCGCTCTGATGTCTCGGCCGCGCCTCATGATGATGGACGAACCGTCGGCCGGTTTGGCGCCGCGCGTCGTTGATGAAATGGTGCAAGCGATCAAAACGCTAAATACCCGCGGCCTCGCGATTCTTCTCGTTGAGCAAAATGTCGGCGTCGCCGCGGCCCTCGCCGAACAGGCACACGTCCTGGCGAATGGGGAGTTGTCGTTTACGGCTAGCGGACGCGAGCTGGCATCTAATCCGCAGGTGATACGGAGCTACCTCGGGCGATAATCGACCTGAGAAAGGCTGTAATAAGAAAAGAAGAGGACCACATGCTTTGGATCGGGATCGATGTCGGCGGTACGTTCACAGACGCCGTTGCCTATGATGACGACAAAAAAGCCTTCAACTATGCGAAGGCACCGTCGACGCCATCCGATCCAACCGTTGGAGTTTTCGATGTCCTGGATCTCCTGGAGGCTGATATCGGGAAAGTCGAGCGCTTCGTTCATGGCGTCACGATCGGAACAAACGCGGTGCTGCAGGGAAAAGGCGCCGAATGCTGGATGCTCGTGACGAAGGGGTTTCGTGACGTCCTCGAGATCGGCCGCACCAACCGGCCCGTGCTGTACGACATCCGCTCTCAGAAACAACCTCCACTCGTGCCACGTACCCGCACAGTCGAGGTCGAGGAGCGACTTATGTATGACGGGTCCGTCAGGGTTCCGCTCGATTCGGAAAGCCTAAGCCGGGCCACTGCGGAATTGCCTGACAACAAGGATATGTCTGTCGTTATCTGCTTCCTGCATAGCTATATCAACCCAGCCCACGAGCAGGTCGCCAAGGCTGCAGTTGCAGCCGCCCGTCCCGATGCGTTTGTTTGCACATCGTCTGACGTCCTTCCTCAATTCCGGGAATACGAGCGCTTCAATACCGCGGCGCTCAACGCCTATATCGGACCACTCATGGGTCGTTATCTCACACGGCTGAAGGAGGGTCTTCAGACGAAAGGTTTTGCGCGCGACCTTTATATCATGACGTCGAACGGGGGCGTCTCCACTTCGGAACGGGCCAAAGAGCTCCCCGTCGCAACGGTTCTGTCCGGCCCAGCCGGAGGAGTCGCAGCGGCCGCACATCTCGGCAGCATCCTAAACGTTCCAAACATCATCACCTGCGACATGGGCGGCACTTCAACCGATGTATGCTTGATAGAAGGGCTGAAAATTCCCGTTACCAACGAGCAGAAGATCGCAAACTACGCCAACCGGACGCCACAGATTGAGATCAACGCGGTCGGTGCGGGCGGCGGCTCGATCGGGTGGATCGACGCGGGCGACATCCTCATGGTCGGCCCTCAAAGCGCCGGTGCGTCACCGGGCCCTGCCTGTTACGGGCGCGGCGGTACCGAGCCCACCGTTACTGACGCCAATCTCGTCCTCAACCGGCTCGCGACCGAATCACCTTTGGCCGGCGGACAGATAAGGCTCGACCGCAGTCTTTCCATCGCATCGATGAGAGACATCGGGGCGCGGCTCGGCCTTGACGAGGTCCAACTCGCCGATGGCATCGTGCGCATTGCGGTGGCCCGCATGGTTTCGGCGATCAAGCAAATATCCATCGCGAACGGATACGACCCCCGTGACTTCACGCTGCTTCCCTACGGTGGTGCAGGCCCCATGCACGCCGTCGCGATCGCCGAGGAGCTCGAGATCCCGCGTATTCTTGTTCCCCTCGGCCCTGGAAACTTTGCAGCGTTCGGATCGCTTATCTCCGACATCCGCCGGGACTATGTGAAGACGCGAACGATGCAGATCGGTCCAGGCGCATGGCCGACGATCGATGCGGCTTTCAAGGAGATCGAGGATCAGGCCGCACAGGATCTCGTCCGTGAGGGCGTCCCCCGCAGCCGAATAGAGTTGCGCAGGTCCGCCGGAATGCGGTTTCTCGGACAAAGCTGGGAACTCAATGTGGATCTCGGCCCAGACGACGAATCGATTGAAAAACTCATCGCCGCCTTTGGCGACGTCCACGATCGGCGGTTCGGACACCGCAGCGGCAGCACCGTCGAAATCGTCAATTTCCGGATTGCCGCGGTCGGCGTCGTCGATAAGCCTTCGCTCCACAAACTCCCAGCGGGCCAGGTGCGGACTGATGCCCGTATCGGGGTGCGCGAGGTCTACTTCAACGGTGCCTACATCGAAACGCCAGTCTATATCCGCGACCGGCTCGGCCTTGCACAAGTGATCGTGGGGCCCGCGATTATAGAGGAGAGCGGCTCAACGACGCTCATACCGCCTCACTGGTCCGCGAGCGTTCTCGCTCATGGCGAGCTGATGCTTGAGCGCGTCTGAAGCCGAACCGTCCGATTACGAGGAAATAGCCGTGACCAAGACGCCCGCACCCGCAAAATCTTCCGCAACTGAAACCGTCGATCCAATCACCCTGGAAGTTATATGTGAGGGCTTGATCGCAATCGTCCGCGAAATGCGGGCCAATATCATCCGAGCTTCATATTCTTCGGTCATCTATGAGTTCGACGATTTCTCATGCGCCTTGTTCGGACCGGACGGTCAGATGGTAGCTCAGTCCTGGGATCACCCAGGACACGTCCTGCCGCTTCCGTGGGGTGTGCGCTGCGCCTTCGAGGATTTCAAGGACGATATTCATCCGGGTGATGCCATTCTGCTGAACGATCCCTACCGGGGTGGAACTCATCTGAACGATGTAACTCTGCTGTGCCCGGTCTTCGACGAAGATGGCAAGCCGATGATTTTCCCTGCCGTCCGCGCTCACTGGGTGGATGTCGGCGGCATGGTGCCAGGCAGCTATTCGGGATTGTCGACGAACATCTATCAGGAAGGCGTCCGTATTCCGCCAATCAAGATCTACGAGAAGGGGAAGCTGAACCGTGCGGCACTCTCGCTCCTAATGGCCAATATGCGCGTTCCCGAGGAGCGAGAGGGTGACCTCAATGCTTCGCTCGGCGCCTGCAAGGTAGCAGAGACGCGCATCCGCAAGCTCGTCGGCAAATATGGCGCAAAGACCGTTGCCGATGCCGTAGCCATAAATCTCGACCGAACGGAGCGTCGGCTTAGAGAAAAAATCAGCGAGCTGCCTGATGGAGATTACTACTATGAGGATTACCTGGAATTCTACAACGCCGGCAAGCTAGATCCGGTACTCGCTCGCATCAAGCTAACAGTCAACGGCGACCAGATAATCGCTGATTTCGCGGGCACGAATCCGCAGGTTCCGGGCGTTGTGAACAATTCGCTCGCCGTCGCGGGCGCGGGCGTCTTTGTCGCGGTGAAATCGACCCTCGATCCGGGTGGTGCCGTCAACGAGGGCGCTTTTCGCCCTATATCGCTCAAGGCTCCGCCGGCATCAATCTTCAATGTCGCCTTGGATGCTCCCGCGGGCGCACACGGCGAAGTCCGCAAGCGAGCGGTATCGGTCAGTCTGGGCGCCTTGGCTCAGATCATTCCGGAAAAGATTTCTGGAGATCTTTGCGGCTCTTCATTTCCGAACGCTATTGGCGGCTGGAACCCCAAGCGCAATCGTCAGTACGTTTATTATGAGTCGCCCGCCGGGGGTAATGGTGGATTGAGCGATGCCGACGGACCAAGTGCGTTCGTGAACATCGATTTCGGCAACCTGCCGTCAATTCATAATGTCGAGTCGATCGAGAACGAAATGCCGCTGCTCGTGGAAAGTTGCACCCTTCGGACCGACGGCGGCGGCGCCGGAAAATTCCGCGGCGGCGTCGGCATGGTGCGCCGGATACGCCTTCTCGACGCGGAAGGGCACTATTCCGTTCTGAGTGATCGCGCAGTCATACCGCCGTGGGGCGTGCTCAAGGCCGGCCCTGGCAAGCCCTACCATCTCTCGATCGAGCGCAACGGCGAGATGACCGACTTCGCCACCCCCGGTAAGGTCACGGGTCACCCCGTCTTCAAGGACGAAAGCGTCGTCATGCGATCTTCCGGTGGCGGTGGGTACGGCGATCCTCTCGAGCGCGATCCTGCTCGCGTCGCGACGGATATCGCGTACGGCTACGTGTCGCCCGAGGCTGCGCGCGAGACATATGGCGTGGTGCTGACACAGAACGGTGCCGTCGATCAGAGCGCGACCGCGGCCCAACGCAAAGCGCTTGGAGCGCAGCGCGTATTTTTGACAGTGACCGCCGACGACACGAACGAGCCTTACGTTGGTGCCAAAGGCAAGCGGCGCGTGCTCGCACTTGATCCGGCCGATGCGAAAGCCCTCGGCATCGCGCACAACGACCTCGTTGAAATGTATGGCAAGAACCCCGCGCCCTTGCGGGCCTGGGTCCGCATCGTTGCGGATGCACCCGGAAGAATTCGGCTTGATGCATTCGGACGGAGGGTTCTCGGGGTGGCTGACGGCGATCAGGTCTTGGTCCGCTTTGTGCCAACCCCGGTCGTCGCCCATGGCCTCGCCGACGGGTGATAGAAGGTGAGGGGTACCGTGGACGGATTGGATGCATCGAAGCGGCTGAGTTTGCTGCGGCTCATGCTGTTGATCCGCGAGGCGGAGCTGCGCCTCGCGCAGTTGTTTGCAGACGGCGAAATACCGGGTTTCATCCACTTGTCGGTCGGTCAGGAAGCGATCGCAGCCGGCGTCTGTGCTGCGCTGCTGCCGGGTGACACCGTGGCATCCAATCATCGCGGGCACGGCCACGCACTGGCCAAAGGCCTCGATGTCGATCGGTTCTTCCTGGAAATCATGGGCAAGGCGGAAGGTATGTGCCGTGGGCGCGGCGGATCGATGCACGTCGCAGATGCTTCTGTCGGCATGCTTGGAGCCAATGGGATCGTCGCCGCAGGCCTGCCGATCGCGCTCGGCAGCGCGCTCGCCCATCAGATCCGTCGATCGGATAACATCGCGGTTGTGTTCTTCGGCGATGGAGCATTGGCGGAGGGCGTGGTCCACGAGACGTTCAACATGGCCGCACTTTGGCAGCTGCCGATCCTGATGGTTTGCGAGAACAACGGCTGGTCCGAGTTCTCACCGACTTCGCGACAATTCGCAGCCGACCCGACAGCGCTCGCACGCGCACACGGCGTCGAAGCCGAGACCGTCGATGGCAACGACGTTGACGCCACCCATGCGACGGCCACGAGGTGCGTTGCGGCCATTCGTGCGGGTGGCGGGCCACGGTTCCTCGAAGCCCGCACGATCAGAGTTCGAGGCCACTTCGAAGGCGATCCGCAGAAGTACCGCGAAGACACTGCCGATCCGGAGAACGATCCGATTGCACGTCTCACGTCTGCCCTGCTGGCGAATGGCGTTGAGCAGACGTTGATCCAGGCTTTGCATCAGGAGGCAACAGCGCGCATCGAAACCGCAGTTGCACATGCGCGTTCTGGAAACACCCCGACATTCGAGGCGGCCCTGAGCGACGTCTATGCCGGCCCAGGGGATATTGCGGCATGACGCAGCTCCGTTATGGCCAGTCCATCGGCCGAGCGCTTGGCGATGCAATGGCCAGCGACCCTGCCGTCATCATCCTCGGCGAGGACGTTGCCGCCGCCGGCGGACCATTCGGCGTCACGCGCGGGCTGCTCGACCGGTTCGGCCCCGAGCGTGTCCGAGACACGCCGATCTCCGAGGCAGCCATAACGGGTGTCGCCGTTGGGGCCGCGATGAGCGGGTTGAAACCCGTCGTGGAAATCATGTTCATGGACTTCGTGACCTTGGCCATGGATGCGCTGGTCAACCAGGCGGCCAAGGCGCGATTCATGTTCGGCGGCCAGTTCGCATTGCCGATGGTTGTGCGCATGCCGCACGGAGGGGGCATCAACGCCGGCCCTCAGCATTCCCAATGCCTCGAAGCATGGCTGGCTCATGTGCCGGGCCTCAAGGTCGTCTGCCCGTCGACGGTCGCCGATGCCTATGCACTGACGCGGGCGGCCATCGCGGACCCCAATCCCGTGATCATCGTCGAGAACAAGAGCCTGTATGCCGTCAAAGGGGACATCTCGGACCCTCCGCAGTCTGTTCCGATCGGGCTGGCCGAGATTGCACGCCAGGGACACGACGTGACCGTCGTCTGCTACGGCGCCATGCGCACGATCGCGCTCGAAGCTGCCGATGTCCTCCAAGCGGAGGGCATTTCGGTCGAAGTGGTCGATTTACGCTCTCTGCAGCCGTGGGACGAGGGGCAAGTGCTGGCTTCGCTGACCAAGACACACCGCCTCGTCATTGCGCACGAGGCGGTCGAGGCCTTCGGTATCGGGGCAGAGATTGCAGCGCGCATGGCGGACGTCGGCTTCGACGAACTTGATGCGCCGATCGTTCGCGTCGGTGCGCCGTTTATGCCGGTGCCATTCGCCAAGTCACTCGAGCAGCGCTATCGCCCCGGACCGGATCGCATCGTGCAGGCGATACGGCGCGCGCTCCGGTGACATGACCCGAGTTTTGATCCGATGCCACTGATCACTGAATTGGTCATGCCGAAGCTAGGTCTGACGATGACCGAAGGCCGGATCGCGGCCTGGAGCGTTCAGCCGGGCGCGAGGTTCACGGGCGGCGCCCTCGTTGTCGTGGTCGAGACCGACAAGATCGCCACCGATATTGAGGCTCCCGGCCCCGGCCGTCTTGTCGAGGTCCTCGCAAGCGAGGGCGACGTGATACCCGTCGGCGCGCCGATCGCCCGATGGGAGCTCGACGATGCCTCGGGGGCTGCGCCAACTCCAAGCGGAGATCCCGCGTCTGAGCGCCTCGGCGGCATGACCCGGAGCGGAGGGCCCGCCGAGACAGAAGCGCGTCCGGGACGACCGAGCCCCTTGCGTCTCATCGCGACACCCTACGCGCGCCGCCTCGCTCGTGAAGGTGGCCTGCAATTGGAGGCAATCGCGGGCAGCGGGCCTGGAGGGCGCATCCGCGGCTGCGATGTCGTTGGCAAGCTTTCCGCTATCAGCGATGCGTGCGTTGCGTCGCCGTCGCCCCTCATACCTGCGGAGCAGACCGCGCCAGTCCCGCGCGCTGAGATAAGGCCGGCAAGCCTGTCCCTGATGATCATCTCCCGCGAGTGTTCGGAGATCGCGAAAGTCCTGGGACGGCTCGCGGGTGAAACCGGCGAATTCAAAATCGACCACATCATCGCTCTTGCAGCTGTGCGCGCGCTTGGTGACTTGCGTCATGGCGCCGTCAAACTCGGCATCGAGGACGACGGTGGCAACATTGTCTGCTGTGTCATTCCACAACACTGCAGGCTGGGTGCATTGGCGCGGCTTATGGAGCGGCCCGAGCCCGCCGATGAAGGACCCGGCGATGTTGCAATCGTCGTGGCGCCTCGGGGAATCTCCATGTTCTGCCCGGCACTGCCCGAGGCTTGGCCAATCGTCCTTGGCGTTGCCATCACCACCCGGGACGGTTGCATCGAGGCCACCATTGCCATGGCCTATGACGACCGGCGCATCGCTCACCGCGACGCGGGCCACTTACTGACGGCCATAGGTCAGTTCCTCGATGACCCACTCGTCCTGCTCGTGTCGTGAACGCGAGGTACGTTGACGTCTGCGGTGGGAGTTGAACGAGTTGCGCGATCTGGACGACACCGCCTGCAGTCGCGTCTCAGTTGCCGGCTATCGACCGAGCCGCATGGGGAAGCAATTGTCTGAGGCGACCCTCGAGATCAAAGTTCGCAAAGTTCGCGACGCGACCGCAACACGTGAAGCGAACGCCGGCACCCAGGCTATTGCCGGTCGCGAACGCGGGCGATTTTGGCCAGCACCGCGACCAGCTCGTCCTTGGTGGTTCCGGGATACTGGCGTGCGACCCAGTCCTTCAGGAACGGCTGACGATCCAGCGCTTCGAGCAGCATTTCCCGCTTGAGGGCAGCCGCATCCGTCGTTGCATGCTTTCTTTCGAGCGCCTCGCGAAGGCCCGGCTTGCCGAGAGCGACATCGAAAGCCTGCCACTGGGCATAGAGCTGCGTGGCTTCGCGCCCTGCGCGCCGCACGTGTAGGACAGTCAGGAACGGATGGCCGGCTTCGGCATCGATCCGGGCTGCAAGCGCCGCCTGATGATCAAAGAAGACCTCCAGCGCACGTCGGCGTGTATCGGGGTCCTGTTCAAGTTCGTAGAGAGGCCCATCTGATGCAGTCGACACGATGTTGCCGCGAAGCCTTTCCGGCAGGCCAATCACATCGAAAAGCGCACCACCCCATGTCACGTAGCTGAACGAAAGCGCAGCACCCAAAGCGATACCGAAGAGAAAGCGCAGCATGTCCACCCCGTCCGTTGCTGTGGCAGTGATGCGACGTTGACGAAACCACTGCTCGACGGCTGTCAAGATTGGAGCCCGATGCGGCGTCCCCGATGCGGCGTCCCCGATGCGGCGTCAAAGCCTGGTTGGACGAATGGCCCGGGAAGTCTCAGTCGGGCTCGATCGAGCGCCTGCGCTGTGATCTGATCAACCGCAAGATCAGAGCGTGCGTACGTGACGGCGAACTGCCTTACCGATCGCGCACCTCGACACGTGTCACGCGACTGAGCGACGGTCGGCCGGGCCCGCTCAGGGCATCAATGAACTCAACGCTCAGTGCTGCGATCAAACGTCCAAGACGCCCGTCGCGCCCAAGGGCGATGTGGCGCGCGCCCGGGATGATCGCTAGGCGCTTTCGTCCCGGAGGCAACCCTTCGAACGCGCTGAGCCGCGTCTCGTAGTCACCGTCGACGCCGCTGTCATTGGTGCCGGTGACCATCAGGACTGGCTTACGGACCGCGCGCCAAGCCCCCGCGTCCCACATGTGCCCGATACCCTGCGGCGAAATCGCGACGTACACGTCGAACCGATCGCCTCCAAATCGGCCCATCCGACCGACCGCACCCGCTTCGAGCATCACTGTCGCGGCCCCCATCGAGTGTCCGGCGAGCGCGAGCACGGGCGGTCGGCATCGTGCGGTCGCATAGTCGAAAGCTGCTTCCAGATCCGCGAACCGCGCACGGTAAAGTTGGGGATCGACGGCAGCCGCCGAAAGCCGCTCGCGCATTGCACCGCTGAACAGTGCCTCGCGAAAAACCGTGCGGCCGCTTTCGCGGTGGCCGAGGACGAAGACCAGCCACCCTTGCCCTGCGAGCGCGGTCGCAAACCCTTCAAGCGCCGCTTCGCTGCCGCCAAGCCCGTGGGAGACGATCATGGTCTGCGGACACCCCTCTCGAGACCCATAGATGCGAGCAGGCACCACAGCCCCGTCGGAACGTCGCAACTCGTGTGAGCGCGCCTCGACCTGCCCAGAGTGTGGAAACGGCATGATCAGGCAGAAAACCGCAACGGCGACAGCGCGAATCCGCATGTTCTTCTCCAGTGGAAGATGCCTCGCCGACAAACGCTGCGGTTTGGGCAAGGCCCGACGTGAGCCAGCTGGCCGGGCGCGCTGAGACGCGCCGCGGCCGCGCACCGGCCTCTGTCAAACTGCCATGTTCAGTTCGCCAGTCGCGCGGGAATCCGCACGTCGAGGTTGCGCCTCCAGCAATAGTGATCGGTTCGTGAACGAGGGTCCCCAAGCGTGGACGGAACGGTAACCCTTGCTGCGATCTGCCAAAGCGCCCGGCTCGGGCAAGCGGCACGGTAAAGCCGGCCGGGTCGCCTCCCGACCATGCGCCAAAGCGCGACACCCCTGTGCCGATCAGAGCTGCAAAGCCGATCAGAACAAGCCCTCGATCCGGCCCTGTTCGTCGAGCCGAATCGTCTCCGCGGCAGGCGACTTCGGCAAGCCGGGCATCGTCATGATATCCCCGCAGATCGCAACGACGAAGCCGGCGCCAGCCGAGAGTCTGACCTCGCGCACGGGAATCTCGAACCCGGTCGGTGCGCCGCGGGCCTCCGGGTTGGTCGAGAACGAGTACTGCGTTTTCGCCATGCAGACTGGGAGATGGCCGTAGCCTTCTCGTTCCCAGGCTGAAAGTTGAGCACGGACCTTCGGGTCGAAGGACACGCCATCGGCCCGGTAGATCTCGCGCGCGATCGTCTCGATCTTCGCAGCAAGCGGCATGTCGTCTGGATAGAGCGGCCGCCATTGCGCGCGTCCGCTCTCGCACACTTCGACAACGGCCCGCGCCATTGGCTCGATGCCAGCGCTTCCCTCAGCCCAGTGGCGATTGACGAACGCCTCGACGCCACGGGCCCGGACGAACTCCTGCAACGCTGCAATCTCTGCGTTTGTGTCGGTTGCGAAGTGGTTGATGCCGACGAGGACTGGCACGCCGAACTTGGCGAGGTTCTCAAGGTGGCGCGCGATGTTGGCCGCACCAGCCATGACAGCGGCGACATTCTCAATTCCGAGTTCAGCTTTGGCGACGCCCCCGTTCATCTTCATGGCCCGCACGGTTGCGACAAGCACCACGGCATCCGGGGCGAGGCCTGCCTTGCGGCACTTGATGTCAAAAAACTTTTCGGCGCCGAGATCGGCCCCGAAGCCAGCTTCGGTCACCACGTATTCTGCAAGCTTCAGCGCGGTGCGTGTCGCGATCACCGAGTTGCAGCCATGAGCGATGTTGGCGAACGGGCCACCATGAACGAACGCCGGCGTATTCTCGATCGTCTGCACGAGGTTCGGCTGCATCGCCTCGCGCAACAGTACGGTCATCGCGCCGTCGGCCTTCAGATCACGGGCGGTGACCGGCCTTCGGTCACGGGTCTGGCCGACAACGACGTCCCCCAGCCTCCGTTCGAGATCGTCGAGGTCGTCGGCGAGGCAAAGGATCGCCATCACTTCCGACGCAACCGTGATATCGAAGCCCGTCTCACGCGGAAAGCCGTTCGCCACGCCTCCCAGCGACGCTGCGATTTGGCGTAACGCACGGTCATTCATGTCCATCGCCCGGCGCCAAGTGACGCGCCGCGTGTCGATGTCGAGCGCGTTACCCCAGTAAATGTGGTTGTCGATCATCGCCGCGAGCAGGTTGTGTGCGGCCGTGATCGCGTGAAAGTCACCCGTGAAGTGGAGGTTGATCTCCTCCATGGGCACAACCTGCGCATGGCCACCGCCTGCTGCCCCGCCTTTCATGCCGAAGCATGGGCCGAGCGATGCTTCACGGATGCACACGACCGCACGTTTGCCGATCCGCGCAAGCCCATCGCCTAAGCCGACAGTGGTTGTCGTCTTGCCCTCACCGGCCGGCGTCGGATTGACTGCGGTCACAAGCACCAGCTTGCCATTCGGCCGGCCAGTGAGTGAGCTGATGAAATCGGCAGAAACTTTCGCCTTGTCATGGCCATAGGGGAGAAGGTGCTCGGCCGGGATTGCGAGCTCGGCACCGATCTGCTGGATCGGAAGCTTGCGTGCCTGCCGTGCAATCTCGATATCGGACTTGAAAGTCACGGTCGTTCTCCCGTTTGCGACTGTCTCGTGAGGCGTCGTGCTAATCGGCAGGCGATCGCAGCCTTGGAGCGATTTTGGCGCGACACGTCACCAAGTCGTCCTGTTATCATCACGCGTCTGGTGCGCGCCCCGCGCTCAGACGCCGAGTACGTCGCCGCGCTTCAATCCAATCGCCGCTGCAAATTCGGTTGCGGGCATCTTCTTTGCGTCGGCCGGGCGCACGCGCTTGATGATGATCGAGCCGCCACCGGCCGCCACCTCAATGCCAGCCCCATCGATCGCCAAAATCTCGCCGGGGCTTGCAGCCCTGTGGCTTGCCTCGAGAGGGCTGGTCAGCGCGCACTCGAAGATATCGAACTCGGCACCTGCCAACGTCGTCCAGGCACCGGGCGCTGGATTGCTCGCGCGGACCAGGTTGTAGATGTCCACGACCGGCCTGTCCCAAACGATGCGAGCGATGTCGCGCTTGAACCAGCTTTCGTATGAGCCCGTCGCCAGATCCTGGCGGTGTTTAAGGATGATGCCGGCCTTGACGAGTTCGAGTGCCTCGATCATCGCGTCGACGCCCATTGGAAACAGCTTGTTGAAGTAGACGTCACCCAACGTTTCGTCCGGCCCGATCTCGCACGATTTCTGCAGCAGGATCGGCCCCTCGTCGAGGCCATCGTCCGGCCAGAAGATCGAGAGCCCCGTCCGCGTCTTGCCTTGAGCGATGGGCCAGTTGATCGACGACGGCCCGCGATGGTGTGGCAAGAGAGACGGATGATATTGGAACGTCCCTAGGCGCGGCGCGTCGAGCACAGCTTGCGGGACGAACAGCAGCACGTACGCCATAAGACAGATGTCTGCCTCGAATGACCGCATGAGAGCGAGCGCTTCGGGGGTCTTCCAAGAGGATGGCTGGTGCAGGGGCAGGCCGCGTTGGCGCGCAAGCTCGGCGAGCGGGTCGGCCGGTCGGCCCTCTCGTGTTGGCGCGCAGCAAACCGCGACCACCGTTTCGCCGCGCTCGAGCAGCCGCTCGAGGACGGCCTTCCCGAAGGCCTGCTGACCATGAACGACGATGCGCATGGAATGCCTCTCATCAAGCTCTGTTTCGATGCCCACAGTTGGGCCGCATACGCCGACGAAACCCGCCAGACCAACACCCGGCAAACTGGAACTTGGCAAACTGGCACGCCCGCGTCCCCCTCATTGCGCCGCTTGCGGTCTCACCGGGGCACGGTTGCGACCTTGACGCGTTCGAGCTCCTCGCCGTGATAGCCAAGCAACTCAGACAACACCTCGTCCGTATGCTCACCAAGCAGCGGCGAGCGCCTCACCTCCACCGGGCAATCCGACAACTTGACCGGGCAACCGACCGACAAATAAGTGCCCCGCGCCGGATGCTCGACCTCGACGATGGTGCCCGTCGCGCGCAGCCCCTCGTCCTCGGCGATCTCCTTCATGGAGAGAACCGGCCCGACCGGAATGTCGAGCGGATTACAAATATCCATAACCTCAAATTTCGTTTTCGTCATTGTCCATTGCTCGATGCGATCGAAAATAGCATTAAGCTTGTCCAAGCGCGCTTTCGGCGTCCGGTAACCCGGATCGGTTTTCCAGCCAGGCTCACCGATCACATCGCAAATTTTTTCCCAAGCAGGCGCCTGAGTGATGAAATACGTATAAGCATTAGGATCGTTTTCCCACCCCTTGCACTTCAGGATTCGCCCCGGCTGACCACCGCCTGAATCGTTTCCAGCCCGCGGGGTCGCCTCACCGAAGGCAACACCCTCGCTGAATTGCGAATACTCGGTCAACGGTCCGGCGGCCAGACGCTGTTGGTCGCGAAGTTTGACGCGACAAAGATTGAGAACCCCGTCCTGCATTGCAGCAAGCACACGCTGACCACGGCCTGTCTTTTCCCGCTGGAAGAGCGCTGTCACAATGCCGAGTGCCAAGTGAAGGCCGGTACCGCTATCGCCAATCTGCGCACCCGTGACGAGTGGGAGACCATCCCGCTCGCCAGTGGTCGATGCTGAACCTCCCGCGCATTGAGCAATATTCTCATAGACCTTGCAGTCCTGATACTTTCCAGGCCCGAACCCTTTCACCGACGCCAAGATCATGCGCGGGTTCAATTCCTGGATCCTCTCCCATCCAAAGCCCATTCGCTCGAGGGCACCGGGAGCGAAATTCTCGACCAGGACGTCACAAGCCTTGACCAGTCGCTCGAGAACTTCTCGGCCCTCGGCTGATTTTGTATCGAGGGTGATGGATCGCTTGTTGTGATTGAGCATGGTGAAATACAGACTGTCGGCGCCGGCCACGTCCATAAGTTGTCCGCGCGTCGCATCGCCCACTCCCGGCCGTTCGACCTTGATGACGTCCGCGCCGAACCATGCCAGCAGCTGCGTGCACGTTGGGCCCGACTGGACATGTGTAAAATCAAGGACACGGATTCCTTCGAGTGCTTTCATGGTGTGGTTCTTTTTCTTGATGAGGTTTTGGAGTCTTGTCCCAAGAATCGAGACGCAGCAAGGAAAGCCTCAGCTCTTCTTTGCGAGAATGCTTTGCGGATTGAGATTGCCAATTCGGCCGCTTTCGGTTCCCGCCGCCTCATCAATCACAGCATTGATCAATGTTGGTTTTCCAGAGGCCACTGCCGCCCGCACCGCCCGACGCAGTTCGTCGGGCGTTTCCGCCTGCACGCCCATCCCGCCGAATGCAGCCATCATGTGGTCGTAGCGAGCGCCTTTGACGAATACGGTCGGCGCCACATCCGACCCGCCGGTCGGGTTCACATCCGTGCCGCGATAAATACCATTGTTATTGAAGACCACGATGCAAACCGGCAAGCCGTATCGGCATATCGTCTCGACTTCCATTCCAGAAAAACCGAAAGCGCTATCGCCAACGACGGCGAGGACCGGGCATCCTGTTTCGACTGCCGCCGCGACGGTAAACCCCATGCCTATTCCCATCACGCCCCAGGTGCCGACATCAAGTCGTTTCCGCGGCCTGGTCATATCAATGATTGAGCGGGCAAAATCGAGCGTATTCGCCCCCTCATTGACCAGAACGATTTCCGGGTTCTCGGCGATAATCTCTTTCAGGGCACCGAGCGCGCCATGGAAGTCCATTGGCACATTGTTGTTCTTGAGCCGGGGAGCCATGCGCGAGACGTTGGACGCGACCTTCTCCCGGACGAGCCCCGTCCACGTCGCTGGCGGATGGCGCCAATCGTGCCCGATCGCTGATAGAAGCGCTTCGACCGCGGAGCCGATGTCACCGACGATCGGAGCTGCAATCTCCACATTCGAATCCATCTCGCGCGGTTCGATATCGATCTGGATGAAGCGCTTGCGGGTGGCACCCCAGGCTTTTCCCTTGCCATGCGACAGCAGCCAGTTGAGCCGCGCGCCGACAAGCAGCACGACGTCACTCTCCTGCAGCACGAGCGATCGGGCTGCGCCAGCGCAGCTCGGATGGCTGTCGGGCAAGAGACCTTTCGCCATGCTCATCGGCAAGAATGGAATCCCCGTCCGTTCAATGAGGTCACGGATGGCCTCGTCAGCGCGCGCATAGGCGGCGCCCTTGCCGAGAACGATCAGAGGGCGTTCTGCCGTGTGCAATACATCTATCGCGCGCTTGATCGAGGCCGGATCAGGGATCTGGCGCGGTGCCGGATCGATCACCTTGACGAGCGAGGCCCTTCCGGCGTCTGCATCCATCGCCTGCCCGAGCAGCTTCGCTGGCAGGTCGAGATAGACCCCACCTGGGCGCCCGGAGCAGGCAGCTCGGATCGCCCGTGCGATGCCGATCCCGATGTCCTCCGCGCGCAGGACACGGAACGCGGCTTTGCAAAGCGGCTTCGCGATTGCGAGCTGATCCATCTCTTCGTAGTCGCCCTGTTGCAGGTCGACGATCTCACGTTCGGACGAGCCTGAGATCAGGATCATCGGGAAACAGTTCGTCGTCGCATTCGCCAGCGCCGTCAGGGCGTTGAGAAATCCGGGTGCGGAGACGGTGACGCAGACGCCGGGCTTCTGCGTCAGGTAGCCGGCAATCGACGCTGCGAAGCCAGCGTGTTGCTCGTGGCGAAACGATATGACGCGCAGCCCTGCGGCCTGAGACAGCCTCAGCAAATCCGTTATTGGTATGCCGGGGACGGCGTAGAGCGTCGTCAAGCCGTTGAGTTTCAATCCGTCGATGACGAGATGAAATCCGTCCGTGAGCCCCTCTTCGCTGCGCACCGCGCCCTTCTCCATGCATCGTCTCCCTGCTAGCGCCGATCGTCGCTGATGGCGCGTCGGCGCGTCGGATCGTTCTTGTTCTGCGAGCCCATCGCCGCGACCATAGTCGACTTCCACGCCCCATGCGAAGTGGGTGCTGTATATGCGGCCGCTCGACCGCCGAGTTGAGGCCCCAAACGATGTCGAAAGCCCCGGTCAAGGCGCGGTTATAATTCCAAGTGCCGCAGAGTCGTGGAGGCCCCCTCTACGTCGAAGGAAGGGGGGCGGTGCCATGGGATTGCAAGCATCGTTTGCTAAGGTCTCGACCAGTACCGTCGATCATAAAGTCCCTGCACCGTCCGCAACACCCGCCTACCAGGCACTTGTGATCGGAAAGCGGTACGAGTTTCATTACCTTGCTCGTACCCTTTGCTTTCCGTAGTTCGTTTCGGCGTCTGACGAGGGAGACAGACGAACGACGGAATGCGGGTACCAGAAACACGCCACAGTCATGAGCGCCCGCTCTTGATTGCTGGCGTCGACACCCGCGGCAGCGCGAAGGCGCGACAGCGGTTGCGAGCCAACGTCACGAATTAGAGGATCACGATGGCCGACAAGCGCGGCTGCAACGCTGCTTCCTTCGGGGACCAGATTCCGGCCCCAGGGGTGCGAACTGGCTCAAAACGCGGACAGCCACGACCCTACCCCAAAGGTCGGGCCGTCTCATCTGTCGCCCGTTGCGAGGTGAGCGATCTGCTCGAAGGAGCCTCGCGCGCCCGAGACGAACTCATTGAAAACCTTCACCGCATTCAGGACCGGATCGGCCACATCTCGGCGGATCACCTTGCAGCGCTCGCCGACGCGATGGGGTTGTCGCAGGCTGAGGTCTTCGAGGTCGCGACGTTCTATGCGCATTTCGACATCGTGCTCGATGGCGAGGTCCCACCACCGGGCACCACCGTCCGGGTCTGCACGTCGTTGACCTGCAGCCTTTCTGGCGGTGAACACCTTGCGGCCGCCCTGCGCCATCACGTCGATCCGTCGCACGTTCGTGTTCTGGACGCCCCGTGCATGGGCCGCTGCGCCAGCGCGCCAACGTGCGAAGTCGGCCACGCTCATATCGACACCGCTGACGTCGGAAAGGTTCTCGAGGCGCTTGCGTCAGGCAACCGCGCGCCGCTGATCCCAGCCTACGAGGCGCTCGGCGCTTATCGTGACGCAGGCGGTTATGCGCTTCTTCGAGCCTGCTTGACTGGGGAGCGAACGCGAGAGGAGATCATCACACCGCTCTCGAACGCGGATCTGAGGGGCCTCGGTGGCGCGGGCTTCCCGGCGGGGCGCAAGTGGCGTTCGGTTCTGAGCCACCCAGGGCCCCGGTTGATGACCGTCAATCTGGACGAAGGCGAACCGGGCACCTTCAAGGATCGCTATTGGCTTGAAAGCCACCCTCACCTGATGCTCGAAGGCATGCTGATTGCCGCTTGGGCCGTTGAAGCCGAGCGTGTCTATGTCTACGTGCGCGACGAATATCCCGCGGTCCGGCATATCCTCGATGTGGAGACGCGTGCGCTGGTCGAGGCCGGCCTCGCACGTCCGGGTTTCATCGTCCTGAGGCGCGGCGCCGGCGCCTACATCTGCGGCGAAGAAAGCGCCATGATCGAATCGATCGAGGGCAAGCGCGGCCTGCCGCGTCACCGTCCGCCCTACATCGCCGAGGTTGGCTTATTCGGCCGCCCGACGCTCAACCATAACGTTGAGACGTTGATCTGGATCCGCGACATCGTTGAAAAGGGCGCGGACTGGTTCACAGCGCAAGGCCTGAACGGTTCGAAGGGGCTGCGCAGCTATTCCGTGTCGGGCCGCGTCAAACGCCCCGGTGTCGTGGTCACTGGCGCAGGATCGACGGTTGCCGATCTCATCGAAGCCTGCGGCGGGATGGCCGATGGGCACGTCTTCAGCGCCTATTTGCCGGGTGGCGCATCTGGCGGCATTCTTCCGGCATCGAAAAGCAATGTGCCGCTCGATTTTGGCGGTGAACTCGCACGACTCGGCTGCTTCGTCGGAAGTCATGCGGTCATCGTTCTGTCTGATCACGACGATCTGAAAGCTGCCGCACGCAATCTCATCGCTTTCTTCAGGGATGAGAGCTGCGGGCAGTGCACGCCGTGCCGCGCCGGAACCGAGAAGGCGCTCGCGCTGATGCAAAGAGAGATTTGGGATCGCGAGCTTCTCGAACAGCTCTGCCAGGTTATGGCGGACGCCTCGATCTGCGGCCTCGGTCAGGCAGCGCCGAACCCGATCCGATCACTCCTGCGACACTTCCGACACTCAGAGGCCACGGATGGTCGAAATGTGTGAAGGCCCATCAGTCCGGTTCAGCCTCAATGGACGCGAAGTCGTCGCACAACCCGGCGAATCGATCTGGCAGGTTGCGCGGCGCCACGGCACCACGATCCCGCACCTTTGCTGGAAGGACGCACCCGGCTATCGCGCCGACGGCAATTGTCGCGCCTGCATGGTCGAGATCGCAGGCGAGCGAACACTCGCAGCATCCTGTCTGCGCAAGCCAACCGAAGGCATGGTCGTTGCGACAGCGACGGAACGCGCGGTCATGGCGCGGCGCCTGGTGATGGAGTTGCTGGTCGCCGACCAGCCGGCAAGGGACCTAGCGCGCGATGCCGCCGCTCCCTTCTGGCATTGGGCTGACGCACAAGGCGTGACCGGGAGCCGGTTCGACGCCCGGGCGATACCGCCAGCATCCGACTGGTCACACCCTGCGATGGCGGTGCAGCTTGATGCCTGCATCCAGTGCGGGCTGTGCGTTCGCGCTTGTCGAGAGGTTCAGGTGAACGACGTGATCGGCCTCGCCTATCGCGGCGCCAGCACGAAGGTCGTGTTCGATCTCAATGATCCAATGGGCCAATCGACGTGCGTTGCCTGCGGTGAATGCGTTCAGGCCTGCCCGACCGGCGCACTGATGCCTGCGTCTCTGGTCGATGCCACCACCGGGACCGGGACGCGCGGCGCCGACGAAAGTGTCGACAGCGTCTGTCCCTATTGCGGCGTGGGATGCCAGCTGAGCTTCAAGGTTCGCGAAGGGAAGATTGCTTACGTCGAAGGCCGGGACGGACCTGCAAACGAAAACCGCCTCTGTGTCAAAGGCCGCTTCGGCTTCGACTATATCGCAAGCCCGGAGCGCCTGACGCGCCCGCTCATCCGTATCGCGGGCGCGCCGAAGGGCCTCAACGTCGATCCACGTGCGCCGTGGACGCATTTTCGCGAGGCGACCTGGGACGAGGCACTCGACCTTGCTGCCAGTGGTCTTGCGAACGTGCGGGACGCATACGGCGGCCGGGCGATTGCCGGTTTCGGGTCCGCCAAATGCTCCAATGAGGAAGCCTACCTGTTCCAGAAGCTGGTCCGCACCGCGTTCGGCCACAACAACGTCGACCACTGCACGCGGCTCTGCCACGCCTCCTCTGTTGCAGCGCTGATGGAGGGGATCGGCTCAGGCGCGGTGACGGCGAGCTTCAACGAAGCGCTCAATGCCGAAGTGATCATCGTCATCGGTGCCAACCCGACCGAGAACCATCCGGTCGCGGCGACGTATTTTAAACAGGCTGCAAAGGCGGGCGCGAAACTAATCGTGATCGACCCGCGACGAAACGGGCTCTCGCGTCACGCGACGCACGTGCTGCAGTTCCGTCCAGGCACGGACGTCGCCCTGCTCAATGCGCTGCTGCACGTAATCGTCACGGAGCAGCTCTACGACGCTCAATACGTCGCGGCCCACACTGAAGGTTTCGAGAGACTTGCGCTGCATCTTGCAGACCTGACGCCAGAAGCGATGGCGCCGATCTGTGACATCTCCCCTGACATGCTCCGGGAGGTTGCAAGGCTTTACGCAACCGCGGAGCGCTCCATCATCTTCTGGGGAATGGGCGTAAGCCAGCATACGCATGGGACCGACAACGCCAGGTGTCTCATCTCGTTGGCCCTGCTGACCGGACACGTCGGACGGGCCGGAACCGGACTGCACCCGCTGCGCGGACAGAACAACGTCCAGGGTGCATCGGATGCCGGACTGATCCCGATGGTTCTGCCGGACTACATGAAGGTCGGAACGGCGGAGGCAAGAGGCATCTGGAGCGAGATCTGGGGGGCAGGGCGCAACGGTCTTCCAGCCATTGCTGAAGACGCTGGGCTGACCGTTGTCGAGATCGTCGACGCCATCCGCCATGGGGACATCCGTGCGCTCTATGTGATGGGTGAAAACCCAGCGATGTCGGACCCGGACGTCAGTCATGCGCGCGATGCGCTGGCCCGCCTCGAACACCTCGTGGTGCAAGACATTTTCCTAACCGAGACGGCCATGTTTGCAGATGTCGTACTGCCCGCAGCAGCCTGGCCGGAAAAGACTGGGACAGTGACGAACACCAATCGTCAAGTTCAACTGGGCCGCCCGGCGGTTCGGCCCCTAGGGGAGGCGCGCGAGGACTGGCGCATCGTGAAGGATCTCGCGAACCGGCTCGGACTCGCGTGGAGCTACGGGCATCCGCGCGACGTGTTCGAAGAAATGAAGCGCGGCATGCACTCGCTTGACAACATCACGTGGGAACGGCTCGAGCGCGAAGGCTCGGTCACGACCCCCTGTCCCAGCCACGACCATCCCGGCCACACGATCGTATTCGCCGATCGCTTCCCGACCGAAAGCGGGCGCGGGCAGTTGGTGCCAGCAAGCTTCAGGCAGCCGGCCGAACGCACCGACCCAGACTATCCGATGGTGCTGACGACGGGCCGCCAGCTCGAGCATTGGCACACGGGCGCCATGACGCGGCGCGCCAGCACGCTTGACCTTCTTGAGCCGGGTCCCGTCGCCGTCTTGCATCCTTTGACGCTGCGCGCCCTGGGCGTCGCGCCGGGCGGACGCGTCAGGGTTTCGACACGGCGCGGAGCAGTTGAATTGTCCGCCCGCGCCGACGATGCCATGCAGCGCGACATGGTGTTCGTGCCGTTCGCCTACGTCGAGGCGGCCGCAAATACCTTGACCAACCCGGAGCTGGATCCGGACGGAAAAATCCCCGAGTTCAAGTATGCAGCAGCACGCGTCGAGGGCTTGGCCTGACGCGCAAGCCGCTGACCACGATAGGCCCGGCCGGACGCGATGACGGAAGTCGTCGTCATCGCGCGCCACTGCCGGGTCATACGGACGCCAAAGGGTACGTTTTGGCGAGCCTGCAGACAAATCCGCCGCACGCAAGAACCGGAGGCGAGACCATGAGCAAAGACGATCCCAAGCTGATCGCAGCTGCAAAAGCCCTGATCGCTGAGGTCGCATCCGCCCTCGATGCGCCGGTTGCGGTCGAGCTCTGGGACGGCTCAATTCATCCTTTGGGACAAACAGCAGATAGCGCGCTTGCGATCGTGATCACCGAGCCCGGCGTCATCGCCTCGATCCTCAAGCGACCATCGCTCGACCGGATCATCAGCCATTATGCAGCCGGAAAGCTTGCACTGAAGGGTGGATCGCTCATCGACCTCGGTCGAGCCGTCGAAGCGCACGGCGACAGCCGACGGCGCTTGCAATCGCTCAGCAAGGCAAAAGTCGCGCGGCTGCTGATGCCGTTTCTGTGGGTGCCATCGACACCAGCCGAGGACGCGCGGTCCTATGCCGGAAACGATAGCGGGACTGGACGATCGAAAAGCGAAAACAAGGACTTCGTTTCATTCCACTACGACGTGAGCAACGCGTTCTACGATCTCTTCCTCGACCCCGAGATGCAATATTCCTGCGCCTACTACACAGACTGGACGAACGGGCTCGAGCAGGCGCAGCGCGACAAGCTCGATATGATCTGCCGCAAGCTGCGCCTGAAGCCTGGCGAACGTTTTCTCGACATTGGCTGCGGATGGGGGGGCCTCGTTTGCCACGCAGCCGAGCATTACGGCGCTATCGCGCACGGCATCACGCTGTCCGAACGCCAACTCGAGCGGGCCCGCGAACGCATTGTCGCGCGCGGGCTGCAGGACCGTGTGAACGTCGAGATCCGTGACTTCAATGATCTCGAAGGCCGCTACGACAAAATCGCATCGATCGGAATGTACGAGCACATCGGGCTCGCGAGCCGTGAACGCTACTTCAAGACCGTGCGGCGGGTGATGGCACCGGACGGACTGTTTCTCAACCACGCCATCTCACGTCGCGCAAAACGTAAGACGCAGGCGTTCCGCGCGCGCGCTGAGCAACGTGCGCTCCAGAAGTACATTTTTCCGGGTGGCGAACTTGATGATATCGGCTCGACCCTGCGGATTATGGAGCAGGTCGGGTTCGAAGTGCACGACGTCGAGGGGTGGCGCGAGCACTACGCCCGGACCACGGCGCTCTGGTGCGAACGGCTGATGGCGCGCGAGGCAGACGCGATCGCCCTCGTCGGCGCGCCGACCTACCGCATCTGGATTGCCTATCTCGCCGGCTGCTCGCTCGCCTTCTCACGCGGGACCGCACGCATCTTTCAGACGCTTGTCTCGTATTCGGCCAAGCAGGCTTCGCCGTTACCGCCAACCCGGGCCGACCTGTACGCCCCGCACCCCGGACTTGCCGCGGCCCCGATCGTCGATGCCGTCGATACCGCCGACGACATCAAACCTCGCTGAGCACGTGGATGACGCGGCCCGCAAGCATGTCGCGCACCTTGGTGGCATATGCAGCCATGTGCGGGGCTTGGGCGTGGGCCTCGAGGTGCGCGGCACTTGCCCACTTCTCGACCACGACGAACGAGTCGGGCCCGAGCTTGGTCTGGATCGGACCGATGCCATCAGCATCAATCGTCGGCTCGTAGAACAGGCATCCGTCCTCGGCGTGGACGGCAGGCTTGTTGTCCCGGAAATGCGCGAGCACGGCGTCGCGCATTCCGGGCTTCGTCGTGATGATCGCGATGACATGCACTGCAGCCATGGGGTCCTCCGGCAAACTTGTGATTTTGTTGCAGGCAAGAGTGCGGCGTCACCGACGTCCTGTCGAGGGACAACCGGCGTTGTGCAACCCTCACCCGCGGCCGCGATAAGGCGCGACGCCCTGGTCAGGAAGCCAGACGCCATCAGGACACGTCCCGTGCTGGTAAAACACGTCAATCGGAATGCCACCGCGCGGATACCAGTAGCCGCCGATCCTGAGAAATTGTGGCTCGAGCAACTCGATCAGGCGCTTTGCAATCGCCACCGTGCAGTCTTCGTGAAAGGCACCATGGCTGCGAAATGCGCCGAGATAGAGCTTAAGCGACTTACTTTCGACGAGCCAAGCGCCGGGCACGTAATCGATCACGAGATGAGCGAAGTCTGGCTGCCTGGTCACGGGGCAGATCGACGTGAACTCCGGCGCCGTGAAACGTGCGAGATAAGCGACGTCAGGATGCGGATTGGCAACCCGGTCGAGAACCGCAGCTTCGGGACTTTCTGGAAGGCTCGCATCAGAACCGAGCAGCCTCGCTCGCGGGCTCTCTGCCATCATGCCGGCTCCATTCCGATCCGCTCGTCACGCTGGCGCAGCCAGATGACGAACGGGAGCGCTGCGAGCACGGCCCACGATTTCCCAACCACCTGCCCGGACAGATACTCGAGGCTCCCGAACGCAAGCTGGAGAAAGATGAGGCTGTCGACGATCAGCCCGACGATCGACGACGCGAACACGGCGAGCACGAGCCGCTTTCTCTGCAGCGGTGTGTAAACGAGAAGGTCGGCCATCTCGGCAAGCAGAAAGGCAATGCCCGAGGCGATGACGAGTTGGGGCGGCGCGAGCAGCGCTGAGAGCCCCGCACCGACCACGACAGCGCCTGCCGCCCAGCCGAAACCGAGCCGGCGCTGGACGAGATCGCGGAAAACAAACGCAAGCCCCACGATGAGAACGGAACTCGTCGCCATCATCGTGGTGCCCGGCGCCTCGAAATTGAGCTGTGGCGGCAGCACCGGCACGAGACACGGCCCACCGGGCACGCAGGTCGTACCGACATTGAGGACGATCCAATTGACGGCGGGAATGCAGGCAGTGAACAGCGCGAGGAACACAAGCCCCTCGCCCGTGCGACGATCGAGCATTTTCAATCTCCGATTTGTATAGCGCAACGAGATGGCGCGCTGGCTCGACCGCGCCCCTCCATGGGACGCAGAGGCGCGAGGCATAGCGGATTGCAAACGCGAACGAAAGAGTATCTCAGAGACCGGTTGCCGCCGCTCGCGGCGTTGGCTGGCGTGATTGCCGCCCGACAGGGGCCAACCGGCTCAAGTCAGGTTCTTCGTCAGCAAAACCCACTCCGTCCCGTCGTTGAGCCAACCCTCTTTGACCATCGGCCGGCGCGCGGCCTCAGAGTAGCCCGTCCGCTCGTAGAGACTTCGAGCACCTGGGTTGGCATTGGAGACGATGACGCTCATGCCTCGACAGGCATTCGTGCGTCCGAGTGTCTCGGCAAGCTGCAGCAGTTCGCTCCCAAGGCCGAGACGGCGATAGGCGGGCAGGACCGCGAGCACATTGATATACCACGTGCCTGGTGCAAGATTCTCGAGTTGCAGGAGCGGCACGAACATCGGCGGTGCATCCGCAGGAATAGGCTCCACGACGTCAGGAATCTCATATCCAACGAGGGTCCCGACTGGAGCACCTTCGCGCTCGATCATGATCGCATTGCGATACGAGAACCCCCCCGTTTCCCGTGCAGCGCGTTGACGCCCGACGTCCCAGGCTGTCTCGCCGGACGACGCCATGTGCTGCCAGAGATAGAGTGGTAAGCCCTCGCCCGCAGCATTGACCAATTCGGCAAGGATCGCTGCATCATCGATGCGGCCCGGCCGCAGAACGGGCTTCTCAGACATCATCGCGTTCCTCATTGCGCCAACATCAGCCGTGGACCATGGCGACGGGAACGACGCCGGATGGGCTTGCGATACGCAACGCGCCAGCCGGCCCCGCGGCAACACCTGCAGAGGCGGCCGCCGAGACCGACGAACTGGCACCCGTAAGGGTCGGGGCTGCCGAGCGCTGCGAGGATGATCCTGTCGCGGGCATTCAGGTCCGACGGCAAGTCGGCAGCCTTGAAGGTCACGCATTTCGACGTTCCACCACGCGCGACGACGGCCGGGATTCGGAGATCAGCTTGCATCGGGTCTTGTCCCGGTGGCGACCATCGCACGCAGGTTCTTACGCATGATCTTGCCCGTCACGGTCGTGGGCATGTGATCGAGGAAATGGACGGCACGCGGATATTCATGCGCTGCCAGCCGGTCACGCACGAACGCCTGGATATCCGTGGCGAGCACGTCGTCCGGCTGAAAGCCATCGGCGAGCACCACGAATGCGGTGACTGCCTCGCCGCGCACCACGTCGGGGGCGCCGACAACGCCCGCGATCGCGACGGCTGGGTGCTTCTCGAGACAACTCTCGACCTCACCGGGCCCGATGCGATAGCCGGCAGAATTGATGATGTCGTCATCGCGGCCCTCGAACCAGAAATATCCGCGGTCATCGCGCCGAGCGATATCGCCGAGCAACAGCCAGTCGCCTCGGAATTTCTCAGCTGTCGCCTCGGGCCGGTTCCAGTAGCGCAGGAACATGACGGGGTCAGGCCGCTTCACCGCGACGATCCCGGGCGCGCCATCAGGCACCGGGTGTCCGTCAGCGTTGATTACGGCCAGGCGATGTCCCGGAATAGCGCGCCCCATCGACCCGGGCTCGACCTCGAATAGGCTCGCGCAATTGCCAACGACGAGGTTGCACTCGGTCTGGCCGTAGAACTCGTTCATCGTCACACCAAGCGCCTCACGGCCCCAGGCAATGAGATCGGCGCCGAGCGTCTCGCCGCCAGAACCGAGCGAGCGCAGCCGGTGCCCGAACCGGGCGCGCGGGTTCTGGACCTGGCGCATCAGGCGCAGAGCGGTCGGCGGCATGAAGACGTTGCGCACGCCATGGCGCGCCATGAAGTCGAACGCCCACTCCGGATCGAACTTGCCGCGCGCCGAACCGACGACCGGCACGCCGAAATACAGCGATGGCCATAGCACGTCGAGAAGCCCCCCGATCCAGGCCCAGTCCGCCGGAGTCCAGAAGCGATCACCCGGTTGCGGAAAGCGATCTTGGGGCAGGCACACGCCGGGGAGATGTCCGAACAGCACACGGTGGGCATGGAGCACGCCCTTTGGCTGCCCCGTCGTGCCGGATGTATAAATCATTAGGGCCGGGTCATCGGCTGCCGTGTCGCGGGTCTCGAAACGGTCAGAACCCGCGGCAAGCAGGGCGTCGAAAGACCGTATCCCCGGCTCGTTGCTGTTCGGCCTCGCGCCGATGGTCAATACGAGGTCGAGGGTTGGGATTGGCGCGAGGTCAGGCGCACAGCGCTCCCATTCTGATTGCAGAGTGATCAGCACCTTGGCGCCCGAATCTGCGAGCCTGTAGGCAAGCGCCTCGGGCCCGAAGAGCCTGAACAACGGCAAGACGATTGCGCCGAGCTTGAGAGCTGCGACGTGGGCAATCAAACACTCGGGCGACTGTGGCAGATGCACGCCGACCCGATCTCCGGCCCCAACGCCCAACGCAGCCAAGCCGTTCGCGAACCGGTTTGCGGCCCGGTTGATCTCACCATGGGTCCAGGTTCTGACAACGCCGTCAGCCTGTTCGTAAACGAGCGCTGGCAGTTCAGGTCGCGCTCGAGCATGGGCGTCGGAGATCGCCGCTGCGATATTGAGGCGGGCCGGCAGGCGCCAGTCGAACGACGCGACGGCGTGATCGTAGGTTGATGTGAGGTCGAGGTGCATCGCGACAGGTTACCTTCGGCATCCGCGCAGGCAACGGCGAAACTCTCATAAATTCGGCCGGGTGTTTGGCGCAAAATCCGAACGATGAGGCTACGCAAGATTAACACGTGTTGAATAGCTTCTGCGCACCTTCTGGCCAATGTCAGACGGATCGGAAGACCGCGTCCGCGGTCCATGGTGTCTTGAAACTCGAACGGCCTGGGGGACATGATGCGCGGTGTGGTCAGACGCTGGCGGCAGACCATCGAGGTCCAACAACACCTCGCGCGCCACGGGCGCTATTGCTTTCGCGGCCAACCCGTGGATTTGCCCACCGACCTCCACCTCGGCGTGCGATCTCTGATCGCGAACGGCCGCTACGAAAGCGCTGAAGCTGCCCTTATCGAGCGGCACGTGCGTCCAGACTTGCCCGTTATCGAGCTAGGTGGTTGCCTCGGCCTCATCAGCGGCTTCATTGCCAGCCGGCTCGACCCCGGCATCCCGCTGGTCGTGGTTGAAGCCAATCCGAGGCTGACCGAGACATGCCGCGCAAATGCCACGCTCGGCGGCAAGCGCCCAGGCGCGCGCGTCATTACGAAGGCGATCGCTTACGGTTGCGATCGGGTCGCTTTCCGGCTCGATGACAATGTCCACATCAGCCGTCAGTCCCGCAGCAACACGCCCGACGCGACCATCATTGCGGCAACGACGCTCGGCGCCGTCGTGGCGGAATGCAACAGCAAGCAGCTCGAGCACGGTTTCACGCTGGTCTGCGACATCGAGGGCGCCGAGTACGATCTCTTCCGGTACGATCGCGAAGCATTGTCACGATGCGCGCTCGCGATCGTTGAACTCCATCCGATGTTTTATCGAGAGTTCGGTGCCACACTTGATGACGTCTTGGCCGCAGCTTCGTGTGCCGGCCTGCGCATCATCGACCGTGAACAGAATACCTACGTATTCGCACCCGCTGCTTCGTTCAGCGCGGCTTAGCCGGTCTGGTCCAACGGTCCTCGACACGAATGTGCCGGCCCGTCCAGCGGCCGTAACGCCAGGGCGTGAAGGTGTGGCGCACAGCCGTGATGTCGGGGACCGGATCGAACCCGGCCGAGCCCAACGGATGGCACCTGAGCAACCGCGATAGTGCAAGCCAGCCACCGCGCCACGCGCCATTGCGGTCGATCGCCTCGAGCGCATAATCGGAGCAGGTTGGCAGATGGCGGCAGGGCCATCCGAGCCAGGGACGCAGCGTCCAGCGGTAGAGGTAGACCGGCGCTTTCAGGATTGCTCTTGCGATGCGGCTCGACGTCGCACGGCTCGGCTGATCGCTGCCTGCGACCTTTTCGGCTTGGGGCCCGCGCGTTGCAGCATCACGGCAGCGTTCGCACATTCCGGAAGGTGAACCTCGTGTTCAGGCGCCGGCTGCGGCCAGCGCATGCCGGGTGTCGTAAGCGGATAAGGCCCTCTCGACTGCCTCGAACACGAGCAGCGTCGAAGCGTGCCGGGCGCGATAGTCCTTGACGGGCTCCAACACGCGCAGGTCGCACCAGCGACCTTCAGGACCGGGCCCGCCGTCCCTGAGCATCCGTCGCATCGCCTCGGCGACCTCGGCGAATTCAGTCCGTGTGGTGCCGACGATCTCACGTCCGACGACGGATGCCGACGACTGGCCAAGGAGGCACGCCTTCACGGTCTGTCCGTAGTCGGCAAATGTGTCGCCATCCATGACGATGTCGACCACGACGGTCGATCCGCAGAGCTTGGAGTGGGCCGTCGCCGTAGCCTCAGGCTGTTCGAGCCGCTTCGTCCTTGGGATGGCTGCCGCCAATTCAAGGATCCGCGTGTTGTAGATATCGCTGAGCTCAGCCATCGTGCGTCGACTTTCGAGTGGTCTTGACCGCCTGACGTGTGCCATCGCGACTGTGCGCCGGTCACGCCAGCAAGCTCAACGGCCGTACGCCTCTCCCGGATCGCACAAGCGGTCGCGAAATTGCCATCTGACCGCGATCAAGCGCGAGCGTTCAGGTTTGCATCACTTTTGGGTTCTCGGAGGTAGAATGTCCAGCGATCAGGGGCGTGCGCCCGTAGTAACGATTGTGTTCTCTGAGCGCGGATCAACGCAAGACATCGAGCGCGGCGCAGCCTTCACACCAAAATTTGACAATGACGGGTTGATCCCGGCCATCGTCACTGATGCCGACACGGGCGGCGTGCTCATGTTCGCATACATGACCGCCGAAACGCTCGCACTCACCCTGCAAACCAGCACCGCCCACTTCTGGAGCCGTTCCCGCAAGCGGATCTGGAAGAAGGGTGAGGAGAGCGGCAACGCGCTAGCTGTGGTCGAGGCGCTGACCGACTGCGATCAGGATGTGGTCTGGTTGCGGGTTCGCGTCCAAGGCAGCGGGGTCGCCTGCCATACCGGCGCGCCGTCTTGCTTTTATCGCGTCATCACCGTTGTCGCCGACGCCGAGGGCGGTCACGCGGCGCAATTGCACCGGTCTGATGCCCCAGCAGCAGCATGCGACGACACCGCCCACGCCAGCGGTGGGCGCGACTGAGAAACCGAGAGCTTAACCGGGCTCGCCGGCACAACGTTTGCTCTACCGGGGTAATCCGGGCCATTCTCGATCGGGTCCGACTCGGGTGATCTCACTCAAGTGACGCAATCCCCGTCGGACCTCGTTGAGGCGCGGCAGTGGCGCAAGACAGGGCGGTGTGGTGGCGAAAATTGGATTGGCGCTTGGTGGAGGCGCGGCTCGGGGCTGGGCCCATATTGGTGTCATCAAGGCACTCAAGGCGGCCGGGATCGAGCCAGACGTGATCGCCGGCACATCGATCGGCGCGGTGGTCGGCGGCTGCCATGTCGCAGGCAAATTGCCTGAGATCGAGACGTTTGCCCGCTCCATGACGCCGCGCCGCGTGTTCGGGTATTTTGATTTCAATCTCGCTGGGTCAGGCCTCATCAACGGTCAAAGACTGAGCGACGCCCTGGCCGAGCAGCTCGGCGATACCCGCATGGAGGACCTGGACCGTCCATTCACCGCCGTTGCGACCGAAATCGGGACGGGGCATGAGGTCTGGCTGTCCCGCGGCCGAATGGTTGAAGCCATCCGTGCATCTTACGCGATCCCCGGTATATTCAAGCCCGTCAAGCTCAAGGATCGCTGGTTGTTTGACGGAGCGCTCGTCAACCCGATTCCGGTCTCCGTCTGCCGTGCGCTTGGAGCACGATATGTGATTGCCGTTAATCTCAACGCAGACCTTTTCACGCTCGGCACGGTGCTCACCGATGTCGAAGCGATGACCGAAGCAGCCCCTGAGATCGAAACGCTGAAGGCGGAGGCTGGCAAGAAGCGCGGTGCACTACAGGTCGTTCAACGGCAGTTCTTTGGGCTCGCTGGGCGTGCGGACGCCTCGGTGCCGAGCCTGTCGACGATCATGGTGGATGCTTTCAACATCGTGCATGACCGCATCGCGCGCTCGCGGCTGGCGGGCGACCCCCCCGACATTTTGATCAATCCGAAGCTGCGCAACTTCGGACTGTTCGACTTCCACCGCGCCGACGAGCTGATCCGTGTCGGGGAGCAGGCCGCGTTGCGCGCGCTGGCCGAACTTCGCGAAGACGCCCATGCGCTCGAAAGTGGCCGACCCGCCGACCAGGGCACTCAAGCCGTGGACCAGACCATAGCTGCTGAGGGGGCCGAGGTCTTGAGGTCGGCGTCGCGCGAGCCAAGATGACTTGCGCGTCGCGGGCCCAGCGCCCTCAGCCGGCCACGAGATAGGTCTTGAGCGCCGACGCTTCGAGTTCCACCTCGGCGATGTGATGCTTGACGACGTCACCGATGGAAATGATTCCAACGAGCTTGTCGCTCTCGATGACCGGGGCATGACGAAAGCGCCCGTTCGTCATCAGCTCCATCACATCGTCAAGCGTATCGCCGGGGCCGCATGTGGCCACATCGCGCGTCATTGCGCTGCCTGCCGATTGCAACAACGCTGAAGCCCCATCACGGGCTATCATGCGGACGATATCGCGTTCCGAAATGATCCCAGCCACATCGCCCCGCGTCCCGAGGACGACAACTGCGCCGATGCGGTTCTCCGCCAGTGTTCCCGCGACCATCTCGAGAGTCGCGTCCTGGTTCACAGTAACGATCTCATGGCCCTTCGTCTTAAGAATTGCTGCAACGTTCATGTCGGACGTTCCTCCTCGATGTCATGCGCTCATGTCATCAGTTGGAGGCCTACGGACCTTATAGCCCGCTTGTGCCGCTCGACTTGTGGCCCGTCTCGCTTGCGATCATGTGGCCGCCTTGTCGATTATGTGTCGAGTGTGCGCCAAGGCACGGCCGCCCGCAAGACAGCCCAACGGGGGCAAGCCCTATTTCGCGCCGCGCGCTCCCAATCAGTGGCGATCGCCTGCGCCTCTGTTATCGGGTGGCCAGATGTCATCTCCATCGTCGCCATGACCAGCATCGTCGGCTTGCCCGAGATCAATCTGGTAAATCTGAGGCCGCATCTGATCGAACGCGCCGATCAGCAGGAACCCCGCGAAAAACCCTCCGAGGTGGGCCTCCCACGCAACTCGTCCTTCGGTGATCAAGCCCGCGAAATCCGATGCGAACAGCACGTTGATCCCGACCCAGATCAAGACCGCCGTTACCATCGACGGATTACCAAGAACCCTTGAGAGCGGGACGAGCGGCGCGAACTGCAATGGCCCTGCACGCCCTGGCTGGAACATGAAGCGAAAGACGCCCCCCATCAGGCCTGAGACGGCGCCCGACGCGCCAACCATCGGCGCGATTTCACCCGCGTTCACGAAGCCGAACGCAACAGCACCGGCAAGCCCACAGAGGACTGCCAGACCGCAGAACCTGACAACGTTCATCCGGCGCGCGATGATGGTGCCAAAAACGAGCAGCCAGGCAGAATTCATGGCGAGATGGATCCAGTCGCCATGCAACAGCATGTGAGTGAATGGAGAGACCCAAGCCGCCCACGGGTGCCCAGGCAAGACTTCCAGCGGCAGCAGATCTGCTGCTGATCCATAGCGCGCAGGGATGAAAGCGAGCGACAGCACGAGCCAGACCTGATCGCGACCTGGGACCTGCAGAATGAGTGCGTGGATAGCGACCATCAGGCCGATCAGGGCAACCACGACAGTCGGCGCATTGATCATTGGCTCGCGCCTGCGTCCCATCATGCCGTGATCCTCCAACCGCGTCAGGTCCAACACGCGATGAGCGGTTCTCCCGCCTTGGCAAAGGCTGCCTGAAGCGACGTGCTCACTCAGCCTCGATGGTTCCGATGAGCACACCCTTTCGTCCATGTTCTATCGGCGTAGATGTGCTGAGCGCCTCGATCATTGGTTACTGGCACGCTTCGTGAAGTCCCTACCGTGGCCCAGCGCCGACCGAGCCACCGTTGCGACGCTACCGTGGAACGCACGCATCCAGACTGAAGGTGCTGGGCCCCGCAGGGAGTACGAATGACGGCAAATGCCGCAGGGGTAAGGCAGTCAAGTCGCGATGAGACACACCAGCAGCCACCATCTCTTTGCCTATTGGAACGAAACGCGCAACGGCCGGCCGGCGCCGCGGCGTTTTGACATCGAACCGTCGCGGATCAGCCACCTGCTCGCAGACACGTTGATCCTTGAAATGACGGAGACCCGCGGCTTTCGGTTCCGCCTCGCGGGCACGAGAATTTGTGAGCAGTTCGGCACAGAGCTTAGGGGGGCTGACTTCTTCGCTCTGTGGGACGAGGAAGGCGATCGCATCTCCCTCGAACGCAGCCTCGACGCAATTTGCGGTGAGGCCAAGGTTGGCGTGTTCGATTTCACGGCCAAGACAGCCACCGGAGACGTGGCCACGTTCGAAATGATCCTTCTGCCACTCATCCATACCAGGGGCCTGATCGACCGCTGCCTAGGCGCGATCAGCATTGCCTTTGGAACCGTTTGGACGGGTGATGCGCCGTTGACGAACCATCACCTGACATCGGCGCGGCTGTTTCAGCCCGAACAGGATGACGGCTACCAGGTTGGCGAGCGCCCGTCGCTTTCGAGCATAAGGACGGCAAGGATTGTTCGCGCGGAGCGACGCCAGTTCAGGGTTTACGACGGCGGCCGCGCCCACGAACGTGCGCACGACGACTGATAGGTCACCGCTCAGAGCGCCCGCGCGAGTTGCCGGGTTGCCGACGGCGCGCTCCCAAGGCGGGTTGTCTCGAATTCGTACGTTCACTTTGCCGTTCATTAAGAGATGGCGGTCATAGTGGTGCGGGGATTGAACGCCCTTGGCGCCAACGTCGAACGAGCTGCGCGATATGCATTATAGACCGAACGCTGCGCAATTGCCGACGTCTGATCTGCGCGCGCCGCCCGATCGCCGCCGGCATCCGCGCGTCGAGATCGCGCTGACGGGCCGCCTTATGCGCGCCGATGGCTCGGAGCACCCCTGTCTCACCCGTGACATCTCGATCGGCGGCGTCGCCCTCTACACCGCAGCGACGCTCCGGCCTGGCGAGAAGATCATTGCCTACATCGATGATGTCGGCCGCATCGAAGGGCAAGTCTACCGCCTGCTGAAAGACGGTTTTGCCATCACCATCGCAGCATCGGAGCGCCGTCGCGAGAAACTCGCGGCCCAACTGATGTGGCTCCTCAATCGAGACGATTCCGGCGCTGACAGTGGTCGGCGCGTCGGTCACGATCGCTACGTGCCAGAGGACAACAGCGGGACACTTCATTTCGACGACGGGACCACCATGCCGTGCATGGTGCTCGACGTGTCGATTTCCGGCGCGTCGGTCGGCTGCCAGCATCGACCCGAGATCGGGACGGTCTTGCGGCTTGGCGAGGTGTTCGGCCGTGTCGTCCGTTATCACGATGAAGGGTTTGCCATCGAATTCGTCGACGTTCTGGATCCGGACATTCTGCGCAGCCGGTTCGGGATCTGACCATGCGCGGGCGGGCCACAGTTCGGTGTGCCCGTCCAACTGCAGGATCGCCGATGTTGAACTTCGCAGAAGACCGGTGGACTGCCGTAACTTTGCTGCATTGGGTCGCTGTTGTGGGTGGGTTGGGTCCAATGGCCCCGCGTTCAGGGCGGACGACGGGGGTCGAGGGCTCCATCGAGTGGGGTTGAGTTCATGTGGTCTTGCGTCGTTCGTTTCGGCGGGCTCATCGCCGCCGTGTTTCTTGTTGGAACCGCTGAAGCGGAGGCCAACCAATCGGAAACGCGCTTCATGCGCGTCTTCGGTACCGTTTCAGCGCCGTTCGGTTTCGTCGACTTCTGTCACCGGCACCCCGCTGAATGCCGCACATCGTCGCCTGAGACGGCTCGGTTCGATGCAACCCCGTTGCGTCTGGCCGAACTCGATCGGATCAACCGTTCGGTCAATGCGTCGGTGATCCCCGCGACGGATCTGGAGATTTACGGCGTGACGGAGTACTGGACGTTTCCAGGCCAGTACGGGGATTGTGAAGATTACGCGATCTTGAAGCGCAGACTGCTGATTGATCGCGGTTGGCCGGCCAGTGCATTGCTGCTGACGGTGGTGCGCGACGAAGAGGGCGAGGGACACGCGGTGCTGACGGCGCGCACGCTGCAGGGTGACTTCATCCTCGACAACAAGACCGACGATCTGAAGGTCTGGACCGACACCAACTACCACTACATCATGCGCCAATCGTACCTGAATTCGAAGGTATGGATGGCGCTCGATCAACGCCTCATCGCCTCGCCGGATGCGATCGCAGGGATCGCTGGCGGCAACTGACCGAGCCTTCGCGCAATCAGCGCTTGGCCAACCAACCGGTCAGGCGCATCATGGCTTCATGAAGCTGCTGTTCAGATCGCAAATAGCAAATTCTAAAGAAGCCTCGCCCATCCGCGCCAAACGCGCTGCCTGGCGCGAGACCGATGTTGGCTTCATCGACGAGCCTGAGCGCAGTTGCCACGTCATCGGCCTCACCGTCGATACGAAAGTAGACATAAAACGCGCCATCTGGCCGCGAGACGGCGACATCCTGGAAGCCACTCAGTGCCGACAGGACGATCTCGCGCCCCTTGCTGGCCCGCGCCACCTGTTCCCGCGCAATCGCCTCGCCTTCTGTCAGCGCGACGACTCCAGCCGGCTGAAGAAAACTCGGCACACCCGATGTGTTATATTGGATCAGGTTTTCGATAGTCTGCCCGAGCGCGGGCGGAGCCTGCAGCCAACCCATCCGCCACCCGGTCATCGCCCAGTTCTTCGAGAACGTCTGCACGAACAGGATCGCATCCCCTTCCTCGCGGAGGGTCTGCAAGCTCGGTGCGAGACGGCCGCCGTCAGGGTCGCGGGTGCCATCGTCCCGATAATGGAAGCGACCGTAGATCTCATCGGCAATGATCCAGATGCCGCGCGCACGGCAGACATCGAGGATCGTGCGCAACTCCGCCTCGCTCGCGACCCACCCCGTCGGATTTGACGGTGTGTTGAGAAAGATCGCCCGCGTCCTGTCGCTCACGGTATCGAGCAGCCGTTCGAGATCGAGCGACCAGCGATCGCCCACAAACGACAGACCGACGGGCACCACGCGACCGCCACGAGACAGAACCGCCCCCGAGATGTTTGGCCAAGCTGGCGAGGGAACGAGAACTTCGTCGCCATCGCCGACGGTCAGTTGCACAGCCATCTGGATGGCCTGCATTCCGCCGCATGTGACGAAGAATTCTTCGTCAGAGAAGTGCTGGCCGTAGAGGCGGCCAAAATACGCCGCGAGCGCCGTACGCAGAGCCGGGATGCCGCGCTGGTAGGTATAGAACGTCTGCCCTTCGGCAAGCCCCTGCACGGCTGCTGCACTGATGAGCTCCGGCGTCGGCGTGTCGCCCTCTCCAGCCCACAGCGGAATGAGGCCGGGCCGCGTTCGGCCATAGTTGAAAACCTTGACGATCCCGCTCTCGGGCAAGGCGCGGGCGGAGGTGGTCAGCGTTGGAAGCTGGCGAGACATTGGTGCTCCGGAGATCAGGGCGATCGCGAACCGCAAAGTTATCAGCACGCACTGGCAACGGCCAATCAAGGTTGCGCGTCGAAGCGATAACGTGCGCTAATGCTTGAGGCCAATCCAACTGAGATGGCTCGACTTGAGGCGACAGGCTGTGTGGAACAACAGGTCCTTCGTGGCTGGAGCCGCAACGGCTAGCCTTTTCATCGCGGCTCTTGGCGTTGCAGCAACAGGCTCGGTGGCGCAGCACCAGAACGGCACTGGCCCGGGATCAGCCGAGTCCGTCGGATTCGATCACCTCGCGTCCGTCTTCCTGCACGCGAGGTGCTTGAACTGCCACCGCTCGGATGTGCCACGCATGCGTGACGAGGCGCGCGCGCACGTGCCAAGGGTGCGGCCTGGACCCGATGGAGCGGGCCAGGGCGGCGAGCGTTGCCTGATCTGCCATCGCGACAGCAACGATACCGTCACGCGCATCCCTGGCGCACCGGGCTGGCGGATGCCGCCGTGGATCATGAGTTGGGACGGCCTCGACGCGGTCGACATCTGCGCAAACATCACCAACCCGGACGTCAACGGCGGACGGAGCCTCGAAGCGCTTGCGGCCCACATCGAACACGACCATCTGATTGCATGGGCGTTCGCGCCGGGAGCCGGTCGCACCCCACCGCCAATGGATTACGAAACCTTCAAGGCGCGCGTGCGCGCCTGGATCGCTGGCGGTGCAAGCTGCCCTGAGTGAACCTTACTGAGCCCAGAGCAGTAGAACTTCTTGCGCGTTGCACGCTGTCGATGCCGCGCGATTTGGGCTGGCTGTCTTGTACCGGACGAAGACGAATAGAACGCCAGGCAGAGGACCTCGCTTATGACGAAACTGACCGTGAATGGCGTCATCCGAGAGCTCGACGTTGAGCAAGATACCCCTTTGTTGTGGGTGTTGCGTGACGAACTTGGACTGACAGGCACGAAATACGGCTGTGGTGTCGCGGCATGCGGCGCGTGCACGGTCCATGTCGACGGCGCACCGACACGGTCCTGCCAACTGCGCGCAAGCGACGCACAGATGGTGCAGATCACGACCATCGAGGCTGTGACGGGCCCCGTTGCAGAGGCGGTAAAAGCGGCTTGGCGGGAGTTCGACGTCGCGCAATGCGGCTACTGCCAGTCTGGCCAGATCATGCAGGCTATTGGTCTTCTCGAGGCCAACAGGGCCCCGAGCGACGCCGACATCGACAATGAGATGTCAGGCGTCGTTTGCCGCTGCGCGACCTATGTTCGCATTCGCGGAGCCATCAAACGCGCATCCGCTCTGCTGGAGGCTTGAGAGATGACCATCGACACGACGCGGCGCGCATTTGTGGTCGGCGCAACGGCCGGCTCGGCTGCGCTGTTTATCGGGTTTGGAGCCACCGGAAGCGTTGTCGCGGCTAGCTCGCACGATCTCGTCGCAAATCCGTTCGTGACGCTCCATTCAGACGGCCGGGTGACGGTGATCATCAAGCATATCGAGTTCGGCCAGGGCACGGCGACCGGCCTTGCGACACTTGTCGCTGAAGAACTCGACGCCGATTGGACCCTGGTCCAGACGGCGTTTGCGCCGGCCGAGCCGCGCACCTACGCGAACCTCAAGTTCGGCATGATGGGCACGGGCGGTTCAACGGCGATGGCGAATTCGTTCGCGCAGTATCGCCGCGCTGGCGCCACAGCACGCGACCTGCTCGTCCGAGCGGCGGCCGCGGAGTGGACCGTTCCAGCCTCCGAGATCGCGATCGCCGACGGCACCGTCTCCCACCCGTCCGGCCGATCGAGCGGCTTTGGACCGCTCGTTGCCCGTGCGTCTGAGCTGACACCGAGCCCGGACGCACCCCTCAAGCCGGCTTCTGCATTCCGCCTCATCGGCCGTGATCGGCTCGAGCGAAAGGATGGCCGAGCGAAAACCGATGGGTCGGCGATCTTTGCAAGCGACGTGCGCCTGCCGAACATGGTCGTGGCCGTCATATCCCGACCACCCAAATTCGGCGCGAAGCTGGTGTCCGTTGATGATCGGCCGGCGCGCAGCATCAACGGCGTGGTCGATGTCAAGACGATCCCGCAAGGCATCGTTGTCTATGCGAGAAACACCTGGGCTGCCTTGAAAGGCCGTGCCGCGCTGGTCGTGGAGTGGGAGACCAGCACGGCGGAATTGCGCTCCAGTGATGCGATAATCGCCGAAGCCAAGCGCCTGCTCGGCGAACCGGGGCTCGTGGTGTCCGAGAGCGGCGACGTCGAGGCAGAACTGCAGCGCGCAGACCAACGCCTTAGCGCGGACTTCACCTTCCCGTTCCTAGCCCACGCTCCGATGGAGCCGCTCGCCTGCGTGATCCGCTTCGATGGGCGGTCGGCCGAGGTGTGGGACGGCTGCCAATTCCCCTCGGTCGCCCAACCGAGCATCGGCCGGATCCTGATGCTGAAGCCCGAGGACGTTAAGATCAACACGCTCTACGCGGGCGGCTCATTCGGACGGCGCGCCACGCCCGAGGCCGACTATCACTGTGAGGCGGCCGAAGCCGTCAAGGCAATCGACGGTCGGTTCCCGGTCAAGCTGATCTGGACCCGCGAAGACGACATCACAGGCGGGCACTACCGTCCGATCGCGGCGCATCGGATCGAAGCGGGATTGGACACTCAGGGCAACATCGTCGGCTGGCGGCACGCGCTCGCAGTCAAGTCGATCCTCAAGGGCACGCCATTTGAAGCGATCATGGTCAGGAATGGCATCGATGCCACTTCTGTCGAGGGTGCGCGGGAACTTCCCTATGCGATTGGCGCCATGCGCGTTGACGTGCGTGACGTTGAAACCAGGGTGCCTGCCCTCTGGTGGCGCGCCGTCGGCCACACCCATACGGCGTTCTCGACTGAGATCATGATCGATATGCTCGCAGAAGTCGCCAACCAGGACCCGGTCGCCTTCCGCCGCAAGCTGCTTGCCGCACACCCCCGTCATCTCGGTGTGCTCGAGCTTGCAGCCGAAAAGTCCGCGTGGGGAACCCCGCTCGGACCCAATCGCGGGCGCGGAATTGCCGTCCACGAAAGCTTCTCGAGCTATGTTGCAGAGGTCGTCGAGGTCAGCGTCCGCGATGGCGGCGCGATCAAGGTCGACCGCGTCGTGTGCGCGGTCGACTGCGGGCTCGTCGTCAACCCTGACGTCGTCAGAGCTCAAATGGAAGGCGGCATCGGTTATGGACTCGGGGCAGCCATGCGAAACAAGATCACGCTGACTGGCGGCGCGGTTGATCAGGTGAATTTCCACGATTATGAGCCTCTGCGCCTTTCGGACATGCCAGCCGTTGAGGTCCACATGGTCGCATCAACGCAGCAGCCAACCGGTGTTGGCGAGCCAGGAACCCCGCCGATCGCGCCTGCGCTTGCAAACGCGATCTTCGCCGCGACGGGGAAGCGCGTGTTCGACCTGCCCTTTACCGACACAGGAATCACGTTTGCGTGACACAAGAACTATGGGGCAAGGATGACGCACGGACTTGCGCGAGCGGGTCCTCAGACGGTGGCGCAGCGTTCCTTGTCGCCGTCAGCTCCAGAGACCGGCACACACCATGGATGCAGACCTCGCATTTCAGATCGCTAATGCGGTCGCCCTATGGGGCTGGATCGCCCTGCTGGCCTCGCCGCTCATGCCGCTGTGGTCCGACCGCATCGCCACGTACCTCATTCCAGCCTTGCTCTCAGCGGCCTATGCAGCGCTCGTCGTTCTGTTCTTCAGGGGGGCAGAGGGGGGCTATTTCACGCTCGATGACGTCATGCGCTTGTTCGCGCGCAAGGAAGTCGTCCTCGCGGGCTGGCTGCACGTCTTGGCGTTCGACCTCTTTGTCGGCGCCTGGATCATCAGAACCGCGCGTCAGGATGGTATCCCGTTCCTGAGAGCTGCGCTCTGCCTGCCGCTTGCGTTCCTCTTTGGCCCAGCGGGGCTCCTCGCCTACTTCGGCGTGCGCTGGCTCACGCTCGGGCGCGTTGCTTGAAAAGAGAGCACGTCCACGGCTTTCCGCTGAGAGGCAACGCACTATATTCTAGCTGACGGGTGTGCGTATCAACGGAAGCTCGCATTGCCCTCTCGAAAGCGTCGCACATGAAACCTGTCACCATCTACACGACCGAGCTCTGCCCCTACTGCCACATGGCAAAGCGCCTTCTGCGGGACAAGGGCGTCACGTTTGAAGAGATCAACGCCAGACGGTCCGACGTTCGCAAGGCGATGACCGAGCGGGCCAATGGTCGCTCCACCGTGCCGCAAATCTTCATCGGCGACACCCACGTTGGCGGCTGCGACGACCTCTATGCGCTGGACCGCGCCGGCAAGCTCGATCAGCTTCTCTCGGGAACCTGACATGAGGCCCGCCACAGGAACCGCGACGCCCAGCAATCTCGACGGCCAGCCGGGCGCGCAACCGTTCAAGGCAGCGCTTGTTCAGTTATGCAGTGGCGAGGACGTTGCCGAGAACATTGACGTCGCGAGCCGCCTGATCACCGAGGCTGCGCAGGCAGGGGCCTCTTACGTTCAGACACCAGAGGTCACGACGCTGATGGTGATGAAGCGCGATCTTTTGTTCGCGCGCGCCGAGCCATTCGAAGGGCACAGGGCTGTTGAAGCATTCTCGAGCCTAGCCCGAGAGCTCAGGATCTGGCTCCATATCGGCTCGATGGTCGTGAAGGTCAGCGACGAGAAGGTCGCGAACCGGGCGGTGATCTTCGATCCGCTCGGCAGGTTGGTCACGACGTACGACAAGATCCACATGTTCGACGTCGACCTGCCGGGTGGCGAGCGATACCGCGAGAGCACCAACTACCGCCCGGGGGACACAGCCAAATTGGTTCAGACTCCCTGGGGCGGGCTCGGCGTTACGATCTGCTACGACATGCGATTTGCGCCACTCTACGCCGCCCTTGCCGGAGCCGGCGCCCTGTTCGTCACCATGCCGTCGGCGTTTACGGTCCCGACGGGGCTTGCACACTGGCACACCCTGCTCAGGGCACGCGCGATCGAGACGCAGTGCTTCGTGCTGGCGGCAGCCCAAGCTGGACAGCACGCGTGCGGCAGGACAACCTACGGCCATTCGCTGATCATTTCACCATGGGGTGAGATTCTCGCAGAAGGAGACGGGGAGAGCGTGTCGGTGATCACCGCCGACATCGACCCGGCTCTGATCCACGACGCGCGCACGCGCGTTCCCTCACTCCGGCACATTGTGCCCTTCAACGTCGAAACCGTCCGCGATAGAAGCGACGAAGCGCAATGATAAAATATCAGCTCGTCTGTGAACGAGAGCACGCCTTCGAAAGCTGGTTCGCCAACTCTTCAGCCTACGACAAGGCGGAACGCGCCGGATTGCTGGCCTGCGCGACGTGCGGATCGACAAAGGTGCGCAAGGCCATCATGGCCCCGAATGTCTCTGTCAAGACGCGCCAGAGAGGGGAATCAAGCGCCGGACGACAGGTCGCGAGCGACGCCGAGCCAACGCCGGCCGCAACGGTCCCCGCACCGCATCCGACGTCTCCACCTCAACAGGTCATGGCCGGACCGCCCGCAGAGCAGGTCGCCAAGGTGGTGGCCTTCATGCGCGCACTTAGGGCAGCTGTCGAGGCGACGGCGGAGGATGTCGGGGATCGGTTCGCCGACGAAGCGCGCAAAATGCACTACGGCGATGCTGATGAACGCGCGATCTTCGGCGAGGCGACGCTGGCAGAAACAATCGACCTGATCGAGGAGGGGATCGAAATCGTCCCACTCCCCGCATTGCCGGAGGACCACAACTGACAGTGAGCCGATGGGGGTGTCGCGCACGGCGATGCCAGCACGACCACGGCTTCCTGTCACCTTAGGTGCTGCAGCCAGAACC
>JBHJOC010000106.1:0-9130 GCA_050330095.1 Hyphomicrobiaceae bacterium
GCGAATGGCCGGCCAGGAAGTCCGCACTCCGGTCTCGACGGTGCCTGAGGATGGGGGCGAGCCATACCAAACCTCGGCGACCGAAATCCAGTCATTGAATGGGACGCCAGCACGGCGTGCCATCGTCAGCAGCCCGAGGCGTGCCGGGACACCACAATTCTGCGGTTGGTCACAGCTTTGACGCCGTTGGCCTTCCAAGCTCCAAGGATTGAGCCTACTCAGCACCCGGCATCCACCTGACAACGCGCCCAAGTGTAACTTCAAACCATTGTCGAAGGACGAGACCATGTTGCCGATCCCGCGTTCCGATCTCGTGCAGAATACGGCCGATTTCGAGCGGTTGCCGCTCGTCAAGCCAACGGGCTTTCGCGAGTACGATGCACGTTGGCTGTTTCCAAATGAGATCAACTTGATGGGCCTGCAGTCCATTGGCCTTGGCCTTGCGACCCTGTTCGGCGAGCGCGGCGTGCCGAAGCGCATCGTCGTCGGTCATGATTTCCGCTGGTACTCAGCGAGTGTGAAACAAGCCTTGATCTCCGGTCTCCTCGCTGGCGGCTGCGAGGTGCACGACATCGGCCTCGCTCTGTCACCAATGGCCTACTTCGCCCAGTTCGACCTCGACGTCGAAGGTGTTGCAATGGTCACGGCAAGCCACAACGACAACGGTTGGACCGGCATCAAGATGGGTCTGAACAGGCCGCTGACCTTCGGGCCCGATGAGATGTCGGCGCTCCGTCAGATCGTGCTTGAGGGCCGTTTCAAGTCTGGTGTTGGCGGACGCTACGTCTTCGTGCCCGACATGGCTGAGCGCTACATCGCCGACCTGACACGGCGCCCGAGGCTCACCCACCCGCTCAAAGTCATTTGCGCCTGCGGCAATGGAACGGCGGGTGCCTTCGCACCGCAGGTTCTCGAAGCGATCGGCTGCGAGGTCGTCCGCCTTGACTGCGACCTCGATCATACGTTTCCGCGCTATAACCCCAATCCCGAAGATATGAAAATGCTGCACGCCATCGCCGATGCCGTGAACGAGCACGGCGCAGACGTTGGGCTCGGGTTTGATGGCGACGGGGACCGGTGCGGCGTGGTGGACGAGACGGGCGCCGAGATCTTCGCCGACAAGGTGGGCGTCATGCTCGCGCGCGATATCTCTGCGCGCCATGCGAACGCAGTGTTCGTCGCGGACGTGAAGTCGACGGGGCTGTTCGTGACCGACCCGGTGCTGGCGCGTAATGGTGCACGGACGCTCTACTGGAAGACGGGCCACTCGTACATGAAGCGTTACACGCACGAGCAGAAGGCGCTCGTCGGGTTCGAGAAGTCGGGCCACTTCTTCTTCCAACCGCCGCTCGGCCGCGGTTACGACGATGGGCTGGTCGCCGCGCTTGCCGTTTGCGACATGCTCGACCGCAACCATGGTACGCCGTTGTCGGCCTTGCGGGCGACACTGCCGCAAACGTGGCAGTCACCAACGATGTCACCACATTGCGCCGACGAGGTGAAATACGATGTTGTGGCCAAAATCGTGAGCCACTACCAAGCCTTGAAGGCTGATGGCGGCGAAGTCGCTGGCCAGCGCATTGCCGATCTCGTGACCGTGAACGGTGTGCGCGTTCAGCTTGAGGATGGCACGTGGGGCTTGGTGCGCGCTTCATCGAACAAGCCTGAACTCGTGATCGTTGTCGAAAGCCCAACAAGTGAAGCCAACATGCACGCCATGTTTGCCGACATCGATCTCGAGTTGCGGCAGCACCCCGAGGTCGGCGCTTACAATCAGAAAATCTGATGACCCAAACAGCTCCGCTCGACGCGCGCCCGGTCGGTGGAACCCGCAACCGGAGAATGATTCCTGTTGGTCAACAGGGCAACAGCCCCGTTGAGCGCGGTTGGTCAACAGGGCAACAGCCCCGTTGAGCAGGCCATCACCTGAGGCCAGTTGGTTGCCTTGGCGGGCTGCACGCACTCTGGTTCAGACAGCGGCATCACCAAGCATCTTTCACGCTCAGTTCAATCGCCGCACGATTGCGGTCGCGCCTTGCACGAGGCGATTGACGTCGACGTAGCCCGTCTCTGCGTCGAAGGCGATCGGGGCCGGCTTGGAGCGCAGCCAGTCGTCGATCGGCCCGAGCGAGGCATCCTCGATCGTCTCTACAGTGAGGACGATCCCGAGCTTATCCTGGCCATCGACAAGGCGCGGGAATTCGTCGCCGCCCTGCCGGTAGAACAAGAGCGTGCCTGAGAAATGCCCTCGCCCCGGAACGGAGATCGGCGCAAACGGTGACCTTGGACGATCGACCCGCTCGAACCTCCGGTTCTGCGCGTCGAACGCAGCAGGCCGGACGAAATAGTCCTCGCCTACTGAATAAGTTGCAACAAACACCTTGTTCGCGCCGCTCTCGCGATCCGTGACACTGAGCCTCAGCCGGAGCACCGTGCCGTCGCGCGCGCCGTGGTTGGCGATCGTCACAGGCATGATGAACACCTCGCCATCAACCTGCGCATCGCGCGTGTAATGCAGCACGTCCGGAAGGTAGAGCCGCAAGTCCGGCTGTTTCAATACGCTATGGTAGAGGCTGACGCCTGAAAAGATCAGGGCGAAAACCGATGCAACGCCGGCGAGCCAGCTTGACGTCTCACCAGCCGTCGCGCGGGCGATCTCATTGGTTTCTTGAGTGACTGCACGGCGTTCGCGGGCACCGGTCATGGTCAGATCACGAGGTTCATCATTGGATGGCCGGCAGCCCGAGGGCATGGAGAGGCAGGGCGTCGCCGTTGGTCTGCAATCGACACTGATGCACACCTTTCGCAAGTCTGCGCCACGGACGCACGCCGTCTGCCTGCCAATTGTGATGCGGGCGTGTCACACACGCGCGATGATGGGCCCCTTGTTTATGGCGTAGTGTCAAGCGGCGAACTTTCATGAAGCGTCAGAAATGCGAACCCTGCCCTGAGGATGTCGGCGCCGTGACATGCCGGCTCCTTCTTGCCCACGATGGCTCACGGCTCGCTTTGCCACCCGCCGAACTCCGCGTAACATCATGATCGGTGTGTTTTCAGAACCTGGATTGGTGTGATGTTCCACGATGGCTTGCGCGACGATGCCGTGCGCCTGCTTGCACTTTGCCGAGCGAAATCGCTGAGGCTTGCCACCGCTGAAAGCTGCACGGGTGGTCTGATCGGCGCGTTGCTGACGGAGATCCCGGGGTCGTCCGATGTCTTCGACCGCGGCTTCATCACATATTCGAATGCGGCCAAGATGACCATTCTCGATGTGCCCGAGGCGGTTCTTGCCACGCACGGCGCGGTCAGCGCAGCGACCGTCGAGGCCATGGTGGCAGGCACGCTGCGCCATTCCGTCGCCGATGTCGCAGTCGCCGTGTCGGGTGTTGCAGGACCCGGCGGAGGGTCCAGCGGCAAGCCTGTCGGGCTCGTCTACATCGCCTGCGGAGCAAGAGAGGGCGCAACGCTGACGCTCGAGAAGCGATATGGGGATATTGGCCGCGCACACGTGCGCATGGCGACCGTTATCGACGCGGTCGCGCTCATGGCGAATGTGTGCGGGCGTGCATGAAGCCCGTCGGGAGAACTTTGATCAGAGGGCGGTGATGGGGCCGCCCTGCGCAAGACGCGCTGCCGGTTTACGCCCGTAAACATCGTGGGCGCGACGCTCGAATGCCGACGCAAACTTCCGGAACGCGCGATCAAACACCTGCGACACGATGAATTTCAACATCAAGGATCGCAACTCGTAGGCAATATAGAACTCAACCTCAGAGACGACGGGGTCGCCCCCCAGCTCCTTGAAGAGCCAACGGTTTTCCATGCGCGAGAACGGTCCGTTGAGGTAGGCGACCGTCACTTTGGGTTCGTCGGGATAAAGCGTCACTTTGCTCGTAATCGTCTCGCGAATGGCGTGATAGCCCATGGTCATGTCGGCGATCAGCACGTCGCGTCCGCCTTCCGTGCGCCGATCGGTGACGCGGAGGCGCTCGCACAGCGGCAGGAATTCTGGGTACCGCTCGACGTCGGCAACGAGGGCATACATTTGCTGAGCCGTGAACGGCACCCGTCTACGGGTCTCAAACCTGTTCATCCGCCCGCCTCCTGGACCGTTCCAGCCTCGATGCCGCCGACCGGGAAGCGCGCGCGCCGCGCCGTCTGGAGCCGTGCGAAATCGTCACCCGCGTGGTACGATGACCGGGTCAAGGGCGTTGCCGAGACCAGCAGGAAGCCCTTGGCGTAAGCCGTTCGCTCATAAGCCTTGAACGCGTCCGGCGTGACGAATTCCTTGACCTCAGCGTGTTTCCGGGTCGGCTGCAGGTACTGGCCGATGGTCAGAAAATCGACATCGGCCGAACGCAGATCGTCCATGAGCTGCAGCACCTCTTCGCGCCGCTCCCCAAGCCCGACCATGATCCCGGATTTCGTGAACATCGTCGGGTCGATTTCTTTCACGCGCTGCAACAGCCGCAACGAGTGGAAATAGCGCGCACCAGGCCGGATCGCGAGGTAAAGTCCCGGCACGGTCTCGAGGTTATGATTGAACACGTCGGGTCGCGCTGCAACGACGGTTTCGAGCGCGCCGTCTTTGCGCAGGAAGTCCGGCGTGAGCACTTCGATCGTGGTGCCGGGCGAAGCTGCTCTGATTGCCCGGATGACGTCGGCAAAATGCTGTGCACCACCGTCTGCAAGGTCATCACGGTCGACCGAGGTGATGACGACGTGCTTGAGGCCCAATTGCGCCACGGCACGCGCCACGTTGGCAGGCTCTTGACTGTCGAGTGGGCCAGGTAGCCCCGTCTTGACGTTACAGAAGGCGCAAGCCCGCGTGCACGTATCGCCCATGATCATCATGGTCGCGTGGCGCTGGCTCCAGCACTCGCCGATGTTGGGGCACCCCGCTTCCTCACAAACTGTGTGCAGCTTGTTTTCGCGAACGATCTGACGGGTTTCCGAATAGACTGGCGATCCCGGAGCCTTGACGCGGATCCAGTCGGGCTTGCGCGCCACCGGCGTATCGGGACGTCCTGCCTTTTCAGGATGGCGCGGGCGCAGTGCATCGCCAATGCGCGGCCCGCTGGCATCGTCGGCCAACGGGCCGGTCTGTCGCGATGTGGTCTGGTCGAGCAATGTAACCATTCGGGGCACCGGCACATAAGGATGACGCGCGAGTCGCGCTCGTGTTCCCTATACCTGTACCCCTCGCTGCATCTTCACAAGCCCGTCATACGGCGACGCGACGCCGCGACCTCCCCCTTTTCAGCGCCCGATGATGCGGGCCAGCACGATGACGATCAGCGCACCGATGGTCGAGATCGCGATCTGGTTGCCCCAGGTGCCGAAATCGAATGGCAGGTTGAGGTAGCCGGCCTGCACGAGCGTGCCGCCGAGAACGGCGCCGATGATGCCGACCAGCAGCATCCTCAGCAGTCCGCCGCCACCGAGCACGAGGCTCGCAAGCCAACCGGCGATCAAGCCGTTCACGGCCATGATGATCCACGGCATGTAAGGTTGTATTTGATCCATATCGCCTTCCCCGAGCGCGGGTCGATCCCGCTGGCGACGCTCTTTACGCGATCAGACGCGCGAGCACGACAACGACGATGGCTCCAATGGTCGAAGTGACGATCTGTGCGACCAGCGGGCTACGGATTCCAAGGTCGATCTTCGCTGCTGACAGGAGATAGCCGCCGACGAACGCGCCAACGACCCCCGACACAAGGTACTGCAAGATGCCGCGCCCACCGACAACCCAGCTTGCGAGGTAGCCAGCGACGAGGCCGATGGCAAGAAATACGAGGATTTGCTGCGTGCGTGCGTCCATGGCTTGGTCCCCCGTGAACTTTGACGATACCGTGCGCGCACACCGCATCCGGCCGCCCGTCGCCGTGCCAACGCAGCGCAATGTTTTGAGTATTCGGTTCTACATATGGATGACGCGACCGTAGGCGTCGAGAACGCTCTCGTGCATCATTTCGGACAGCGTTGGGTGCGGAAACACCGTATGCATCAGATCTTCTTCCGTCGTCTCAAGCTGCATCGCGACGACGAAGCCCTGAATGAGCTCCGTCACCTCGGCCCCGACCATGTGTGCGCCAAGAAGCTGTCCGGTCTTGGCATCGAACACGGTCTTGACGAGGCCCTCCGGCTCTCCGAGCGCAATCGCCTTGCCGTTGCCTCGGAACTGGAAGCGCCCAACCTTGACAGAATGGCCGGCGGCTTTGGCTTTGGCCTCAGTCAGGCCGACGCTTGCGACCTGTGGGTGACAATAGGTGCACCCCGGGATTCGACCCTTGTCCATCGCGTGGGCATGCTTTCCAGAAATCGCCTCGACGCAAATGACGCCCTCGTGCTCCGCCTTGTGAGCCAGCATCGGCGGGCCTGCCACGTCACCGATCGCATACACCCCTGTGACGTTTGTGCGCCCGAAGCCATCGGCAACGATGCAGCCGCGATCCATGGCGACGCCTAGTGCTTCGAGCCCAAGTCCTTCGACGTTGCCGACGACACCAACGGCGGAGATGAGCTTTTCCGCCGAAACAGTCTCTGACTTGCCATTGCCGAGGTCGACCGTCGCCGTCACGCCATCGGCCGACTTCTCGACCTTGGCAACCTTGGCGCCGGTCAGGATCTTCATGCCCTGCTTCTCGAACTGCTTGCGTGCAAACGTTGCGATCTCAGCGTCCTCGACCGGCAGGATCTGGTCCATCAGCTCGACGACGGTCACGTCCGAGCCCATCGTCCGATAGAACGACGCGAACTCGATGCCGATCGCACCCGAGCCCATGACGATCAGGGATTTCGGCATCTCAGGCGGCACCATGGCCTCGAAATAGGTCCAGATCTGTTTGCCGTCCGGCTCGATGCCAGGAATGATGCGCGGGCGCGCGCCCGTCGCGATAATGATGTGCTTGGCCGCGTAGGTCCCATAACCAAGAACGCCTTTCGGCGCTGGATGGGCCGGTTCGACGGCTGCCTTGCCGGGCGCACCGACCGTCACTTGGCCTGGCTTGTCGATAAATGCCTGCCCCCAGATCACGTCGACTTTGTTCTTCTTCAAAAGATAGCCGACGCCCCCGTTGAGCTGGGCTGACACTCCGCGCGACCGCTTCACAACCGCCGCCGCGTCGACGCTCATGCGACCCTCGAGCTTCAATCCGTAGGCGTCAGCATGGGTCGCATAATGATAGATCTCAGCCGATCGCAGCAGCGCCTTGGTCGGAATACACCCCCAGTTCAAGCAGATACCGCCAAGGTGCTCGCGCTCGACGACGGCGGTCTTCAGCCCAAGCTGAGCGGCGCGAATAGCCGCAACGTAGCCACCCGGGCCAGCGCCGATGATCAGGACATCATAAGAACCGGTCGTCATGGGGCCTCCTCGCTCGTGTGGCGATTGTCGCGCACTGCGTTCCCGGCCACCATGCCAACCCCGGCTGCCCCCGGCAACGGAGCATTGGTAGAGCCCCTCCCCGCGCTCGCGGTTTGAAGGGGCTTTCGCGCAGCGCTCAGTTCGAGGACAGCGGCTCGTTTTGAACGGCAACCGGAGCCGGAGCGTTCGCCTGGGTGGGCGCAGCAGCAGGAACGGGCGTTGCTGCAGGCGCCACTGCGGCAGACGCGGTCTGGGCGGCGACAGGAGCACCTGTGGCCGTTGTCACCGACGGGGCCGGAATGATGATCCCAGGCTTCGAACACTTCGCCCGATAGTCCGAATTCAGGCGGTCAAACTCAGCGAGCCTGGCCAGCGCCTCACGCTTCACGGATACAGTGGTGGTCCGACCCGTCGAGGCCTCTTGAAGACGGCCGATCGTGCCATCGGAGCGAATCCGATCGATATCGGCTGCCAGCGCCTGGCACACGGGATCGGCGCGCGGTGCCTCAATGGCTGGCGGAACGGAAGACGTGGTGAGCACGCCGTCGGTCGAACAGGCAGCCGACGCCACCCCAACGCAGACAACTGCGGTGAGCCTGGCGAAGCCGCGAAAAGTGACGGAGACCATGGAGCTTTCTCTCAGGATGGGTACGCGCGCACTGAATGAATTGAGCGCTTGAACCATGCCCGAGAAAGGCAAATCACAAAGGTGTGCAGCAGAGGCTGGGGAAATGTCATTGGCGCAACACATTGCGCCGCCGCGTTAACGCCACACCACAATCAGAAGCGGTGCTTTACCGTGCCGCGGATTTGCAAACCCTCTGAGGGTACCTCGTCAACACGTGGCTGCGGCGCCCCATTCGGACCCTGCCCGTAGAGCAGCTCAAGACCGAAATCGAGCTTGGGGATAACGCCGATCTGGCCAAGCCCAGGCACGACGATCGCAGGCCCGGGTGGAGCCGGGGCGCGGCTGAGATCACCAGATTGAAGTTCAGCAGACGGCGCGGATGCGTCTGCGCCACCCCGCTCCTGGAAAGCCTGGGTGGGCACGGCGATCAACGCCAATGCACCCGCAATAAGCACCGCTGTGAACGTCCGCATCTCATGACCCTCGTTGGCCGTTGCCGACCATATTGGGAAGCGAATTAACTGAGCCGCAACCCTACATCCACAGGCGTTAAGCGCTGATGAACCATTCGGGAACGTGTGTGCCCCATTGGCCATACCGACGCAGATGCGAGAAAGGGGGCCGAAGCCCCCTTCCCCCTTGCACTATGCGACCAGCTTAGAAGCGGACGCGCATACCAGCCGTGAACACGTCAGCGGTATCCTCGAGAGCCGGACCCGTACCAGCGGAACCCAGTACGCTGTTGCCATCGAGATCATAACGCCGCCAAGACATGTAAACGTCCGTTGCAGTCGCGTCGATGTTCTGAACCATGCCGAGACCGTAGTAGAAGGGCTCGGCACCACCATCGATGTGAACCTTACCAAAGTCAGCAGCGAAGGTTGTCGCACCAATGGGGTGGAACGACCGCACGATACCGGCACCGACGTTCCAAGCATCATAATCGACGGTTACCGGAATAAACCCACGGATATCTGTGGTCGCACGAACGAGGCCGACACCCTGCGCCGCACCAAACAAGTTTGCGAAATCAACGCGCCGACCATCCCAGACCCGAGCATAACCGCCGTTGAAGAACAGGCCAGACGGGACATGAAGTACTGAGCCAGCCAGAATCAGCGTCCGCTCGTCAG
>JBHJOC010000107.1:0-19703 GCA_050330095.1 Hyphomicrobiaceae bacterium
AAGGTCTGCCGCCCGGCATCAGGCTGACGCTGACCGGCGCCGCCGACCAGTTGGCCGAGACATGGAATGCAATTCAGATCAACCTCTTGATTGCGCTCGCGATCGTCTTCCTGGTGATGGCCGTACTGTTCGAGAGCTTTATCATTCCGCTCGTGATCATGGTTTCTGTGCCGGTTGCTGCAGCCGGCGGGGTCGCAGGCCTGACCATCCTGAACATGTTCTCTCCACAGCCGCTCGACATGCTGACGTTGCTCGGCTTCGTGATCCTGATCGGCATCGTGGTGAACAACGCGATCCTGCTGGTGCACCAGTCACTCCTTCATCTGAGGGAGGACGGGATGTCCGTTGACGACGCCGTGCTCGAGGCGACGCGCAACCGAATTCGTCCGATCTTCATGAGCACCTTGACGAGCGTGTTCGGCATGCTGCCGCTGGTGGTCTTCCCTGGAGCAGGATCGGAATTGTACCGGGGATTGGGGTCGGTCGTGGTCGGTGGGCTATCGATGTCCGCCGTGCTGACGCTGTTGCTTGTGCCGCCACTGCTTAGGCTGACACTCAGCATTCCGGTCGTCGCTGATGCAGCAGAGCAAACTCCCGTCGACGTGACGCAAGAGCCTGATCGGAACGCCAGGCCTCAGGCCGCCGAATGAGGCCAGACCCGAAGGCATTGCGACACCGCCGAGGTGAACGAGGCACTCGGCTTCGTTGATGTGACAGCTCAATCCGTTGGCAGATCATCGAGTTTTCCCACGGGCGGGTAGTGCGCAGACGCAACAGTCTTCCTCTGATGGATGTTGATCACGAACTTGTACCTGCCGTTGAGGCCCTCCCGAGGCTACGCAGAGGGTCAGAGGCCTTCCGGCGAAGGCGCGGGGCTTTTCAGGTCCGCGGTTGTATCGGCGGGCCAGAGGTGTCGCGCGACGACCAGTTCGAAGTGATGAGGAGCAGAACGGTTATGATTGGCTTCAGACCCCTTGCGATCACATGCGTCGCCTTTTGTTTGGTCGTCGCGGCCGCTGCGTTCCCAGCTTCGGCTCAATCCTGGTTCGGCGGCAGCTACGGTGACAATTCCGTCGATGACCGGTTCGAGGTCACGTTCCCGACGACATATCGCCCGGGCGATATCATCGTCAGCTTTTCAGACCGCCGCCTCTACCACGTGATCGGGCAGGGCCGTGCGATGAGCTACCCGATTGCTGTGCCAAGACCCGAGAGCCGCTGGCAGGGTGTTCTCAATGTGTCGATGAAGCGCGAGAACCCTGATTGGACACCGACGCCGCGCATGCGACAGGAAAATCCTGAGCTGCCGATCACGGTACCCGGCGGTCACCCGCAGAACCCGCTGGGCGTGCGTGCGCTCTATCTCGGCAGCACGCTGTTTCGGATTCATGGCACCGACGCGCCTTGGACCATCGGTAAGAACGTGTCGAAGGGCTGTGTGCGCATGCACAACGAGCACGTGATCGAGCTTTACAATCAGGTCAGGATTGGCGCGCGCGTCACGGCGACCTGGAAAGAGTACAAGGTCGCGGTTGTCTCGGGCAGCGGGCTGGTTGCTGGCACCGACAAGAGTGGAGCAGACTGGGAGCGTCGGGTCTTTGGGCTGAACTGATCGCGTTCATCGACCCACCCTGCCCACACATTGCAAAATCGGATTGGACGCAACGCCCCCCAAGGCAATCGACCCGATGGCGTGCGTCTGGCTCGCGTGTTGGTTTCAGTCGACCCGAGGGTGCGATGTACCTCGGCAAGGCCGCCAGCCCGTGGCAGGGGCCCAAGCAGGTGTGTGCAATCGATCAATCGCTTGGTGGGCGGGCTCAATTCAGCCCGGCCCTCGACCGCAGTTATTTCGCCACGTACCGCCGATCAGACGTCCCTGAACCATCCGCGCCGCCCGTCGCACGGGGACATCTGGCCGAAAAGCGGTTCAAGAGCTTGATGTTGCTCAGCGTTGCTCGATGTTGCGCGTACCCTTTGGGTTCCGAAGTTCGTTTCAGCGGCTGACAAGGCTGACAGACGGACTGCGGAAGAGGATATGAGCGAGAGGCACCTGCGCCAAAGCCACCCGATGGGTCGATCCAAAGACAAAACATCGTTCGGCCGAGGGATTAAATATACTCGGCTTCTGCGCGAACGGTCTCGCTGTCGGCGATCGTAATAATCGTGCCGTACAGCGTCTTGCCACCGGACGCTGCACCTGCTTACTACACGCATCAGTCAAACGGCTTAACCGCTCGAAGAAGTGGTGTCGGGGAGATGAGGGAGGACTGCCTACGTGACCGAGGCGATTTCGTCTCGCGCCCCGGGTGCGCGCCTGGATACGATCCCAAAGCTTCTGCTGCGCAACGCTGAGCTCCACGGCTCGCGTCCGGCTTACCAGTTCAAACAGCTCGGCATCTGGCAATCCTGGACATGGGCCGAAGCGCGCAATGAGGTGCGCGACTTTGCACTCGGGCTTGCTCGGCTGGGCTTGAAGCGCGGCGACCGGATCGCGATCATCGGCGGCAACCGGCCCCGTCTGTACTGGACCTTCACGGCGGCCCAGTCGCTTGGCGCAGTTCCCGTTCCGATCTATGCCGATGCCGTCGCCGACGAGATGGCCTACGTGCTCTCCCACGCCGAAGTTGCGATGGCGGTCGTCGAGGATCAGGAACAGGTCGATAAGCTCATCTCGATCGCCGAGCGCATCCCGAACGTGCGCGAAGTGATCTATGATGAGCGCCGCGGCCTCAAGAAGTACGACCACACGCATCTCAATTCGTTCGAAGACGTCCAGATCCTCGGACGCGAGCATCCCCTCGGCCCTGCCGGCGCAGAGGCTTGGTGGCTTGGCGAAATCGCGGAAGGCAAGGGCAGTGACGTTAGCGTCACGCTCTACACCTCTGGCACCACCGGCACGTCGAAGGGCGTCCTGCTGTCCGCCGAGGGCTGTATCGCGGCGGCCACGGACACCGTACGCTTTGACAATCTGAACGAGACGGACGTCACACTCGCCTACCTGCCGCTTGCCTGGGTCGGCGACCACTATCTCAACTATGCACAGGGCATGGTCGCGGGCTTCACGATCGCCTGCCCGGAGGGCCCTGACACGATCCAGGAAAACCTGCGTGAGATCGGGCCGACGTTCTATTTTGCTCCACCGAGGGTTTTCGAGACTCTGTTGACCAACCTGACCATCCGAATGGAGGATGCAGGCGCCCTCAAGCGCGGTCTGTTCCGGTTTTTCCTCGGCGTGGCCAAGCAGCACGGGGAAGCCATACTCGATGGGCGCTCCGTGTCGCCAATCGGCCGCCTTTTGTACGCGATTGGCGGGCTGCTGGTGTACGGGCCGCTCAAGAACCGCATGGGCTTCTCGCGCATTCGGACGGCCTACACGGCCGGCGAGGCGATCGGCCCTGAATTGTTCGCGTTCTATCGGTCGCTCGGCCTTAACCTCAAACAGCTCTACGGTCAGACAGAGGCCTTCCTTTACGTGACGGCGCAGCCCAATCGGGAAATTTTTGCAGATACGGTTGGACCGCCAGCGCCCAATGTCGAATTGAAGCTGTCTGAGACCGGAGAGGTTCTGTTCAAGTCACCGGGCATGTTCATTGGGTACTACAAGGATCCTGACAAGACGGCCGAAACGCTCACGGAGGATGGTTTCGTCAAAACGGGCGATGCCGGTTTCTTCGACGAGCGCGGGCACCTGAAGATCATCGACCGCGCCAAGGATGTTGGCCAGCTCGCCGACGGGTCGCTGTTCCCGCCCAAGTACATCGAGAACAAGCTCAAGTTTTATCCGAACATCAAGGAAGCGGTCGCATTCGGTTCTGACCGGGATTACGTGACCGCGATGCTCAATATCGACCTGACCGCAGTGAGCAACTGGGCGGAGCGCAACAATGTCGTCTATGGCTCCTACCAGGAGCTGGCCGGCCACCCGGGCGTATACGAGATGCTTGCAAAGCACGTCGACGAGGTCAACCGGAGCCTTGCCAAGGAGGAACGGGTTGCAGCGGCTCAAATCAAGCGCTTCCTGATCTTGCACAAAGAGCTCGACCCGGATGACGGGGAAATCACGCGCACACAGAAGGTGCGCCGGTCGTTCATCGCAGAGCGCTACGCTCCACTGATCGACGCGCTCTACAACGGATCCGAACGCTGCAAGATCCGCACGGAGGTCACATTCGAGGATGGCCGCAAAGGCACGATCGACGGCGATGTGCGAATTGTCGACATGAAACTCCATCCGATTGCCCGACAGGCTATGCCGCTCAGGGAGGCTGCAGAATGAGCGCCGATGGTGCAGCGCCAACCGTCTCGACATTTGCCACCGCGGCCGCATCTGCCGGCGCTGATAGCCGCGTGTTCGGCGAAATCATGCTGTCGGTCGAAAATATCTCGCTGTCATTCGGCGGCGTGAAGGCGATCCAGAACGTCTCGTTCAACGTCCGCCAGGGCGAAATCCGGGCGATCATCGGCCCGAACGGGGCCGGCAAAACGTCGATGTTGAACGTCATCAACGGCTTCTATCATCCGCAGGAGGGCACGATCCGCTACAAGGGTCAGCCGCGAAAGCAGATGAAGCCCTACATTGCGGCGACCCAGGGGATCGCTCGGACGTTCCAGAACGTGGCTTTGTTCAAGGGCATGTCGACGCTCGACAACATCATGTCGGGGCGAACCCTGCGGATGAAGCGTGGCCTGTTCTGGCAAGCGCTGCGATATGGCCCAGCCATGGCCGAGGAGGTCGAGCACCGCAAAAAGGTGGAGGAGATCATCGATTTCCTCGAGATCGCTCATATCCGGCGCACGCCGGTCGGCAAGTTGCCTTATGGCCTTCAGAAGCGCGTTGAACTTGGGCGCGCGTTGGCGATGGAGCCCGAGCTGTTGCTGCTCGACGAACCGATGGCGGGGATGAACCTCGAAGAAAAAGAGGACATGAGCCGGTTCATCATCGACGTGAATGAACAGCTGAGCACGACGATTGCCCTCATCGAGCACGACATGGGCGTGGTGATGGACCTTTCGGACCGCGTCGTGGTGCTGGATCATGGCGAGCTGATTGCCGACGGCACACCGGCGCAAGTGCAAAAGAACCAAGCCGTGATCGACGCCTACCTCGGCGTCAGCCACGACTGACGACGAAGCGGGCTTCAACCGGCACGCTCCGTTACGCAGATGCGGCTCGCACAGTCGCGCCGACTGTTGCCAACGGAAACGACCGCCCTGACCGATAGCCAGGACCGATAGATGGATATCCTAAATCAAGTCTTCGTGGCCCCATTCATCGAGATGATCTCGCTGCCAGACTTGTTCGTGCAGGTCATCTGGGAGGGCTTCGTCGCCGGCATTCTTTACGCCCTGATCGCGCTCGGTTTCGTGTTGATCTTCAAAGCCTCTGGCGTGTTCAACTTCGCCCAGGGCATTATGGTCGTGTTCTCCGCCCTTTCCCTCGTTGGCACGTATGCGCTTTTGACCGGACGGTTTGGCCTGCCATCGGGTGTTGCAGCCTTCATTGCCGTCTTGAGCGTCATCGCCTTGATGTTCGTTCTTGCATGGACTGTCGAGCGCGTCGTGCTGCGACCGCTGGTCAACCAGCCGGACATCATCCTGTTCATGGCGACGATCGGTCTCAACTCCTTCCTGATTGGTTTCGGTGAAACCATCTTTGGCGGCGAACCGAAGGTCATGATCACGAGCGAACTCGGGTTGCCGACCGGCTCGACCGCCATCGACATGCTCGGCGGCACGGTGATCTTCCAACACCTGGACATCGCGGCCGCGGTAATCGCCGGTCTGATGGTGGCAGCGCTCGCGATCTTCTTCAACGTCTCAAAGATCGGCCGTGCGCTTAGGGCCGTCGCGGACGATCACCAAGCGGCCCAGTCGGTCGGGATCACGCTGCAGCAGATCTGGGTGATCGTGTGGTTCGCAGCTGGCATCGTCGCCATCGTCGCCGGGATCATGTGGGGGGCCCGGTCGGACGTGTCCTTTGCCCTGGAGATCATTGCGCTCAAGGCGCTCCCGGTGCTGATCCTCGGCGGGTTCACCTCAATCCCCGGCGCGATTGTCGGCGGCCTCATCATCGGAATCTCGGAAAAGATCGCTGAATTCTATTGGGGACCGCTGGTGGGCGGTGCGATCGAAAGTTGGTTCCCGTACTTCCTCGCCTTGGTCTTCCTGTTGTTCCGGCCACAGGGCTTGTTTGGCGACAAGATCATCGAACGAATATGAGGCCGGCATCAGCGCACATGCGCTTCCCAGGCTCGGCAGCATTCCTTGAAATTTGACGTCCCGGAGCATCAGATCCCATGCTTTACCGCGAAGTCGGCGAATTCAAATCGACCTACGAGACCGATCAGTCCGTCTTCGAATTACGGCAGGAACGCATCGCGGTCGGCTTGCTGCTGGCCTTCATGTTTCTGGTGGTGCCGTTCATCGCGGACAACTTTACACTCAAGACCATCATCATTCCGACACTGATCTTTGCGCTCGCGGCACTCGGCCTCAATCTGCTGACAGGCTATGCGGGGCTGATCTCGCTCGGCACGGGCGGCTTCATGGGTGTTGGGGCTTATGCCTGCTATAAGCTCACGACCATTTTCCCGGATGTGAACATCATCATCTGGATCTTCGTTTCAGGGCTATTTTCAGCGGCAATCGGTGTGCTGTTCGGCCTGCCGTCACTTCGGATCAAAGGTTTCTATCTTGCGGTCGCGACGCTTGCATCGCAGTTTTTCCTGGTTTGGGCCTTCGGTCGGATCGCATGGCTCTATAACTACAACGACTCCGGCGCGATCGACGCGGTGAACCGCAGCCTCTTCGGCATGCCGCTGACAGAGCCATTCGGCGACACGGTTTTCCAGTACCTTGTGGTTCTCTCGATTGTGACGGTCATGACGATCTTTGCCGTACACCTCACGCGCGGCAGCTTCGGACGCAAGCTGATGGCGATCCGTGACATGGACATCGCTGCGGAGTTGATCGGCATTCGCATGCTACCGACGAAGCTCGCGGTGTTTGCGATTTCTTCCTACTTCTGCGGCGTGTCCGGCGCGATGCTGATCTTCCTCTGGCTGGGATCAGCTGAGCCGGAGGTGTTCAACATCTTGAACGCGTCCTTCCCGGTGCTCTTCATGATCATCATCGGCGGCCTTGGCTCGATCATGGGCTCGTTCATGGGGGCCGCGTTCATTGTCAGCTTACCGATCATCATCAACACCATCCCGGGCCTGTTCGGACTTGCCATTGCCTCAGCGACAGTCGAGCACTTCCGCTTCATGATCGTTGGTGCATTGATCATTTTCTTCCTGATCGTCGAGCCGCACGGGCTCGCACGGCTTTGGGCGATCGCACGAGAAAAATTGCGTTTGTGGCCATTCCCTTACTAGGGTCACGCGCGATAGCATGCAGGCGCGGTGGCAATGGTTGTGGTGCCTGCCAACCGTCGAAACAATGAGCGGGAAATCCGCCAGTGGCATCCCAAGAATACTGGGACAGCGTTCCAAGTGGAGGGAAAGGAAACCCAAATGAAGCTTGTCAAAACCACGCTCGGCCTTGCGGTCGGGGCGATGCTGGCCTCAGCAGTCGCCACGTCAGCTCAGGCGCAAGAGCATTATCTGCCGCTTTTGACCTACCGAACGGGCGCATTCGCTGGCTCCGGTATCCCGCAGGCCAATGGTTTCACCGACTTCCTTGCGCTCATCAACGAGCGCGACGGCGGGATCGGCGGCGTCAAGATCCGCTTCGAAGAGTGTGAAACGGGTTATAACACCCAAAAGGGCATTGAGTGCTACGAGCGCACGAAATCGCAGGGCGCCCTCATTTACAATCCCTACTCGACCGGCATCACGCTGCAGTTGATCCCGAAAGCCGCGGTCGACAAGATCCCCGTCTTGTCGATGGGCTACGGCCTCTCGGCTGCCGCGGTTGGCGAGACCTTCCCGTTGATTTTCAATGCTCCGGCCACCTACTGGGACGGCGCATCAATGATCCTGAATTACATCAAGTCGAAGGAAGGAGGCAGCCTCAAGGGTAAGAAGATCGGCTTCATCTTCCTTGATGCCGGCTACGGTCGCGAGCCGATCCCACTGTTCGAACAGCTTTCGAAAACCGAAGGCTACGAGCTGCAGCTCTATCCCGTCGCCGCAACCGACATGCAGAACCAAGCCTCGCAGTGGCTCCAGGTTCGCCGCAACCGCCCGGACTACATGATCATGTGGGGCTGGGGCGCGATGAACCCCACGGCCGTCAAGGAAGCGGCCAAGATCCGCTTTCCGATGGATCGTTTCATCGGCATCTGGTGGTCGGGTTCCGAGGGCGATGTGGTGCCTGCCGGTGATGACGCGAAGGGCTATAAGGCCCTCACGTTCAACGCTGGTGGGACAGACTTTGGCGTCCTGCAGGAAATCAAGAAGCACGTGATTGATGCCGGCAAGAGCGTTGGTAACGGCGCCAACTTCGGCGAAGTTCTGTACAACCGCTCGGTGTTCAACGCGCTCCTGGTGGTCGAGGCCATCCGAAACGCCCAGAAAATCACCGGCAAGTCGACCATCACGGGCGAAGATATGCGCCTTGGCATGGAAGCCATCGACCTCACCGAAGAACGGCTCGCCGAACTCGGCTTCACCGGGCTGGTTCCACCAATCAAGGTCACGTGCGCGGATCACGCCGGCAACCACCCTGCCTTCATCCAGCAGTGGGATGGCCAGAAATGGACCCGCGTGTCGGACTGGATTTATTCAGACCGCGCGGTCGTTCGTCCAATGCTCGAGGACGCTGCGAAGAAATACCTCGAAGACAAGCCCGATTGGCCACAGCAGAAGTGCCCGTCCTAAGGCCGATGGACGCATGCGAGTACCCGGTCAGGTCTGGCACTCGCGCATAGAGTTCCGACAGCCTGACCGGACCACATAAACCAACGGGAGCGGCGCCGTCGCGCCGTCTCCCCCGGGTCGAGTGGCCCGTCTCGCCGACATCGGTGTGCTGGCCGCAACCGCTGACGATTGAGGCGAGGCATGAAGGCCACGCGCGAAATGAATGGCTTAGTGTGGCGTTGATCGCGCCTTAATTGACCGATGCGTGCGGCACGCTGGTCGTCAATTGAGCCGCGACGCCACGCTTACCGCAGTTCGCCTGCCACCCTTGTCAGACGCCACAACTCAGACGCCACAACTCAGACGCCGCAACGAACGACCGAAAGCATAGGGTACGAGCAACAGATTGGATCTCGTACCGCTTTTCGATCAGAAGTCCCTGCACCATCCGCACCACCCGCCGGCCAGGGACTTCTGATCAGCGGTACGCGTTCCGGAACAATCATGCGGCGTCGACAGCGCCTGATCGGCCGGTTGAAATTCAAAGCTTCAAACACTTCGAACCGGGAACGCGAGGCAGTGGCGACTGCGAAATGCAGGTGCGAAACGGAGGGGCGTTGCGCACTCAAGGCCGAGCGTGGCGCCCGCCCGTGACGAAGCTCAGCGCGATCGCTGCCGATTGCGCATCCGGCAGCGGGCGTTCGGATCAAGGGGCGACGCCCGAACCGTTACCCGAGGAAATTCAACAAGGATCTCGTCGATGTCCGCTGATGCTTCCGTGACCGATCGAAAACCGCAAACGACGGTGGCGAGTGCGCCGAAGGCTGCCCCGATCCTGAAGGTCAATAATATCGAAGTGATCTACGACCACGTGATCCTTGTGCTGAAGGGCGTCTCGCTCGAGGTGCCTAGGGGCTCGATCGTCGCGATCCTTGGTGCGAACGGCGCTGGCAAGACGACGACACTCAAGGCGATCTCCAACCTGTTGCGCGCGGAGCGCGGCGAAGTCACGAAAGGCTCCATCGAGTTCGAGGGCGAGCGCGTTGATGCCCTGTCAGCCAATGATCTCGTGCGCCGCGGCTGTATCCAGGTGATGGAGGGGCGGCACTGCTTCGAGCATCTGACGATCGAGGAAAATCTTCTGACCGGCGCCTACACCCGCCGTGACGGCAATGCCGCCGTCCGGGCTGACCTCGAGATGGTCTACGAGTACTTCCCAAGGTTGAAAGAACGCCGTCGCTCGCTGGCGGGTTACACGTCGGGCGGGGAACAGCAGATGTGCGCGATCGGCCGCGCGCTCATGAGCCGGCCCAAGATGATCCTGCTCGACGAGCCCTCGATGGGGCTGGCGCCGCAACTCGTCGAACTGATTTTCGAGATCACAAAGAAGATCAACGAGGAGCAGGGGGTGTCGGTGCTGCTCGCCGAGCAGAACACGAACGTTGCCCTGCGGTACGCTCAATACGGCTACATTCTGGAAAGCGGTCGCGTCGTGATGGACGGGACACAGGCCGATCTGGCGTCGAACGAGGACGTCAAGGAATTCTACCTCGGGATCTCGGGCGGCGACAAAAAAAGCTTCCGGCAGGTGAAGAGCTATAAGCGCCGCAAGCGTTGGCTCGCGTGACGTGCCATCGGTTTGGCAGTCGCAACAGCACCGCCTTGATTGCGAATGTCTGCGGCCGGGTTCGGTGTCTGGCGACCATGCCAGCGCGCATCTGACGTGCAACCCAGCAAAATCCGTTGCCCTGGCGCACAGCGCCGACCTAATGACCGCACGACTGCAACGTTAAGACTGGGGGCGAGGCAACATCGTGACAGGCGACCATTACGACGCGCTCGAGCAGCGGACACAAAAGGCGCGCGACAAGGCGATCTTTGCACTGCTGCCAGATATTCTGACGCGCGCCATCGAACTCGCGCCGGGCTGGGCAACCCACCTGTCCGGCATCACACCTGGTTCCGTGACCTCCCGCGCCGCGCTTGCCAAGCTGCCGGTCCTGCGCAAGGCGTCGCTCAAGGAACTGCAAGGTGAGATGCCACCATTCGGTGGCTTTGCGACGTCGCAGCTCGGCGACATGCGTCGTGCGTTCCTGTCGCCGGGGCCGATCTTCGAACCTGAAGGGCGTGGCGAGGATTGGTGGCGCTCAGCCCGCACGCTCTATGCGGCGGGATTCCGGCGCGGCGACGTGGTCCACAACACCTTCAGCTATCACCTGACGCCCGGCGGCTGGATCATGGATGCCGGCGCGCGCGCACTCGGATGTGCAGTATTCCCCGCCGGTCCCGGCAATACCGAGCAGCAACTGGACGCCATTCACCATCTCCGGCCCACAGCCTATATCGGTGTCCCGGATTTCCTGAAGATCCTGCTCGACAAGGCCGCAGAAGCTCAGCGCCCGATTACGTCGTTCAAGAGGGCCATGGTATCCGGCGGCGCGCTCTTTCCATCTCTGCGGGCCGAGTACCAGGCCCACGGCATTGATGCTTACCAGTGCTATGCAACAGCCGACTTGGGTGTGATTGCTTACGAGAGTGTCGCTCGCGAGGGCATGATCGTCGATGAGGGTGTCATCGTCGAGATTGTCCGCCCTGGCACGGGCACTCCCGTCGAGCCTGGCGAAGTTGGCGAAGTCGTCGTGACATCGCTCAATCGTGATTACCCGATGATCCGGCTCGCAACGGGCGACCTTTCGGCTGTTCTCGAGGGCGACAGCCCGTGCGGGCGCACCAACATGCGGATCAAGGGCTGGATGGGCCGCGCGGACCAGACGACAAAGGTCAAAGGCATGTTCGTGCACCCTGAACATGTTGCAGCGGTCGGCGCCCGTCATCCAGAACTCGGGCGGCTGCGATTGGTCGTGGCGCGCGACGGCGCGCAGGATGCCATGACCCTGATGGCAGAGAGCACTTTGCGTGATGCTGAACTTATGGAGGCGGTGTCGCAATCGCTGCAAGACATCACCAAACTGCGTGGTTCGGTCCAACTGGTCGATGTCGGAACGCTCGCCAACGACGGCAAAGTGATCTCTGATGATCGCGACTACACCACCTGAGCTGGCTGCGCGATCAATTCCGACGTTGGCAGGATCAGGGCAAGGATTTCGCGGGCGGCCGCGCGCGCGCCGGGCCAGTGTGCGTGCGGCCTCTGTGCGAACTCACCAAGCTGCCTGGCAGCTTGGGTTGAAGGCCAAGGCTTAATAGCGGTGCCGGCTACTCGGGCCTGTCTTCGGGACCCGCGGGATCCGACCGCAAAGCGTCAAGGAGCGCCATGGCCAGATCACCCGAGAACATATCGTCCTTGTGCAAGCAATCTGACACCCCAAGCGACTTGAGCTGAGCGCGCCGCTGTCGATCGACGGCGCCGCTGATGACGAGGATCGGGCCGTGATACCCGGCGCGGCGCAGGAACGGGATGCTTTCCGTCGCCGTATCGGCGGGCTTCAGATAATCGTCGAGCAGCAACAGGTCCGGGACTTTTTTGAGCACCAGGTCGACGGCTGCTGCGAGGGTCGCGGCACGCCGCACCTCGATTGTGCGGCCAAACAAGTCGCGCAGATTGGCAGCAAGGCGCTGCGCATCGATCTCTGTATCCTCGACGATAAGAATATCGCTCACGGCTGACAGTGTTCGAAGCTCGGCCCTGGCGTCGTGGCGACGCGCGAGAATATTGCTCCCGCTTCCGGTTTTAAGTTCACGCATCGCCAGGACCAGATTCCGAGAGATTTTGTTGTCAGGAAGAGCAGCCCGAAACCGCAAAGTCCGACGCTTCGGCAGCAAGCCCCACGCGCGTGCGATCTCTAAGGCAAAGCCTCACACCGCACCTGCTGTGGCCCCTGCAAAGGTGCAGGGGCCACGACAATGAAACACGTCAGTCACTTGACGCAATAACTCCAGGCCACACAAGCTTAAACACTGTTCCGCGACGCACGGCAGGATCGGACTCGATCGTCACAGAGGCGCCTGCTTCGACCACGGCCTTCTGCACGAGCGTCAGGCCGAGCCCCAGGCGGCCAAATTCGGTTGTATCGCCCTCACCGGCACCGCCGTCGCCAGTGCTGCCCGCTCCCGGCCGTTGTCGCGCCTCCTCCGCCTCGAGCCGCGTGAATGGCCGAAAGATGACGTCGTGCCAGCGCGGATCGATGCCAAGCCCGTCGTCGGCGACTGAAATCAGCAGTGCATCGCGACGCATCGGCGCCCGCTCGGCTCTGACTTCGACCCAACCCACAGGGCGGCCTGCATGGCGCATCGCATTCTCGATCAGGTTGCGAAGGGCGACATCGAGCAACACGCGATGGGTGCGCAAGCAAGGCCAGTCCCCAGCAACGCGCACCTCGATGGCAGGATCGTGAAGAAGGGAGGCGACGATCTCGCTCACGAGCGCTTCTGGCTCTACGATGTCGGCAGCCGCAGTGCGATTCTCGAGGCACACATAGGCGAGTAGCCCCGTCAGCATGTTCGCCATCCGCCGTGACTGGGTCCGAAGCCGCTCGAGATGGGCTCTGGGATCACCTGAATTTGGATCGGAAAGGCTCGTTTCGAGATCATCTGCGAAGTATCGCAGGGCCCGCATCGGAGCCTTCAGATCGTGCGCAACAATCTGGGCAAACCCTGCCAGTTTCCTGTTGATTCGCTCGAGTTCGACGTTGGCGGTTCGGATTGCATCAGCCTGCTCGGACAGCAGGCGTTCCGCAAGCACGCGACCGCGAACCTCCTGCTGAAGCTGGATCTCGGGGGCTGAGTGACTCAAGGCCCGTGCCACCATCATCACGAATAGACCCTGCGCCGCGTCGTAGCGAACCGAGAAATTCAGCCGCGGTGGCTCCAGGTCCTGTGCCGTGACCTGAGAAACGTTTGGAACCTCAAAGACCTTATCTGGCACGCCAACAAGCGCGTCGAACTCGTCCTCGACACCCGCGAAAACGGGCAACTCGCGCACGATTGGTGACCCGACCTGGAGAGCTTCGACCAGAGAGCCTCGCGACGCGACAATTCGGAGGCTGCGATCGAGCCAGACGAAACCGAGTGTCGATGCCGAAGCAAACAGCTCAAATGCGCCCAAGCCGCTTGGCGCATGCGGAACGACTGGCCTCGGCAGGTGGTGTTCGAACTCTGCGTCTCCTTGCATCGCTCAGATCCCGCGCCTCAGGATCGTCTCAGCGGCTTCGCGAAACAGGGCCGTCACGTTCTGCCCGGTCTTTGCGCTTGTCGGCGCGATTGGCAGCCCGAGTTCCGCAAGTCTTTCCGGCAGTTGAAACGGCAATGAGCGCACATCCCCGGAAAGCGTGCTCTGAGGCCCCTCAACAAGATCAATCTTGTTCGCAACGAGCGCCAGATAGCGGCCTGGCAGCTCCTGCTCGAAGGACAATGCCAGATCGGCCATAGCCCCGAACGTCGCCGGCCGTGTCGCGTCGGCGATGACGATCGCTGCATCTGCGCCGCGGATGTAGACGGACCGAAAAATACCAGGGCCGTAGCTGCCGTCCGTATCCCAGACGTTGAACACGAACCGCTGGCCGTTGGGCGCCGGCTCAATTTCATGCTGATAAATGTCCGAGCCGATCGAGCTCTTGTAGTTTGCAGAGAACGTGCCGAACACGAGGCGCTTGACAAGTGACGTCTTGCCAACCCCCATTTCACCCAGAAGCATGATCTTTCTCGTGATCATGCGTCAATTCCGGACAGTTTCGCCGCGGAACACGAACTCGAACTCGACACGGCGGTTCGGACTGTCCGTACCGATCACGTCACTGAGGAGCCGCGCGCTCCCGCGTCCCGTCACGACCAGTCTATCGCTCGGGACGGCTCGGCTACGCAGACTGCTCGCCACTGAATTGGCGCGCGCCAAAGCAAGCGCGGTATTACGCTCTGCCGTACCCTGTTCGTCGGTGTAGCCGACGATCCGCAGGGGGAGATCGGTCTCGCCAAGCAACGCGGCCAGTTCGTCGAGTTGGCGTTCTGCCGTCCCCTGGTCCCTGAACTCGGTTCCGTTGCCGAAAAAGATAGCGTTGCGGCCGATCCACACGAGCAAGCGATCCTCGGCTGAAGGCTCCTGTGGGCGCACGACGGGCGCGACGGCTGGCGGGGCGAAGGCGAGCTGACGGGCAACCGAGGCGACCGCAGCGGCTCGTTGCGCTGCAACCGAGAGCCCCTCGGCCATAACCAGGGGATCGCGCGCCCCCTCGGTCCCATGCGGCGCGGCTTGTCGCGGGGCACCATCGCCATCGCCATTGTTGGCCTGCAGGATCAAAGCTTCCGCCTTGGCAAGTTCGACAGCTGCTGCACCGATGAGCGTTCCCGTGGCGGCGGGGTCCAAGGTTGCATCACCGCGCTCGATGCGATCGGCGAGGGCTGAAATCGAAGCGGACGACACCTCAAGAATGCGGCTCGCTTCGTTGCGCAACGCGCTGGCTTCTGGAGCCAAGCCAGACGTACGAATGGCGTCGAGATCGGCCAGGGCCGGAGTTAGGGCTTGGGACGCGGCCCGCAAGAGCCTGACGATTGTGGATCGAACCAGCGACGACGACAGAAGCGCCACTTCGCGCTCAATGACCGCCGCTTGTTCTGACTTCAATCGGGCAAGCTCCCGTCTCAGCCCCACAACATCGGACGACGCATCGGCAGGCGCCGAAGGGAGGACTGTCAGGCTGCTCTTGTTGAGCGTTGTCGTGGTTGGCAGTTCTGCAGTGAGGCGTGCCACGAAGCCATCGCGCACCACCGCTGTCGGCAGCAGTCCGACAAGATCAACTTGGCGGCCCCTTGGGCCGATCGTGAACGAGGTTGGATAGCCGATCAATTCTGGCGTAGAATCGATCGCTCGCTGGGTGATCGCACGGACACGCTCATATTCCAGGGCCGTGAACGCGCTCCAGCCGAGCCAGGTCAGGATCGGAACAGCGACCAGAAACACGAGAAGCTTGATCGCTGCAAAGCCACCTGCATCCGCATCTTGGCGCTCATAGTGCTCGGAGATGGAGCCCGCTACGGTGCGTGACAGCGCCTCGAGTTGTGTCGATGTTTGGACGACCGCCGTCTCAGCGGCCTCCTCGGCAAATGCCGGATCGGCAAGCGCCTCGATGAAAGCTGAATCGAATGCTGCGTCGGCATCGGGCGGCGCGACGCCCGAGCAGCGTGCAGCCAGCAGGTACATCGGCGATGCACGCAAATAAACCGTTGTTCCGCCGACCACAAATTTCCGGATGCTGCCGCCATCGGCCCCGAACGTTTCGTCGGCGAAGTCGGTGATTGCTGCCAAGACACCCGAGAAGTGAACGTCGCTGTTCAGCGGCAACTCCGCTTCGGGCCATCGCGCGATCAACTGGCCGCTGCCGCGCCGGATCAAAAGCACATCCTCGATCTTGAGGCGCTGTGCGTCGACGATCGCGAGTTCGGCAACCGATCGCCCCGTGGTCCAGCTCTTCAGCCGAAGCATCAGCGCGTTTTGCTCGAGCCTGCGGTTGATCTGGGCGACGAGGTCACGCATCGCATTGGCGACATAGGCTTGAACGAGGCGACCCGTGATCGGATAGAGCGCCTCGACCATCTCGTCCTTGCTGTTGCGCAACTCAGCGCGAACGGTTTGGATGACGACGGGGGAGACGGCGCGTGAAAGCTGGGCGTGCCGCTCGCGTTCAGCGTCGCCGATGGCTTCGTGAATGATCCGCGCAACGCTGCGCCGCAGCTCTACATCGGTGCCGACCTGGGCATTGAGCCTATCGAGCACGTCGCGAACTTCGCCCTGCATCGCTTCGGCGCGGCGTTGCAGGCGTTCGACCTGATCGATCTTCTCGGCAAGCGATTCGACCGCAGAATCCACGTGATCGAGTCGCCGCGCTTCCTCGTCGAAAAGAATAGCGCGCAGCCGGCCGATGGCTTGCGACGTGTCGATCGTCGTGCGGTTTCGATCAGACATCGTCACACTCGTCCTGAGCCCCACTCGACAAAAGACATACGTCACGTTGACCGCCGTTCCGGGGCCAAGTTCACCAGATCAACCAAGCATCGCCCCTAGAGACGACGGGCGTCACCTGCAGCCTTGGCATCCAACGACGAATTGCGCGGTCGCTCGTCCGAAAGCTTACCGCGCTCACAAGCCTCGGATTATGGGCGCGACAACCGGCGGACAGTTTCACCAAAGTTAATCAAGCCCTTTGCAATGTCTTCGAGGTCGGCGCGGCGATTGTGCTCTGTCTCCCCAGCCAGGGCATCGAGGCGCGCTTCAAGCGCATCGATCCTGTGCTGAACTGAAACAGCAAACTCCTGGAGCCGCGCTTCGAGTTGCAGGATCCGGTCGCGATTTTCCCGCTGAACATCACCGAACAGGATCTCGCGAACCTGGGAGATTTTTTCGTCGTTCGCCACATCTGCGAGCATTGACGGCTCGTGTCCATTGCCTCGCATTGACGCCCACCCTCCTGCAGCTTCGTTGGTCGTTGTCCTGCGCCGCCGCAAGATCGCAGTGCCCCGCAGGTTCCATGCCGGAGGCATCCCGCTGCGGACGTGGCTGCAACCGCCCCCTCCCACTCTGGGGTCGGGTTCAACCCAACCGACGATCACCTAACCACTTGTGCTCATGGTATTTATTTTCGCGGATACGTTACCAGACCTGAGCCCGCGCGTATAGGACCTGGGCGGCGCGCGTCGGCATCACCGTTCGAAAAAGGGCGGATCAGCCCAGAATGGAGCGGTATCTCTCCCGCAGCTCCGCCTTTTGAACCTTGCCCATGGCGTTGCGGGGCAATTCATCAACCAGGATAACGGCTTTCGGCAGCTTGAACTTGGCGAGCCGTCCAGCGAGCCGCGCCATTACCTCGTCAGGCGTCGGCACCGCCCCGGAAGCGGCGGCCGTGATGACGGCAATGACGCACTCCCCGAAGTCAGCGTGCGGGACGCCAATCACAGCAGATTCACCCACACCAGCTATATCGTTGATCTCGTTCTCGATCTCCTTCGGGTAAATGTTATAGCCGCCGGAGATGATCAGGTCCTTCGCGCGCCCGACAATCGTCACGCGACCATCCCCGGCCATCGTTGCAAGATCACCCGAGACGAAATAGCCGTCGCTGCGAAACTCCTCGGCTGTTTTGTCGGGCATCCGCCAGTAGCCAGAGAATACGTTGGGGCCTTTCACTTCAAGAACGCCAACCTCGCCGGGCCCGACGACGCTCCCGCCTTCGCCCGTCAGCCTTACGGAGATGCCGGGCAGTGCATAGCCGACCGTGCCAGCAATCCGCGCGCCGACGCGATAGGGGTTCGACGTGATCATTCCTGCTTCCGTCATGCCGTAGCGTTCGACGATCTGCAGCCCTGTGCGCTCTTCGAACGCGACGTGCGTCTCCGCGAGCAGGGGCGCTGATCCAGACACGACGATGCGCAGTTTGCCCGTATGGCTCCGTCCGAACGAAGGCTCGGCCAACAACCGGGTGTAGAATGTCGGCACACCCATCACCACGGTCGCTTCAGGCATCAGCGCCAGCATGCTCGCGACATCGAATTTGGGTAGCCAGATGATCTCTGCACCGCTCAAAAACGCAGTGTTGAGGGCGACGAAAAGTCCGTGAACGTGGAAGATCGGGAGAGCATGGAGCAGGACGTCGCCCCCCTCGAAGCCCCAGTACGAAACCAGCGTCTCAGCATTCGACAGCAGGTTTTCGTGGGTGATCATCGCGCCCTTCGAGCGCCCTGTCGTGCCAGAGGTGTAGAGGAGTGCCGCCAGGTCGGTCGGTGCGCACTCAGCGGTCGCGACGGGGCCAGACTGCGCGGCGGCGAGCGTGGCAAGTGTTCCATGTCCAGCAGCGTCCAAGGTCACCACCTGGGCGACACCGCGGGCTGCAGCAATCGGCGCCAAAACCGCTGCACGCTCAGGATCTGCCACGAGCACGCGTGGTTCGGCGTCACCGAGAAAGTAGTCGAGTTCCGCGGCCGTATAGGCGGAATTGAGCGGGTTGTAGATCGCGCCAATCTTAAGCGTCGCGAGATAGAGGGCGACATTGGCCAGCGACTTTTCGACCTGCACGGTGACCCGGTCGCCAGGTCCCACGCCGAGGCTGAGCAGCGCAGCGGCCATGCGGTCAATCGCTTCGAGCAGCAGCCGGTTCGTCTGCGTCTCGCCGGACGTCGCCCTCAGCGCCACCGCGTCAGGGCGATCGCGCAGGGCGGTTTCGATACGTGCATACAGCGAGGCATTCGCCATCTTCGTCGGCTCCTCCGGCCAAGCATTCCAGAGCACTTCTATAAAGCCCCGCTCGCCTGTGGCAAATCTCGTCGCACACAACTGGTGCTGGAGCGGTCAGCGCTCCGCCAGCTGTAATCCAGCGAAGGTTGGCTGTCGTTCGACGTTCTACGGAGGTTGAACATGCGCAGTCTTTCGCTGATTGCCGGGCTCTTGATCGGCACCTTACTCATGGGTGTCAGTCTTCGGGCGACGCCCGCATCCCCCGAGCACAGAATCCGCGCGGTCATCGAGGCTCAGCTGGATCGCTTCCGCGCTGACGACGCCGAAGGAGCTTTTGAACTCGCTTCACCGAAGATTCGAGCCATGTTTGGTAGCGCCGAGCGGTTCATGGCCATTGTTGCGCGCGGCTATCCTGAAATCCGCAGATCTCGCGCCGCACGTTTTCTCAATACCGTCGACGTGCACGGCATGAAGGTTCAGCGTGTGATGATCACGGGCGACGATGGGCGCATTGTGACTGCGGCCTACGCCATGGTCGAGGCCGAAGGTCAGTGGCGGATCGACGGATGTTGGATACTGAACGACGTTGGACTCGACACCTGAAACGCGCAATCAGGCCCGATCAGAGCCCGACGGTCTCGCGTGCCGTGCTGCGTGCTAAGGCCTCCTCGAGAAAGTCGAGCCGGTCCTGCCCCCAAAAGATTTCGCCGCTCGCGAGTACAAAGCTC
>JBHJOC010000108.1:0-39202 GCA_050330095.1 Hyphomicrobiaceae bacterium
GGCTCGTTCGCTCGGGCGGAGCAAGGCGCTGATTTCGAAAAGCATCGGCGATCTTGAGCAGCGCCTCGGTGCGAGGCTGCTCAACCGAACCACCCGTCAGATCGGCCTCACGGAAATCGGCTCTGCGTACCTGCAGCGTGCGCGCGAACTCGTCGCTGAGTTCGATGCTCTGGAGGACGCGGTGCGCTCGAACAGTACGACCCCACGGGGCCGCCTGCGCCTGACGGCGCCGCAGGCCTTCGGTGAACTCGAACTCATGGGACTGATCTGCGGTTTCCGGGCCAAGAATCCTGACGTCGAGCCCGACATCTTCCTTTCAGATCGCGTAGTCGATCTGGTCGGCGAGGGCTTCGACGTCGCTTTGCGGGTGACGAGCATGCCGGACTCGACGCTCATCGCGCGCAAGTTGTGCGACGTCCCCATGCGGATCTGCGCGGCACCCTCCTATCTGGCGCGCGCCGGGACGCCTGTGTCTCCAGCAGACCTCGCTGACCATGCCTGCATCGTCGATACCAACCTGTCGACGCGCGATGTCTGGCGCTTCAAATCTAACACCCGCAACGGCTTTGACAGCGTCAAGGTCGGATCGGTTCTTGCAATCAACAGTGCGCTCGCCGTGCGCCAAGCGGCCCTTTCAGGGGTTGGCATCGCGGCATGCCCCGACTTCACAGTCGCGCGCGACCTCGCATCTGGAGCGCTCCTGGAGTTATTTCCCGAGGCGACAGACTACGACCTCGCGCTCCACATCGTCTATCCGCATCGCCTGCACCTCTCGGCCAAGGCCCGTGCGTTTATTGATTTTACAACTCAGTGGTACACGAAAGGGAAGCTGAATGGATAGTGGTGCCTCACTGACGCCTGGGACCCCTTCGCAGCTTCGATCGTGACCCAGCGTCAGTGACAAAAGCAACACTATAATCATAGAGTTTCCAGGGCTCCCAATGGCTCTGACATTTGCTCGGAACCGAGCCCAGCCGGGAAGCAAATGTCAGCACCGGAACACCAGGGCCCGCTTTCCGCGGTTCGTCTGTCACCCTCGAGAGGCGCCGAAACGAACTACGGAACGCTGGTCTCCGCCGTTGTGCCGCACGTGTGAGGCTGCAACGCGATGCAATGGGGCAGACGATGAACGTGGTTGCGCTTGCCACTCTGTACCTTGCCGTCGCGTTGGCTCCGCTTGCCCTGGCCTGGGCTGGAGGCCGTCCACCCCGTCCGTTCTGGGACGAGGTCGCGTCCGGCGCGGGGCTGCTCGCGTTCTCGATCCTCCTTGTCGAGTTCGTGCTGTCAGGCCGCTTTCGCGCCGTTTCCCGCCGTATGGGGATGGACGTCACCATGCGCGTCCACCAGCTTCTGGCGCGGACGGCACTGGTGCTCGCACTGGTCCATCCGTTGCTCTATCAATCGCCGTTCGATCGCGAGCGACCCTGGGATCCGACCCGGCAACTGACGCTGACGAGCGACGTCACGAGCCTTGCGACCGGGATGATGGCCTGGGTTCTGCTCGGAGCCTTCGTGCTGTTGTCGATCGGGCGGGACCGTATCGACTATCGTTACGAGACGTGGCGCATGGCACACGGGCTCGGAGCTCTACTCATTGCAGCACTCGTCCTGCATCACGCACTGACGGCTGGGCGCTACAGCGCTGACCCGCTGCTTGCCAACCTGTGGGTCGCGATGTTTGCGATCGCCGTCCTCTCGCTCGCCTATGTCTATGTGGTGCGGCCACTGATACAGCTCGGTAAACCGTGGCGGGTCAAATCTGTGCAGCGCGTTGCGCTTGGCACCTGGTCGGTGATGATTGAACCCGACAATCATCGGGGCCTCGATTATGCCGCAGGTCAGTTCGTCTGGCTCAACATCGGCAATTCAGCGTTCTCGCTCAAAGAAAACCCGTTCTCGATCGCATCCGCACCGGGCTCTGGGGCTGAACTCGAGTTCATCATCAAGGAACTCGGAGACTTCACCAGGACTATCGGGTCGATAGAGCCAGGGACACGGGCTTACATCGACGGCGCTCATGGCAACCTTGTCGCATCATCGCGCGCTGCAAATGGGATCGGCCTGATCGCAGGCGGCGTTGGTGTTGCACCACTGCTCGGCATTTTGCGGCAACTCCACCTCGACGGCGAGCAACGCCCGACGTTGCTTGTCTATGGCAATCGTGTCGCCGATCAGATCGTTGCAGCTGACGAACTTGCGGGCTACGCGGCCGTGCACGGAACCGAGGTTGTGCACGTGCTGTCGGAGCCACCATCGGACTGGACCGGCGAGGTCGGGTTCATCGATCGGGCTCTCATCGATCGCTTGTTTCGGCCAGAGATGCGAGACTGGTTGTTCATCGTGTGTGGGCCTGCTCCGATGATGGCCGGGGTCGAAGATGCCCTGATCGCGCGGGGCGTTGTGGCGCGCAGGATCCTCAGCGAAAGGTTCGCTTATGATTGACCTCGGCCGAAACATGGCTTCACGGCATCGGCTGCTGTTCGGCTTTTGGCTGCTCAACGCCTTGATCGCAACAGGGTTACTCGCCTTCGCGTTGCGCTCGCCCGTCTGACTGCGTGGCAGAGCTCGGCGTGGTTGGGGTCCTTTGGCGGCACTCCGAGATGACGCCTGATGCTGCCAGCGCGATGTATTTGCTCACCGCGTCTCGCAGGCCGAGCCTGCAACGTGCGCGATTGCATCGCCCGCCGAAGTTTGCAAGGTTCCGCCGGCCGTTCTACCGGCTCAGAAAGATCAATCGCCGCCAAACGAGAACGCGCGGCGTTGCAAGGGAGGACTCGATGACGAGACATTGGCTCGCCGCGGTAGCGGCACTCGCCGTGGTCATGGCGTCTGGCGGCTGGGCGGAGGCAAAAACGACGCTCCGCTTGACGCTGCAACTGCCGCTCCAGAGCGTGTTGGGCAAAAACGTCCAAATGTTCAAGGAAGAGGTCGAGGCGGCGACCAACGGTGAAATCGAGATCCAGATCTTCGATTCAGGTCAGCTCTACCAGGACAAGGATGTTCCGAAAGCGGTCGGCAGCGGCCAGATCGAGATGGGGGTCGCCTCGCTGGCGCGCTACGTCGGTGACGTGCCGGCTGTCGATGTGTTCTATATTCCGGCCCTGTTTGACAGTGACGCGAAGCTGCGCGCGGCCGTGGCTCCCGGTTCGCCCGTGCGTGGGCCGCTCGATGAGGCGATCACAAAAACCGGCAGCCGGGTCTTGTGGTGGCAGGCCTATGGCTCGACCATTCTGTTGACCAAGAGCGAGCCGATCCGCACGCCCGCCGAACTCTCGGGCAAGAAGGTTCGCGTCTTCGGAAAGCTGCTTGGCACCTGGGTGACTGCGAACGGTGGGGCGCCCGTGAACGTTGCAGGTGCCGAGCAGTATTTCGCCTATCAGCGCGGAACGGTCGATGTCGGAATGACGGGGCCTGATACGATCAAGAGCCGCAAGCTCTGGGAAGTCATGAATTCGGTCACACTCGCGGGCCAAGCCGCAATCGAGTTCGTCGTCGTGATCAACGAACGGGCGTGGTCACGTCTGACCCCACAGCAGCAGGGCATTATCCAGGCTGCGGCGCTGAAGGCGGAAGCCGACCTGCGCGACGGCTTTGCCAAAATCGAGGCGGATGCGATCCAAGCCGGACGTGATAACGGCATGACGATCTACGAGCCCACCGCTGAGGAAGCCGCCCTTTGGCGCGCCTCCGCAGACGCCGTGCGTGATGAGTTCCTCAAGGGCGCAGGCGCACTCGGCACACAGGTCTATGAGGCGGCCGCGAAGCTCGAATAGCCCGCTGGCTGCGTGATGCGGGTCGGAAGGCCCGCATCCCCCCTGCAACGCGAACGCGCGCTTCATCAGCTTCCATGTTCGGTGGTGCCCGGTTCTTGCCGGGATCTTCCGTCGACATGGTCACTTGCCGTCCGCCCAGCTGGAGACTCCCCCGTTGAAGCTCATCGATCGCGTGAGTGACGGCCTCGCTGTGCTCGCGGCCATCTTGATGTTCCTGACCGGTGTTTTCCTCACCTATGAGGTCGCGGGCCGCTATCTCTTCCGTGCACCAACCAGCTGGGCTCAGGAAGTTTCAGAATTGTTTCTTCTGTGGTCCGTGTTCCTCGCGCTCGGTGCCATGATCCACCATCGCCGCAATATCTCGATCGACGTGCTATTCCAGGTGCTCGGGACGGGCGGCCAGCGCGTGTTGGAGATCGTCGCGTTGGTCTTTGTTCTCGTTTTCCTGGTGCTGACCGCGCAATCGGGGTTCGAGATCGCGTGGGCGAGCGTCGCGCGCGGAACCACCACCGGGACCATGGTCGATATCCCGAGCTATTTCGAAGAAGCGGCAGTGCCGGTCGGGTGCGCCTGGGCTGCACTGCAAGCGGTCGTTGAACTGTTACGTGCCGTTAGCGGAATTGGCTACCGGCCCAACCTCGGCGCCGGTTCGGAGCACTGATCACCTCATGCTGACCATTGGTATCCTCGCAGGACTGCTCGGCCTGCTCGCGATCCGCATTCCGGTCGCCTTCGCGCTTGGCGGCCTCGGCATGATCTTGCTGCTGGCCGCCGGCTTCTCGCCATTGATGGTGCCGCAGGCGCTGCAATCGTCGACGCAGAGCTTTGTGCTTCTCTCGGTGCCGATGTTCCTGATGATGTCGAACATTCTGCTCAAGGGCGGGGTCGGTGCTGACCTTTACGCAGCTGTCCAGTCCTGGGTCGGGCACTGGCCTGGTGGCCTTGCCATCGCAACGATCATCTCTTGTGCGTTGTTCGCTGCGATCTCTGGGTCCTCGGTTGCGTGCGCGGCCACGATCGGAACCGTCGCGATTCCCGAAATGGTGCGCCGCGGCTATCCGCCGTCCTTTGTTTACGGTCTGCTGGCCGCAGGCGGAACGCTTGGCATTCTGATCCCGCCGTCGATCCCAATGATCGTCTATGGCTTCATCACCGAAGAGAGCATCACAGCCTTGTTCATCGCAGGCATCGGACCTGGATTGTTGCTCTGCAGCCTGTTCGCGGGCTACTCAGTCATCTATGCGCTGACCCATCCTGAAATTCCCCGTGCCGAGCCGGCGCCACGCGCCGAGCGCTGGAGCGCGACGCTGCGAGCCTTGCCGGCACTGAGCATCGCGGTCTTCATCTTCGCGTCCATCTACTCGGGTGCTGCGACGCCGACCGAAGCGGCCGCAATCGGTTTTGCTTTCTCGGTGGTTGTCACGACGGTCATCCTGCGGACCATGACGTGGCAGAAGTTTCTCGATGCGGTGCGTGAGGCTGCTGTGACGACGGTCGCAATTCTGCTGATCGTTGCAGCCGCGAAGGTGTTCGGAAAAGCGATCGCGCTCTATCGCATCCCGCAGGACGTCTCGGCGTTCATCATCGCGACGTTCGTCGATCCTGGCTCGTTCGTTGCGTTCGTTTCGGTTGTGCTGCTCGTGATGGGTTGCTTCCTCGAGGCGATTTCGATGATGCTGCTCATGGTGCCGGTGCTCGCGCCAACGCTTGGTGCGCTCGGGATCGACACGATCTGGTTCGGGATCTTCTTCGTGCTCATGATCGAGTGCGCGCTGATCACACCGCCCGTTGGGCTCAACCTTTATGTGATCCAGTCGATCGCGAAGGCGAGCCTGACCGAGGTCGTCAAAGGTGCGTGGGCGTTCGTGGCGCTCATGTTGCTCGCGGTCGTGCTCGTCTATCTCTTTCCCGAGATCGTCTTGTTCCTGGTGCGTTAGCGTTGCGTTTCCGACCCTTGGTCAATCGGGTGCTGCAAAGGAAACCAAGTGTCGGAGATGGAACACGAGGACCCGCTCTCCAGTCGTCGTCTGTCACGCTCATCAGACGCCGAAACGAACACCGGAAAGCAAAAGGTACGAGGCAGAAGGGACCGTCCTTGATCCCGGTCCGCAGCAGCCGCACAGTCATGCGCCGTTCGTCGCTCGACCCACGCGGCGACACCAACGGGAGGAGTGTCAGCCATGGACCTCAAACTGAGCGCCGACGAGCGTGCATTCAAAGACGATGTGCGCCGCTGGATCGGAGACGCTCTTCCGGGTTGGCTGTCGGCCAAAGTGAAGGGCGGCAAGCGGCTGACGAAGAACGATTATCTCACCTGGCACGCGAAGCTGCGCGAACGTGGCTGGCTCGCCTGGCACTGGCCGGTCGCGTATGGCGGTGCAGGCTGGACGGCGGTCCAGAAGCATATTTTCGAGGAAGAGTGCGTTCGCGCTGGTGCCCCACGCATCGTGCCATTCGGGGTCAACATGCTCGGGCCTGTGCTCATCGCCTACGGTAGCGACGCACACAAGGCGCACTATTTGCCTCGCATCCTCAACGATGACGATTGGTGGGCTCAGGGCTATTCTGAGCCCGGTGCCGGCTCGGACCTTGCCTCGCTGAAGACCCGCGCAGTCCGCGACGGCGACCACTACGTGGTCAACGGGCAGAAGACGTGGACCACGCTCGGTCACTACGCCAATATGATGTTCTGCCTCTGTCGGACTGGGAGCGAGGGCAAGCCGCAGGAGGGTATCTCTTTCCTCCTGATCGATATGACGTCTCCGGGCATCGAGGTGCGGCCCATCGTGACCCTCGACGGTGAGCACGAGATCAACGAAGTGTGGCTGACCGACGTGCGTGTGCCGGTTGAGAACCTGGTTGGCGAGGAGAACAAGGGCTGGACCTACGCGAAGTATCTCCTGACCTATGAGCGGACCGGCATAGCCGGCGTGGCCTTTGCAAAGCAGGGCTTCGAAACCTTGAAGCGGATTGCTCGCACGCAGACGGTGAATGGACGGCCGCTCGATCAGGACCCGATGTTTGCTGCCCGCATGGCGCAGGTGGAAATCGACCTGATGGCGATGGACGTCTTCAATCTTCGTGTCGTCTCAGCCGCCGGTGAGGGCAAGGCGCCAGGGCCCGAATCGTCGCTTCTCAAGATCAAGGGCACCGTCGTCCGTCAGGAGATTACCGACCTGTTGCGGCGTGCCGTCGGTCCCTACGCGATGCCGTTCACGCCAGCAGCCTTTGATGACGGCACCAACGACGAGCCAATTGGTCCCGACGGTGCCATGCTGCATGCGCGCTCCTACTTCAACCACCGCAAGCTTTCGATTTACGGCGGCTCGAACGAGATCCAGCGCAATATCGTCGCAAAGCAGATGCTCGGCCTTTGAGATTTTGAACGCGGGCGGTGGTTCAGGGTCCAACCGACATCAGCCGACGCCTCATGGGAGTTTTCCGGTGGACTTTGAGCTTTCGGACGAGCGGCGCATGCTGGCGGACACCGCCAGCCGCTACATCGCGCAATCCTATCCGCTAAAGGCGCGGCTGGAAGCTGCAGCCTCAGAGCCGGGCTGGCAGCCCGCGATGTGGCAGTCGTTCGCCGACTTGGGCCTGATCGGAGCGCTGGTGCCAGCTCACGCCGAGGGATTGGGGGGGCTCGGCGACGATATCGCTGTGGTGTTCGAGCAACTCGGCCGCGGGCTCGTCAATGAACCCTTCCTCGCCGTTGCGACCGGTGCCCATGCCATCGCGGCTGCTGGCACCCCGGCACAACAGGCACTTCTTGCTGACGTCATCGCCGGTTCGCGACTGATTACGTTCGCGCATGCCGAGCCCGAGGGACGCTATACGTCCGCGCACGTTGCAACGACTGCGCGGCGCGACGGTGACGGCTGGCTGATCAATGGCCGCAAGTCCGTCGTCATCAACGGCGACAGCGCCGATCACCTCGTTGTCTCGGCACGGCTCTCCGGCGATGTCACCGACGAAGCCGGCGCGGCCCTGTTCCTCATTGATGGAACGGCCACCGGCGTTTCGAGACGCGGATATGGGACGATCGATGGCGGACGGGCCGCAGAAATCCTGTTCGACGGCGTGCTCGTCGGCTCGGACGCGCTTATCGGTGACGCTGGTGCAGGCTTTGCCTTGATCGAGCAGACGCTGGCACGCGGCGCTCTTGCCGTGTCCGCCGAGGCGATCGGCATCATGGACGTATCACGCGATCTGACACTCGACTATCTCAAGACGCGCACCCAGTTCGGCCGGACGATTGGCAGCTTCCAGGTGTTGCAGCACCGCATGGTCGATCTGACTTTGGAAATCGAGCAGGCGCGTTCCGCGGTGATGCTTGCTGCAAGCCTGCTGGACGGTGAGCGGATTGCGCGCGAACGAGCCATTTCGGCTGCGAAGAACCTCATCGGCCGCGTCGGTCGGCTCGTCGCGGAAGAGACGATCCAGTTGCACGGCGGTATTGCGATGACTTGGGATTATGCCCTGCCGCACTATGCCAAACGCCTTGTCATGATCGACCATCAGTTCGGCGACACGGACCACCACCTCGTTCGCTTCAGTGAGCTTGGGCGAACGTCGTCGGCGTGACAACGAGTTTGGGTGGACGGCGCACGCCAACGGACAGCCATCAGCCCGCGTCGGGCAGTTTATCTGGCCGTCTGCGCTTGTTGGGGCCTTTCAGCCTCAGCTCAGGAAGTCGTCGGGCTTGCGCGGCTGCTTCGGCCTTGCGTCATCGCTGCGCCCGTCCGCGCGCAGTTCGTCGTCCGTCGTTCGGATTGCTGGCCGGGGCCCGAGATTGAACGGATCAGCCCCGCTCTCGGCGATGGTGACAACCCGGCAGTTGTCGCACATCTGGATCGCTTCGAGTTGTTTTGCGTCGCGGAACATGCTGTGGCCCGCGAGCCGCTTCGATATCGCGTCGATCGTTGCTTTCGAGCCGAACTCCTTGCCGCAGCGCACGCAAGCGAAGGGCTCGTCTTCATTGAGCACGACGGGTTCGAGCGCACTCAGGCCAAGGTTGAGGCGCGGGATGAGCGTGATGACCCGTTCCGGGCAGGTCGAGACGCAGAGCCCACACTGCACGCATGCGCTCTCGGTGAACGAGACCATCGGGCGGGTTGGGTTCTCGCTCAATGCGCCGGTCGGACACGATCCCACACAGGCGATACACAGGGTGCAGCCCTCTTGATCAATTGCGACCAAGCCGTAGGGAGCGCCCTTTGGCAATGACACGATGTCAGGGGCGCGCGGCCCAGCCTGCTCTTTGAGCCGCGACAGGGCGAGGCGCGCCAGTTCGCGCCGTCCACCATCCACGGCAAAGGCGGCCCCTTCCAGGGCTGACACGTGCGCCATGCCATAGAGCACGTCTTCGAGCGCGTCAGGGTCATCAGCTTCGAGCGGGTGGAAGCGGGGTCCGTCGATGCCGAGGCCAGTGGTGATGGCGTGCGCGAGGGCGACTTGGGCTTCGAGCACGGGCCGGTCGTGCGTTGAATCAGGTGGCAGCAAACAGACGACGTGCTGATAGCCCGTTGCCAGTGCTGCGAGCAGCACCTCATGACCGGTTTGGAACACGGCGTACTGGGCGAGCGGGATCACATTGACCGGCAGACCACGGCCAAATCGCGCGCTCGCATTGATGAGGGCTGCGCCGTGACGCTCATCGTGGAGCAGCAATACCGGCCGGGTGCCGCCAGCGCCCTTGTAGGCGGCGTGCATGATCTGGAGGCGGGCGAGGGCGTCGGTCCGATCGGGATAGGCATACTCTGCAGCGCCCGTTGGGCAGACTGCGCTGCAGCTGCCGCAACCTCCGCAGATTGCAGCAGAGATGGAAACCCCGTCACCGGACGGCGTGATCGCGCCTGTCGGGCAAGCGTCGAGGCATTTCGTGCAACCGACTTTGCCCGATCGGCTGTGGGCGCAAACTGCTGCGTCGTAGCGCACGTAAACGGGTTTCTCGAATTCGCCAACCAGATCGGATGCCTCGAACAGCAATCCTGCGACGGCAGCGCGGTCCGAGGGTTCGGCCCGCAGATACCCGTCGCGGCGCTGATGGGGTTGGAAGACGGCGCTCCCACCCGTCAGATCGACGATCACGTCGCAACGCGCCCGAACGCCATCGCGTGGCATCGTGAACTGCGCAATCCCTCGCGACGAAGGCAGCAGGTCGGCGAAGCGGTCAACAACGACGTCGAACATTCCGAGATGTCCAGTCGCTGATCGAAGGCGCCCGCAGTGGATGGGAAACTCGGTTTTCGCCGGCAACACGACATCTTCCGTGCTTGTCAGGATCAGGGTGACAGAGAGCCTGCCTGCAAGCCTTGTTGCCGCGTCGAGCGCGATCTGCCCGGCGCCGATGACGAGGCAGACACCTTCCGAGGTGAGCCGCGTCAGGCTCGTTGGCCGTGCGACGTGCGCAGCATCTGCAAGGAGTGCCGCCATTTTCGGTAGGGCTGCGCCGGCGTCTGCACACCAGCCAGCCCGGTCGCGAATGTCGACGAAGGAGATCGGCAGTTCCGTTCGGTCGCCGGTTCCGGCATTGCCCTCAAGGGCATCAACGAACGTCTGAGCCTCCTGAGCACAGGCGACGCGGAGGGGCTGCCCCCGTTTCGCAGCTGTCGTCACGACGCCGATCTCGCCTCGACAGAGCTCCGAATAGACTGCGAACGGTGCCTCGCCACCCAGTGATCGGGCAAGTGCTTCGCCATCGATTTGCATCGTCTTTTGGCAGTTGCACAGCAGCAGGTTGGGAATGGTCATGGGGCGCGGACCTGGTCTGGTTCGAGAACTTCGGATCACGGCTTCTTGTTGCCGTTGGCGCGGCGATTGACGACGTTGGCTTGGCGGCGAGCTGCTGGAGAACGGGTTCTTGCCACCGGGTTGCCAGACCAGAGGCTTGAATAACCTGGGTGTCTCCGCTCTTTCTGATCAAAGTCTGGCTACGCCGCTTCTCAGCTGGTCGGGACTGACAACCTCAACTTCCCCCATTATACTCGAGCTTCCAGAACGGCCGCGAGGCAATTGAGACATTACTGCGCGAGGCGCTCCAGTGCCCAATTCCCTAATCGTTCAACTCGGGATCGTTGTGGCGCGGCAAAAGCTCGACCATCCGTGGGAAAGCGAACGCTGGCGACCCCATAGTGTGTTCCTCGATCCGCCAGAGACGCGCGGCTGGCGCGAACTCGTCCGCGGTCGCGATTTCGTCCAGTATCATGCCGCCAATGTCGCCGTTGAACTGCATCGCAAGGAGACGGCTGGCTATCAGGTCAACCTGAGCAACGGCGAGCCCTCGGTTTACGTGATCCTACGGGAGACCGTTGCGCCGAACGCAAGGTTTCCCGTCTCGGTCCACACGGCGACCCTATCCCCATTCGAAGCGCAGGCGCATGGATACGGGTCCGATGAGATCGTCGAAGGCGTCGCGATGCCTGAACGGTTGCGTGCGCTTGTCGAAGATTTCATCGCAGAGCACCATCGCGAGGAGCGCTTCATCAAGCGTCGCCGGGATCGATCGGAGCGCGAGGAACCCTACCTGTTCGGCAAGGAGCCGATCGATGTGCTGCGTCGGCGTCTTGATGGACGCGAGCCGGGCGAAAGCCAGCACTGATGGTTGGGGCTGAAGCGCTCTGCACGGTGTGCCTGCCAAACGGCTGCGACGGCGTTGTGCAACGTCTGGCAGGTGAGGCGAGAGATGTCCGATAAGCCGGCCGGAACAAGCGGGCCACCCGAGCAGGAAGGCTTCCTTTCCAGGTGGTCGCGACGCAAAGCGGAGGGCGCGCGCGCAGACCGCCCGTCGTCCGACCGCCCAAGTGTGGCGACTGAGCAGCCTGGGCTCGAGCACGGTCAGGGGATACAGGATGCCGAGGACGCTGCAGGCGACGCATCTGGTTCGCAGGTGGCACGCGTCGACGACGGAGCGACGGACAGCCCCACGCGTGATGAGGCTCGAACCACTGACGCGCACGCTCATGCCGTCGATGACTTCGCTGACGTCGACTTTGACGCGCTGGACTTCAGCTCCGACTACACGCGCTTCATGAAACAGGGCGTGCCAGATGAGATCCGCAATCGCGCTCTGGCAAAACTTTGGCGGTCGGACCCGATCCTTGCCAACCTCGACGGCCTCGTCGAATACGCCGATGACTACACGGACGCAGCGGTCGCCTTTGCACCCGGCGCCTTGAAGACGGCCTATAAGGTCGGGCAAGGCTTTCTCAGCGATGAGGAGGCTCGGTCGTGGGACAGCCTCGGCGCAGAGAGCCGGAACCGGGCCGCAGGCGGTGCGCCTGATGCCGCCACGGGACTCGACCGTGAAGACGACAGTGCAGGGCATGTCGCGGGGATCTCAGCTGGCGCAGGTCCTGACCAGGACGGTCCGCCACCGTCCGTCACTTTTGGCTTCGAGAGCCCGGCGCAAGCCGATGCCCATCGTCTTTTCGCAGCCTCGAACGCCTATTCGGCAAGCCTCTACCCGGCTGAAAGCAACCACCCCGTCACGCCCGAAGCACTCGTTGCCACTGCAGCACGCTTTCTCGTCGTCCGCGATGCTGAGGGACGGGCTGTGGGTTGCGGCGCACTCAGGATCGATGCAGATCGCACGGCCGAACTCAAGCGCATGTGGGTCGAGCCTGGCGCGCGCGGGACCGGACTAGGCCGACGGTTGCTCGAGAGACTGGTCGCCGAGGCGCGGGAGCGACAGGTCAAGGTCATTCGGCTTGAGACTGGCATCCGGCAACCCGCAGCTATTGCCCTCTACCGCTCTGCGGGCTTCGTGGATTGCCCCCCCTTTGGCAGCTATGGGCCGGATCCGCTTTCGCTGTTCCTCGAACTCGATCTCGAGGCCGGTAAGTCCATAACGTTGGGCGACGCGTGAACGGCATGCTCCGGCCCAGGACCCGGTTCCGGTCGTTCGTCTGTCACCCTCGCCAGATCCCGAAACGAACGACGGAAAGCAAAGGCTACGAGCACCAGATTGGATCTTGTACCACTTCGCGAACAGAAGTCCGTGGCAGGCGGGCTCTGCGGCTGGTGCGGGACTTCTGATCGGCGGTACCAGTTCCGCCTCGCCGTTGGCGATTGATCAGCGCTTGTGCACCTTGAACATGAGGCCACCCTTCGGCGTCAGCGTCACGGTGGCGTTGATTCCGGGCGGGGTGGCGCCGACATATTCAGGCTGGAACCGCCGCAACAGGATTGACAATGCAAGCGTATTCTCGACTTGGCTCATCGCGCCGCCAATGCACGAGCGCTTGCCGGCCCCGAACGGCAGATAGGAATACTTCACGCGCTTTTTTGCAGCATCGCCCATCCAGCGCTCGGGTCGGAAGGCCTCGGGTTCGTCCCAGAAGCGTGGATCGTGGTGCGCCCCATAGCTGAACAGGACGACGCGGTCGCCAGCGCGGATTTCCTTGTCGGCGATGACGTCGTCCTCCGAGGCGACCCGAATGAGCCCCCAGACCGGCGGATAGACGCGCATGGTCTCCTGGATCACGGCACGGGTGTAGGCGAGCGCTGAATAGTCGGCAGCCGTCGGAGGCCGGTCGCCGTAGACCATCTCGCCTTCCCGGCGAATTCGCTCAGCAGCTTCAGAATTGATCGAGGTCTGGTACATCGCCCAGGCGAGCGTCAGAGCCGTTGTTTCGGTTCCGGCCCAGAGGTATTGTTTGAGCTCATCGAGGGCTTGCTGCTCATCGAACTCGGGACGATCGGGATCTGCGACCGCAGCCTGGATGATTTTGAGCAGCGTGCGCTCGCGTTCTTCGCGCGGGTCAGCTGCGATCACGGATGGCGGCACATCCCACCAAGCCTCGACCGCCTTGGCCGTGTCCTCTTCCATCAGTTCGAAGTCCGCGCCCGACGTCTTTTTCAAGCGAACCGACTTGTGGTTCATGACGTCGGTGTAGGTCTTGACGCATTTGAAGACGACGTGCGGGTTGAAGGGCATGTCGCGGTCGAACAATGCTTTGCAGATCATGTCGGCTGCCAGCGTCCACGTCTGTTCGACCATCTCGAATGTCTCGCCCGTCCGGGCCTTGTCCTCCCAGAGCGCCAGCTTTGCATCGATCGCCTGAAGAAAGTACGGCACGTACTCAACGAACGCGTCCGGGTGGAACGCGCTCTGCTGCGGCATGCGGATCTTCTGCCAAAGCGCGCCATCGTGCGTGATCATCGACTTGCCGAAGATCGGCTTCAGGCCATCGAAATACTTGAGGTAGGTATCGGCTTTCGTGACCAAAACGTGCTTGAAGTGATCGGGTTCAGAGAGCAGCACGACACGCTGGTCGGCCATATTCAGCGAGATGATGCCTCCGTAGCGTTGCGACATCTGCATCAGCACGGACATGGGATTTGCCTGCCCCGTGACCCGGAGCAGAGGTGTCAGCTTGAACCAGACCGACGAGGCTTCACCGAGCTTGTCGACGTGTGTCGCAGCTACTGTCATGGCAGTCCTAGCTCCATGCGCGCGCACCAAATGTGCAACCACGCTTTCCATGTGGCCCCGGCGTTCGGCCCGACTTGCATGCCCGGCGTCCGGTTCGCTGCGGCGCAACCGAGCGGCACACATTCGGGCAAGGCGGCAGAACACCTGCCAGCCAAGCCGGATCGCAGCCTTCAGTCCGCTGTCATGTCATGATTGGCATGGCATCGGTGCTGGCTCAGTGATCCACCGCACCTGGGCGGGGGGCCGGGCCCCTGGCTTTGACCGGTATCAATTCGGGCCGCGAGTCTCGCCAAATGCCTAGCGTGGAGGCGAAAGCTCGGCGGAAGGTGTTGCAGAAGTGCCGCTCCAAGCCAGAGGGCGATCTCGTCGCGTACCGCCGCTTGGCCTTGAGTTCAACCCAAAGCCATCCTTATTCGCTAATTGGTTAATCAATCGACTTCATGTGCGGTGAGATCAATATGGCAGCTTGGTTCTCGCCCGCGTCGTCGAAGCGATCGAAGACGGCCCGACCGGCCTCCAGGCGGCAGCGACCCGACGCAACAAGGCCAAGCGCCAGTGGATAGATTATGTGCTCAGCCTGCAGAATGCGGGTAGCGAGCCGGTTTTCGTCATCACCGTCGAGCACTGGGACTGCGGCTTGCGCGATGATCGGCCCAGCGTCCATCTCGGCCACCACGTAATGCACCGTGCAACCCGCGATCCTGACGCCGGCGTCCAGCGTGCGCGCATGGGTCTCGAGACCTTTGAATGCGGGCAGCAGTGAGGGGTGGATATTGATCATGCGCCCGAGCCACGCGTCGACGAAGCCCGGTGTCAGCAGCCTCATGAAGCCTGCGAGAGCGACGATTTCGATCCCGAGGTCTTGCAGCATGGCGTCGAGCGCGGCATCGAAGGCCTCACGATCACGCTTGAACGCCCGGTGATCCACCACGCGGGCATCGAGCCCGGTCTGCCGCGCCCATTCAAGGCCTTTTGCCGCCGGGTCGTTCGCGATCACCGCGACGACGTCTGCAGGGTAAGCCGGCGCCACTGCCGCTGCGACCAGCGCTTGCATGTTGGAGCCGCGACCCGAGATCAGGACAGCGGTCCTCTTCCGGGTTCCTGCCATCAACCGATATACTCCACGCGCGCTTCGGCAGTCGCATGGCCTGCAGAGCCCGCCCCCGATGGTGCATCGGACGCCGCTTGAACGAGCGTGCCAATCCTGATGGGATCGTCTCCTGCTTCGGCGAGGCTCCGTTCGAGCGCCTGGGCTTGGCTTGGGTCGGCGACGATCACCATGCCGATGCCACAGTTGAACGTCCTGAGCATCTCTAGGCGGTCGAGCCGCCCAACATCCTGCAGCCAGCAGAAGATCGCAGGCAACTGCCAAGCACCGAGATCAATCTTCGCAACGATCCCCTCCGGCAAGACGCGCGGGATGTTCTCCGTCAGCCCGCCACCCGTGATGTGGGCAAGAGCCTTGATTGCGGTCGTCTGCCTCAAGGCGTCGAGAATGGTTCGGACGTAGATCCGCGTCGGTGCGATGAACGCTGCGCCAAGGGTTGTGGCGGGATCGAAGGGTGCTGGATCTTCCCAGGACAGTCCCGCTTCGGCAACGAGCCTCCGGACCAGTGAATACCCATTCGAATGAACCCCAGAGGAGCGCAATCCGATCAGGACATCACCCGCGCGCACGTCCGCTTTCGGCAAAAGTGCGCCGCGCTCGACTGCACCGACGGCGAACCCTGCAAGATCATAGTGACCTGGGGCATACATGCCGGGCATCTCGGCGGTCTCTCCGCCAATCAACGCGCACTGAGCCTGCCGGCAGCCCTCGGCAATGCCCGCGATCACCGTCTCGGCGGCGCCTGGCTCGAGCTTGCCAGTTGCGAAATAATCAAGGAAGAACAGAGGCTCAGCGCCTTGCACGATGAGGTCGTTGACGCACATCGCAACAAGATCAATCCCGACCGTCTCGTGCCGGCCGGTCTCGATCGCAACGAGCAGCTTTGTTCCGACGCCGTCGTTCGCGGCGACGAGAACAGGGTCTGAGAAGCCGGCTGCCTTGAGGTCGAACAGCCCACCGAATCCGCCGAGCTCAGCATCGGCGCCGGGGCGTCGCGTCGCTTTGACGAGCGGCTTGATTGCCCGCACGAGCGCATTGCCTGCGTCGATGTCGACGCCAGCGTCGCGGTAGGTGATCGGGCTGTTTCGGCCAGATGGTCCGTGTTCAGCCATCGCGGCGCCTCCGTTGAATGGCGCAGTAATCGATGCGACGCTCGCCCAAGTGGCCTCTTTGGGTGCTCCACCGTGGTGTCGCCGCAACCGGCGTCGGCATGCCCTTACTCGTGCCCGCTTTCCGAAGTTCGTCTGTAGTCCCCTCAGGCGCCGAAACGAACGTCGACAAACAAAGGATACGAGCAAGATGATGATTCTCGTACCGCTGTTCGATCAGGCGCCCCTGGACGGCAGGTGTTGAGGAGGGTGCAGGGACTTCTGATCGGCGGGAGCAGAGCATTATCCAACCACGCGTGACCGCATGCGCGGGCAAGTGGTTGGATGAAAATGCTCTATTCCTCTGGGTGTCGAGCAACTTTATCGGGTGTAGAGCATCCTCATCCGGTCTGTGACTCGCATCGGCGATTCCGTCAGATCGGACGGTGCTCTAGCAGGTTTGTATCGTTGCTGGCAATTTGCCGGAGGTGCGTTGCCAGAGACAAAGGCGTCGATCGTAGCGGCGATCGCGCTCGATGTTTGATATCACGGCAAGCGTCAGGGTCGGGGCAGGGGCAGGTGGGGCGATGTTCGAGATGAGAAATCGCCGTCGGTTCGGGCGGCGAGGTGCGGCCAGAAATCCCCGGTGCACCCCTTGGGTTGCGATCTTTGCTGGCGTGCTGCTCACCGCCGTTGTGCCAGCGCAGGCCGCGCGCGAGACGACACTGACGATTGCCAATTATCCCGTCGAGGCAACTGCTGCGAACGCCGTCGAAGCCAAACAAAAAGCGATCGCTGAAGGGCAGGCGGCGGCACTTCGATCGCTGCTCCGGCGGCTTGCGCCTGTCACCAGAACACATGAGATCCGGAAACTGACGCTGCCCGACGCGGCCGGTCTCGTTGCGTCGATGCGGGTGCGGTCAGAGCGCAATTCCCGCACCCGTTATGAGGCAGAACTCGATATCACCTTCGATCGGACCAGGGTTCTGGCTATCCTGGCCACCGCCGGCATCCCTGCCGTGGTTGAGCAGGCCGAGCCGGTTGTCCTCGTACCAATCTATCGGCCCCCGCCAGGTTCAGGCGTACCGCGCACGCTCACAGCACAGGCGGCATCTGCGCTCTGGGCCGGCAGTTGGTCAGGCCTCGATGTCCTCTACAGTCCGGCACCCCTCAAGATCGAGGCGCTTAAACCTCAGATCCATGCTGATACGATCGCGATGGTCGAGACCGGCTCAGGTGGCGAGCGGATTCTTGCCGGCGAATATGATGGTCGGCGGGTCGTCTTGGCGATCCTCGAACCAGATCTTGCGACGCGACGGCTGAGGGTTACACTCGCCGGGAGCGATGTCGTGGGTCCGCTAAAGCTTCAGCGATCTTACCGGTTCGACCCGGCTGACGCGGCGTATGCTTTCGAATTGGCTGCCGTGATCAGCCAAGGTGTGCTCGAGGGACGATGGAAGGCGATCCGAAGTGCCGCGCAGGCGTCGCTGGCGTCATCTCCAGCATCGGGTCCCGTCGTCGGTCCGTTGCCGCTTGGGATTGATGACGCGGGTCAGGACGGCAGGCTGCCTCGCGAATCCTCGGCTGAAAGCGGCGGGCCCTTACCGATCCGGGTGAGGTTTGACTCACTTGCCCAGTGGCAACAGATGCGTGATGCGATCGAGGCGGTGCCTGGGGTTGAGATGGTTGAGGTGATGGCGCTCTCTCGCCAGGGCGCCGACATCGTCGTTCGCTATCAGAGTGGCGGCGCGCGGCTCGCCGACGAACTTTCGATGCGCGGACTGCAGCTCCAGCCTTATGGTGCGACGTGGCTCCTCCAGTGATCAGTCGCCACCGTTTCAGGCGGCGTCCAGGGGCCCGTGTGTTCGATGTCGAGGTCGCACGTGGCCGTGGGGGCGATGGGTGAGCATTCCAAACCTCGTGACGATCGCGCGGATCCTGCTCGTCCCCGTCATCTTCTGGCTGATGGCCACCGATCGGATGCAAGCCGCGTTCATCGTTTTCGTCATTGCCGGCGTCAGCGATGCGCTCGATGGGTTCCTTGCCAAGCGCTACGGCTGGCAGACCGAGGTTGGCGCCCATCTCGATCCGCTCGCCGATAAGCTGCTCGTCGTAAGCGTGTTCCTTGCGATGGGCTACAGCGGCGGGCTGCCGCTTTGGATCGTTGTTGCCGTCGTCAGCCGCGATCTTCTCATCGTCGCCGCGGTTGTGCTTGCGTGGGTGCTTGGCAATCCGTTTCAGATCAAGCCGCTTTGGGTCTCCAAGGCGACGACGGCGGCCCAGATCGTGCTGGCTGCAACGGTGCTCGCCAAAAGCGCGTTCGGGCTCGCGATCGCAGACCTGCTTACCGTGCTCGTCTGGGTGACCGGATTGCTGACGCTGCTTTCGCTCGCCGCCTATTTGAAGGCTTGGCTCGTCCACATGTCGCAGCCGTCCGCCGGTCCGTGATTGTCCACAGCGCGTGCGCCAAGCGACAGGCCCTCAAGGCACGGAGCCGGCTGCTGCGGGCCTGCCGCTGCCACCGCCTCCGTTGCTAAAGTGCACCCTGACGCAGCAAGTGCTTGATCATGACTTGAGCTGGCCCCATGCATCACCAATCGCAGTGAACCGGCCGGCAGCGTTCGGAGCGGGGTCTTACGACGCGCGAGGCCAAAGTGATGCAGCACAACGACCGGCAACTTGTGTTCTGGCTGACGATCGGCTTGCTGATGGTCGTCGCGGTGCTGGTTTTGAAGGACATTCTACTGCCATTTGTCGCCGGCATCGTGATCGCGTTCGCCATGAACCCGCTGGTCGATCGCCTGGACCGCCTGGGTCTGCCGCGCGTTGCTGCGGCGGCGCTCGCCGTGCTTGCCTTCTTCAGCGGCGTGATCCTCATCTTCGTCTACCTGGTACCGCTGTTGGCGGCCCAGGTTCAACAACTGATCGCAAGCCTCCCCGCCGAGCTTCAGAAGGGTCGGCTGCTGATCGAGCAGCTCGCGCGCGATTGGCTCGGCGACCGCTTTCCGGCATTCCAGAAATCGCTCGAGGCCGCGCTCGACCAAGGGTCCGAGAACTGGCGTGAGGTCGCACAAGTCATTGCCCAGTCGCTCTGGTCTCAAGGCCGGGCTGTGATCGATTTTGTGGCGGTGGTGCTGATCACACCGGTTGTCGTGTTCTATGTGCTCGTCGACTGGAACGGTATGCTGCAGCGGATCGATGGCTGGCTCCCGCGCCAGCATGCGCCGACACTGCGCCGGATTGCGACGGAAATGAATGACGCCATTTCAGCGTTCATTCGCGGACAGGGCCTCGTCTGTCTCATTCTTGGGGTCTACTACAGCGTAACACTGTCGATTGCCGGTCTCGACTACGGGCTGTTGATCGGAATCCTCACCGGCGCGATGTCGTTCGTGCCGTTCGTTGGCTGGGCTCTCGGGCTCATGGTATCGGCGTCGCTCGCGGTTGTGCAGGGCTGGCCGGACTTGACGACGCTCTGGTTCGTGCTCGCGATCTTTGCCGGGGCGCAAGCCGCAGATGCCGCGTTCCTGTCACCGAAGATCGTCGGCTCGCGGGTCGGTCTGCATCCGGTTTGGCTGATTTTTGCTCTGTTCGTATTCAGTTATCTGTTCGGTGTCGTCGGAGTGCTCGTCGCAGTGCCGTTGGCGGCAGCAACAGGTGTGCTCGTCCGTTTCGCTTTGTCAGTCTATCTTGCGAGCGAATACTACACGGGCGAGCCGCGCGACGGAGGTCTTCTGGAAGGCCGCGCGCGGGATGTGGGCTCGGAGCGGCGGGCGCGACCACGGCAGGGTGAACGGAGTGATGAATGAGCGACGAGCCCCGTCCGCAACAACTGGTGCTCGACTTCGCCCATAGGACCGCGCGTGGTGCGGGTGATTTCCTGGTTGCCCCGACCAATCAGGCAGCAGTTGAACTCGTCGACCGCTGGCCCAGTTGGCCGGCGCATGGTCTTTTGCTCAGCGGCCCACCCGGATGCGGCAAGACCCATCTCGTTAGTGTTTGGCGCGAACGCAGCCGAGCGCAGGCCGTGGCGTTTTCGAGCCTCGCCGACGATGCGATCGACGTCTTCAAGGTTTCAGGTGCCATCGCGGTCGAGGACTTGGAACGTGGGGCGGGCGACCAGAGACTGCTGTTTCACTTGCTCAATCTCGCGCGGGAGCATCAAGGTCACGTCCTTGTGACGGCACGGCACAGGGCCGGTGACCTCGACAACATCACACTTCCCGATTTGCGATCACGCCTGCGCGCTCTGCCCGGTGTCGAGATCGCCCCTCCGGATGACGCCTTGCTGCGAGCGCTGCTGGTAAAGCTATTCGACGATCGCCAACTCGCCATCGACCCGAACGTCGTCGAATTTCTGCTGAGCCGCATGGAACGTTCGATGGATGCTGCGGTTCAGGTTGTCAGCGAACTCGACCGGGAGGCCTTGGCGCACCACCGTCGCGTCACCCGTACTCTGGCGTCAGAGATCCTGGCGCGGCGCGGCGCGCTAAACCCGCCGACGGATTAGAGCCTTGTGCCGCGGTGCAGCAATGACCTAGCGGCGTCGTGGCCGCCGTACCGAGAGGGTTTCGATCGTCCGCCGAATTTGTCTACGACACGGCTGAAACGGGCGCGGGAACGAGTTTTTCGATCACCTTGGCTGAGCAGATCACCCCCGGCATACCAGCGCCTGGATGCGTGCCGGCGCCAACAAGATAAAGATTGTCGAGCGATTCCGACTTGTTGTGGAAGCGGAACCAAGCCGATTGCGTGAAGTGCGGAGCAATCGAAAAGCCAGCGCCCTTGTAGCTTAGGTAGTCGCTCTCGAAATCTTCAGGAGTCATGTAGAAGTCTGACCGGATCGTCTCCTTGAGCCCTGGCAGTACCGTGCGTCCAAGGGCTGCGATGATGCGCTCTCGCAGTTTCGGCCCCTCGACCGACCAATCGAGATCGGCATTCAGGTTCGGCACCGGGCAGAGAACGTAATAGCTGTCACAGCCCTCTGGCGCGAAGCTCGTGTCGGTCGCGGTGGGGCGATGGAGGTACAGCGAAAAGTCTTCGGCCAACATCTTGCGGTGGAAGATGTCGTCGAGGAGATCCTTGTAGCGCGACCCGAGCCAGATCGTGTGGTGTGCAACATCAGGATAGGTTTCCGATGTGCCGAAATACATGACGAACAGGCCCATTGACAGGCGTGAGTTGCGTTTTGCCCGCGTCGAGGCCGCCAGGGCTTTGTCCGGCACCATTTTGCGGTAGAGGTGCATCGGGTCGGCATTGGACACGACGACGTCCGCTGCGATCCGTTCGCCGGTTTCGAGGATTGCCCCCGTCGCCTTGCGGCCATTGAGCGTCAACTCGCGCACCGTTGTGCGCAGGCGGATGTCGATGCCTTCCTCGACCATCAGCTTTTCGAATGCCGCCACGATCGCGCCCGTTCCGCCCATGGCGAAAAACACGCCCCACTGCCGCTCGAGGTAGTGGATGAGGCCGTAGATGCTTGTCGTGTCGAATGGGCTTCCACCGACGAGCAACGGCTGGATCGAGAATGCTTCCTGCAGCTTCGGATGGGACAGATATTTTGTCACGAGTTGCCAGACCGTCCGGTCGGTCCTCAGCCCTGCGAGCCTCGGGATTTGCTTCAGCATCAACGGCAGGCTGTGGAACGGCTGGTCTGCGAGTTCGGTAAAACCCGCGTCGTAGAGCTTCTGGGAATGCTTGAGCAGTTCCTTGTAGCCCTCAACGTCCTTCGGTTCGAAGCGCGCGATTTCAGCGAGTGTGTCCTCAACCGTCCCGCCGTAGTCGAAGTGCGTCCCATCCTGGTAGTAGAAGCGGTACCAGGGCGAGAGCGGAACGAATGTCACGTAATCTTCGCGCTTTTTTCCAAACAGCTCGAACAGTTCATCGAACAGAAACGGCGCCGTGATCACTGTCGGTCCAGCGTCGTGGCGAAAGCCATCGCGCTCGAACACCTGGGCCCGCCCGCCGAGGCGCGGCGTGCGATCAACGATCGTGACGCGATACCCCTTGGCCCTCAGCCTGAGAGCCGCAGCGATGCCGCCGAACCCCGCACCGATCACGAGGGCGTGCGGACCGCCACCGCTCTGGCGAGCCTTGCCCGCGGCAGCCACATCACCGTCCACGTCGATCACACTGCCATCCATCACAAAGCCGTCTCCCAATCACCGGGGCTCACAGGCGGCAGCCGTCCGGCATTACCTTAGGTCGTTGAATTCGTTCGATCCCGCTGTTGCGAAATCCTGAAGCGGTGCGCGTCGGAGATCGTCGAGCGACTGCGACCCCGTGCAGAAACACGCGATCCGCAGTTGATCAAGTGTTCCCTCCAAGGCTGCGACGACAGCGCCACTGCCTTCGATCGCCGGCGCAAGCAACCGTGCTGCTTGTCCAACGACGTCAGCGCCCAACCGGATTGCCCTGGCGGCGTCGAGGCCATGCCTGATGCCACCTGATGCGACGATGGGCACGCCCGGACAGGCTCCTGCAACCTGAGAGATCGCCACAGGCGTCGGGATACCCCAATCGCGGAAGGGAACGCCAGTCTCCCGCATGATGGCATCGGCGTGGCGTTCCGTTTCAACGGCAGCCCAACTCGTCCCACCGGTCCCTGCGACGTCGATGGCCTGGACCCCGAGATCGACGAGCCGTCGCGCCGTCCGGGCAGAGATCCCTGCGCCGACTTCCTTTGCCAGCACCGGAACGGGCGAAGCGCGGCAAAGGTCCTCGAGTGCCGCGTCGAGGCCGCGCCAATCCGTATCGCCCGATGGCTGCAAGGCTTCCTGCAGCGGGTTGAAATGCACGTAAAGGGCATCGGCCTCGATCATGTCCACGGCGTGCAGCACTTTGGCTGGTGATTTCCAGGCGGCTACCTGGGCTGCTCCGATATTGGCAATCAGCATGGCACTTGGCGCGATCTGACGCAGGCTCCGTGTGACCCCGGCATCGCCTTCGGCCTCGATTGCAATGCGCTGTGAGCCAACAGCCATGGCAAGGCCGAGCGCCTCAGCCGCCTCAGCAAGATGCTCGTTGATGCGGCCAGCCCGCGCTGGGCCGCCGGTCATTGCACTGATCAACAGCGGCGCGCGCAGTCGATGTCCGAGAAACAAGACGGAGAGGTCGATGTCGGCAAGTGCGAAGCTCGGTGCTGCCTCATGGACAAACCGGATGCGGTCGAAGTGCGATGCTCCGGTCGCGGCGGCCTCGCCAGACAGTACGATGTCAAGGTGTGCGTCTTTGCGTGATCGGATCTCGGACATTACTCACGGCTCGGCAGCGGTCACGGACAACAGGCAATGAGAAGCGGGCGGCTGCGATGCGCGGTGCGACACATGCTGCCCACCTGTGTCAGAGCGTCCGACGGGTCTCCCATGTCAACTTCGTACCACGTATAGTCCTGGCGTGCGACGCTTGTGCCACCCACCGCCGTCGCGCCGGCTATTTGAGCGAGCCTGACATGCTGACATCCGCTGAACCCGTCGCCTCACCAACACCCGACGCCGTCAGGGCTGGCTATATCCGCCAGGCGCGCATTGGGCTGACGCTCGCCGGGCTGATCATCGGCGCCTGGATCGCGACGCACGCCATTGCGATGTTTGCGTTCACTTGGTCGTGGGAGACGGCAGCCCTTGGCCTCGGGCTCATGGCTCTGTTGACGTGGCTCTATGTCGGCATGTTCATCGTGGCGCACGACTGCATGCACGGGTCGCTGGTCCCATTGCGGCCGACCTGGAACAGGATCGTCGGCCAGATCTGCCTTGGTCTCTATGCGGGCTTCTCATTCCCGTTCATGAACCGCAAGCATCACCTGCATCACCGTCACGCCGGAACGGCAGACGATCCCGACTTCCTCGACCAGCGCCCACATGCCTTCTGGCCGTGGTACTTCAAGTTCTTTCGCGAATATTTCAGCGGCAAGGAAATCATCGTCATTGCAGCCTGGGTGTGGGCCTACATGCTCCTGTTGGGCGTACCGCTCGAGAACATCATGACATTTCTGACCGTGCCGGCAATCGCATCGTCGTTCCAGTTGTTCTATTTTGGCACGTACCTGCCGCACCGCCCGGATACCCCCGCGTTCTCCGACCGTCACCGCAGCCGGACGAGCGATTATTCCTGGTGGTGGTCGCTGCTGACGTGTTTTCATTTTGGTTATCACCACGAACATCACGACGTGCCGGATGCGCCGTGGTGGAGACTCCCGAGCTTGCACGAACGCGCACGCGCCGAGGCGCGGGGCCGGCCGATCGGTGTGGTTGCCGACACAGTTTGAGGCGTCTTGGCGCCCGCATCCGAGCGGGCAGACGCTGTCTCTTGCCGGCGAACACCTGCCACTACTCCGCGGCCTTAGAGCAGTGGCCGACCACGTGTGACCGTATTCGCGATCAAGTGGTCGGTTGAAGCGGATGTTGCACCAGACTTTCAAGACGCCTCCCGCTCCGGGCGTCGAGCCTCAAGTCTGAGCCCGGCGGGCAGTCGGTACGGGCTTTGCAGTGCCCTCCTGGAAGTCTGCGGTCTTGACGCCGCAGATCACACGAGGTGGCGCACCATGCGTGATGAACGTCGACGGTCCCTCAGAAGGCGGATGCTCAAGTCTGGGCTGATCGCCTTCGCCAATGGAACTTCGTCGTTTTCCTGCACTGTCCGAGACATGTCGGAGACCGGCTGCCGGGTCGAAGTGCCGGAGACGATCGGCATTCCCAGTGAATTCTCACTGCGCGTCGATCTCGACGCGGTGGAGGTTGACTGCGCGGTGGTCTGGCGGCGGCCAGCGCTGCTCGGCTGCCGGTTCGTCTCCGACGTGCGACGCATTCGCCCCTTGCGCAAGCAATGCATCGATCAACCGTCCCACGAGCGTACCACCCTCAGGAAACCCGGCGGCCTCGACAAGCTGCGGGCCGGGGAGATCGCTCTGGCAGCGCTTCAAACAGCTGATGCAGACGCGGCATCAAGCCCAGTCTCGGCGCCACGGACCAATCTTGCCCAGGGTGCCACAACGTCGTGTGATGGCGAACCGCCGCGAAGCGGTAAAGTCGGGACCGATGATGCTTTGCTGGCGCCGGGACAACCGGTCGCAGGGTCCGAAACCGGGCCTGTGGCACCTCAACCGCCAAGGCGCGAGCCGCGCCTAATCCAGTCCAAGGTCGTCGACCCTCAGGTCGGGGTGCGTCCAGAGCCCTTTTCGTGAGCCCGCCGAGCGATCGACGGGGCTGACGCGCGAGACGATCGCCTGAACCCCGCCGAGCGCGACACCGCTTAGTTTGCGTGCTCTGCCGATATAGGCGCGCGTGTCCCAGGCCGCAGAGCGCTTGCGCCGGATCTCCTGACCAATCTCACGGTAGACGTTGCGCGCCGATGCAATCGCCCACGCGGCTCGTGGTGGCAAGTCACCAATGCCATGCACGGCCGAGGCATAGTAGTCGTCGGCGGTGTCGAGCAACCGCGCCGTGACGTCGAACAGCACTGCGCGATGAACCGGGTCGGCGAGCATGCGCGCGTCGTGTTCGAGCGAACTCGGCAAACCGGCGTCGGCGAGCCACTCGGCGGGCAGGTAGACGCGGCCGACTTGCGCATCGGCCACGACATCCCGCGCGATGTTGGTCAACTGAAATGCGATGCCCAGGTCGGAAGCCCTGCTCAGTGTGGCCCTCGTCCGAACCCCCATCACCATCGCCATCATGACGCCGACGACACCCGCGACGTGGTAACTGTAGCGCAACGTATCATCCAGCGTGACGAAGCGCATGCCCTCGACGTCCATGCGGAAGCCTTCGAGCAACTCGAAGGGGTGCTGATGAGGAATGTCGTGGCGCGCGACCACCCGGGCCAGAGCCTCGAACACGGGAGACGACGGTTTGGCTTCAAGGGCTGAACGCGTTTCTTGGAATAGCCGCTCGAGGCGCGCATGGGCTTCGGCCGGGTCGGCATCGGGCCGGTTGAAGCCCAACTCTTGACCGTCCACCTCGTCGTCGCAGTGGCGGCACCATGCATAGAGCATGTAGGCCGACGCGCGCGTCTCGCGGTCAAACAAGCGCGCTGCACCAGCAAAGCTCTTGGAGCCCCGCGCAATGCGCTCGCGGCTCAATTCGACGAGTGGGTCCATCCGATCAGCCAAGCTCCGCGGAAATGCTGCCGCGGGCGGCAACGTACTCCCAGGCGCGTTCTTGCGGGATCACCCCCAAGCCGCGAAACACTGGGATCGGTGGTTTACCAGAGAACACGCGGGCTTTGTCCATCATCGTCGAACGACCGGCGTAGAAGCGTTCGATCAAACCGGTGTCGAGCCGGTAGAAGCGTGACATCACAGCCACGCGTTCTTCAGGCCGTGCGCCAACGAACAACAACCGGTTCAGCAGGCGCATGAAGCCCTGCTCGTCCCAGGCCTGCCGCGAAAGCCTTTCGGTCAGTCGAGCGATCGCGTTCGAGGTAAGGTCCGGCGCTGCTGCAATGGCGTCGGCAGTCCGGACGGCGAGGGGCAGGCTGTAGCCGGTGGTCGAATGGAACAACCAGGCGCGCAGTCCAACACGCGGCAGTTCCTGGCCGAGGGTTGCCCAATGGGCGTCGATGTCACCGGCGAGTGTGATCGGCAGGACGCCACGCTCTGCTCGTACGACCTCCGAGATCCGCCACCCCTTGGCTGCCGCGTAATCCCTGATGCGGGCTTCCAGTGCGGTGTCCGACAGGGCAGGCCCGTCGCTGTAGTAGGTATCCTCGATCAGAATGCGCGTCGGGCTCATCGGCAGGGTGTAGACGAAGCGGTAGCCGTCAATCTGGGCGACGGTCGCATCCATGATGACGGGATCGGCCTCGCCGTGCGGCTCTTCACACTCGACCTCAAGGCCGTAGAATTTCTGAAATGCGAGTGCGAGCGGTTGTTGCTGGAGGGCGCCGCGGCCGTCGATCACGAGCGGGGCCATAAGCCTCAGGCCGTCGCAAAGTTCAGCATAGTCGGGGCCGAGTGCACGAGCGGCGCTGTTGGTCAGGACCGTGATTTCAGCTCGTCCTGCGACGTGGCGCGCAAGGCCATCGGAGAGGATCGACCCATAGCCCGTTCGCAAAGCGCGCGCGTGGTCCGGAAACGCAACCCGCTGGCTCATCCAGCGAACGGACATCAGGGGCGATACCCATGAGCGCTCGTCCGGCAGGAGATCTGTTTCATGGCACGACCACGTGTGGTTCCCGCCGAGCACCGGGCCGCGCTCGATGATCGCTATACGCAGTGCTGGCCGCTGTGCCGCAAGCCGCAACGCGATCAATTGGTTGGCAAGGCCCCCACCGACGAGGATCACATCGAAGCGGTGCACCCCTACGTCTGATTGCCCGTCCATCTCTGGGGCAGGACCTGTGCCAGCCTCTCCGATGCGTCTCATCTTCAAAGCTCCAGGGTCACTGACATGCGCACTCGGGTGGGCAAGATTGAGAGAGCCGGGCCGGCTCAAGGTGCGCTCGCGTCCAGATCGTCCTCCGCCCAATCATAACGGTGGCGGATGCCGTTTCGATCTCTCAGCCACACAGCTCCCTCGGTGTCCGTCTCCAGATCCGACGGTGCGACATGGACCTTTCCCGCGCCGCCCGGCACATCAATGACGAGCATTGGCTGGCAAAGGCCAGAGAGGCGCCCGCGCAGCCCTCGGACTAGAGCACGTGCCCGAACCAGAGGAACCCTGAAGTGTGCCGTCCCGGGTGCCGGGTCCACATGGTGGAGGTAGTATGGGACGACGCGCGCTGCAACGAAAGCTCGCATCAGCTGCTCGAGCGTGGCCGGATCGTCGTTGACGCCTCGCAGGAGCACGGTCTGGCTCCGACAGACGATGCCCGCATCGACGAGGCGCGCGATTGCAGCCAGCGCCTCGGTCGTCAACTCGCGAGGGTGGTTGGCGTGAATGGCGACATAGACCGCCTTGTGCGAGGCCCGCAGCGCCGCCACCAGATCAGGTGTCACAAGCTCCGTCGCAACCACTGGAACGCGCGTGTGCCAGCGCACGACGGCCACGTGGGCGATCGTGTCGAGGCGCTCATTCAGCTGCCGCACCCGCCGCGGCGAGAGCACGAACGGGTCACCGCCCGTCACGATCACCTCCCAGATCTCAGGATGGCGCGAGACGTAGGCCAGTGCAGCGGAAAGCTCGGCCTCAGAGAGTGGCTTGCCCTTATCCGGCCCAACCATCTCGCGCCGGAAGCAAAACCGGCAGTACACCGGGCAGACACTTGCAAGCTTGAGGAGGACGCGGTCCGGGTAGCGGTGGACGACACCTGGCACAGGACTGTGCGTGCCATCACCGATCGGGTCGCTTCGCTCACTGGGCGTTGTCGCATTTTCACGCGATTTCGGAACGAACTGAGCCGCGATCGGGTCGGTCGGGTCGTCCGGGTCAATCAGTGCGGCCATTGCTGGTGTGATCGCGATCGCATAGCGGGCAGCGACCGTGTCGAGGCCACTGTCCTCGCCGGTCGCGATCAAGCCCGCGGCTGCAAGTTCCTCGAGCGAGGTCAGCGAACGACGCGGCGGGGCTGGTCGGTTGGTCATCGTCACTCAACCGCTCGAAGGAGCCGCCGCACCGAACGCGGCGACAGGTGTCCAGGCCACCGCATCGACGGACGGTGCGCCCGTTGCAAGCATCACGAGCCTGTCAAAGCCGAGCGCGCATCCGACCGCAGGCGGCATCATGTCCAGAGCTGCGATGAACTCGTCGTCGATCGGATAGCTGCGTCGATAGCGCCGCTCAGCTTCGCGCATCGCGTTCTCGAAGCGCCGGAGCTGTTCGGCCGGGTCGCAAAGCTCGTCGTAGCCATTCGCGAGTTCGACGCCGCAGACGTAAAGTTCGACCCGATCAGCATAAAGGGGGTCGGTGCGCGACACATTCGCCAACGCGGCTTCGCTCGCGGGGTAGTGGGTCAGAAGCGTCGGGCGTTCGCACCCAAGGTGGGGTTCCACAGCGCCGGTGAGCACTTTGGCGAAGATGTCCGACCAGTCGTCATCGTGGGAAACCCTGTGACCGGCCTCTTCCGCGAGGCGTGCGAAGGCATCGCGATCGCCGCCAGCAGTTGTGCGCAGGTGACCGTCGAGATCGATGCGAGCATACCGCGCAAACGCATCGGCGACGCTCAGGCGTTCGGGCGCAACGTCGGCGGGACAAGAGCGGCCCCCAGACCGGAAGGCACGGATGCCGGCAGCACGGGCCGTTACGTCGAGAATTGCCGCGCAGTCGTCGAGCAGGGCCTCGAAGGTCGCTTGCGTCCGATACCATTCGAGCATCGTGAACTCGGGCGCATGCAAGCGCCCCCGTTCGCCGTTACGGAATGCCCGCGCAAATGTGTAGATTCGCGGTTCTCCGGCCGCGAGGAGCTTCTTGCAGGCAAATTCCGGTGAGGTCGGCAGAAACGCCCGTGCGCGCCGGCCGTCGGGCGTCTCAACTTCGGTTGCAAACCCAGCCAGATGCGTTTCGTTGCCGGGTGAGACCTGCAACACGGCTGGCTCGACTTCAAGAAATCCCCGCGCCTCGAACCACTCCGAGAGCGCGCGGCGGATGGCATTGCGGGTGAGCAGCAGCGGGCGGCGGTCTGCGTGTCGCACTTGGTCCCACCAGGGTCTTGGGCTCCTTGCCACGCGCCGCTCGCCTCATGATTATCGATGCCGAACGTCGAAATCTGACTGAACGGAACCAACCGCTCGATGGCATCTCAGGTTTCGCAGACTGCGATACCAGGAACTTGTGCCCTGTCGCGCCCAAATCGCGCCAGAGCCGCGACCGCCCGCCGTTTAGGCGCGACATGAGGGCCGCGAGCAACGTGACTGACTGCACGAGGCGCTGCTCGCGCCTGGATTGGCGTGTCCCTCGATCGACGGACGGGGCCATAATGGCGCGACGCCTCATGCGCGCTGCAACGTCTTGCGGTTGAACACCACGCAAAGCGCAAGTACAAGCCCCGAACACTGTGCTGCAACCCGGTCAAGGTTCCTGCTTCGAGCCCGCCGCCGCGCGCACCGCCAATCTTCGAGAGGATGTCGTCGTGGTCAAAGTGATCGCAAGCTCGATCCGAAAAGGGAATGTTCTCGAGATCGATGGGAAATTGTGCGCCGTCATGCGCGCCGAGAATATCCATCCGGGCAAGGGAACACCGGTCACGCACCTCGAGATGCGCCGCATCGCTGACGGTGTGAAGATCACGGAGCGGTATCGTACCACCGAGCAGGTCGAGAAGGCGTTCCTCGAAGAACGGACGCTCAACTATCTCTACGAGGACGAGGCAGCGTTCCATTTCATGGACAATGCGACCTACGACCAGTTCGAGATTGCCAAGGACATCGTTGGGGATCAGGCGATGTACCTGCAGGAAAATATGCCGTGCCAAGTCTATCTGCACGAAGGAATTGCTGTTTCGATCGAGCTGCCTGCGCGCGTGACACTGCTGCTGGTCGAGGCTGATCCTGTCGTCAAGGGTCAGACCGCATCCTCGTCCTACAAGCCGGCGATGGCAGAGAACGGTCTCAAAGTTATGGTCCCGCCGTATATTTCGGCAGGTGAGAAAGTCGTTGTGACGACGGCTGACGGTGAGTTCGTCGAGCGCGCCAAGGAGTAGGCGTCGGGGTGGCGGGCTCATCGCTCATGGCCGAACGATCTCGACGTCGTCGGGCACGGTGGCTATCGCGCCTGCCCGCTGCGTGTGTCTGGTGGCTGGCAGCGCTGCCGCAATCGCGCGGCAGAGCGGTCTACGGCGGCTTTCGAGAAACGCACGGGCCGCGCCCTCGTTCGGATGGAATGCGTCTTTGACCCGTCCGGCAGGCGTCCGATAGAACCGCTCTGGCCGTCCCTGGATCAGTGCGACGGTCTCGGTCGTCAGGCCGGGCACGTAGCGGCATCGACCCTTCCCGTCGCCAAGAACGGTGTCCAGGTGCCGCTGGGCGGCAAGCCGGGGCCCATTGATCTTCTGCGTGTAGCCGGGCGCCGTTGTGAACACGACGCAGCCCATGTCGGGCGGCAACTGGTCCGCGAGGTGCTCAAAGTCGGTCCGGACGTTGTCGATCTTGGACCATCGCCACGCCGAAAGCCCCATGAAGTGGAGGACCAAGAGGTCAGGTGGCTCTGCCTCGGATCCGATCAGCGCCTCCAGCACGGATGTGCCTCGCCGGCAGTATCCGAACCCCGGCGTCTCGCCGATCTGGATCCACTGGGCCTTGTGCCGGGCCGTACCCCAGACGCTCGCGTTCACGAGGCCTGTCGGGTCCTTTTCGCATAGCATTTTCTTGCCTTCGGCCGAGTGCGAGAGCCACATGTGCAGCCCGGTCGCGCGCACGCCGATCAACCCGGCTGTCGCTCCCTGCAGCCGCTGAGCCTCGACGCGCTCGAGCCCGGCGTCCGCGCAGCGCAAGGGGAGGTTGTTGAAGAAGTCCTCGAGCACTGGGCCGCTGCCGAACGAAATCTGCGAATCGCCGATGACGAGAATGCGTGCGCCGTCTGCAAACGCGACGCGCGGTTCGATCAGGGCCGCGGCCGCCAAGGCAACCAAAGCAACTGCTGCTGCCTTCATCATCATAAGCGCCCGTTGCCCAATGTCCCTGCTATGAACAGCCGCGGCGGCCATCGCTCGCCCCGACGTCCCTGCACCATCCGCAACACGCATCGGTCAGGGGCTTCTGATCGAAAAGCGGGACGAGATCGAATATGGTCCTCGCACGCTTTGCTTTCCGTCTGTCGTTTCAGCGTCTGACGAGGGTGACACACGAACTGCGGAAAGCGGGTACAAGAGTAATCAAAAATGCGCGAGGAGACGCCCGATGCTGGAAGACCCACCGCTCTTGACGATCAAACGCAGCTGGCACCGCATTCCGCCCGAGGTCATCGCGCGCTTCGATGGGGCGCAGACGGGTCACCTCGGCGATGCCATGAACGGGCGCGGCGCACTCGATGCGGCGATCAAGCCGGTCGTCAGCAAGGCGCATCGGTTCATCGGCTCGGCCGTTTGCGGGGATATTCTCGCAGGGCTTGCCAAGAACGTTGGCTGTTCCGCGATTGTGATCGATGGCGCGGCGCGCGACCTGGAAGGCTTGGAAGCCATCGGCCTGCCGGTGTTTGCACGCACCATCACGCCCAACTCGTGCGTTAAGACGGGACCTGGCTCAGTGGGCTTACCCGTCGCCATCGGCAACGTTGTGGTGTCGGCAGGCGACCTCGTTTTCGGAGACCGCGACGGTGTGATCGTCGTGCCCCATGCGCAGGTCGCAACCGTTGCCGACCGTGTGGCGGCGATCCGGGCTGCCGAGGCCAAAGTCATCGCCGAGGTCGAGGGCGGTCTGACAGGACTTGCCTTTATGACCGCACTCCTGGAGACGGATCGCGTGCGATTCGTCGATTGACCGTGGTCTGCATGCGTCGGACGTTACCGCAAGCGAAACCGATTGAGCCCCATGAAACTCGTTGCCATTGAGACGATACGTTCCCGCGCGCACCCGAACCTGCTTTGGGTCGAACTGATCACCGACGAGGGGCTCGTGGGACTCGGCGAGACGTTCTATGGTCCGGGCGCTGCAGAAGCCCATATTCACGAGACGATCGCGCCCTATCTCCTCGGTGAAGACCCACTGCAGATTGCGCGGCATCAAGCGCGGCTCACGGGCTATGTTGGCTTTGTCGGCGCCAGCGCTGAGATGCGCGGGCGCTCGGCAGTCGATATTGCGCTGTGGGATCTCTTGGGTCAGGCGACGGGCAAGCCGATCTGCGATCTCCTGGGGGGGCGCGCGCGCGAGCGGGTTCGTGTCTACAACACCTGCGCTGGCAATTCCTACGTTCAGACGCGCCCCATGCAGGGCACGGACAATTTTGGCCTCAGCGCCGGCGATGGCGACTACGAAGACCTCGAAGCGTTCCTCGGCCGCGCCGATGAGCTTGCCCATTCTCTGCTCGAGATGGGCATTACGGCCATGAAGATCTGGCCGTTCGATTATGCTGCAGAGGCGAGCCAGGGCCAGTGGATCGGTGTCGAAGACCTCAATCGCGGGCTGGAGCCGTTCGAGAAGATCAGGGTCGCCGTCGGCGATCGGATGGAGATTGCAGCGGAGCTGCACGGCCTCTGGTCGCGCCCGATGGCGGTCAAGATCGCCCGCGCGCTCGAGGATTATCGTCCGATGTGGGTCGAGGATCCGGTCTTTCTCGACCATCTCGATTCCCTGCGCGATGTTGCAGCCCAGACGACGTGTCCGATCGCGGTTGGCGAAACCCGCGGCGGGCTTTCAGATTTCCGCACGCTCTGCGAGCTCGATGCTTTGTCGATGGTCATTTGCGATCTGTCCTGGTGCGGCGGCGTTTCCCTCGCCCGTGATATTTCGACGCTGACGCGCGCGCATCATGTGCCAGTTGCATTCCACGACTGCACGGGCCCTGTCGTGCTTACAGCCTCGACGCACATGGCGCTCCATGCGGAGAACTGTTGGGTGCAGGAAATCGTCCGGGCGTTCTATTTCGGTTGGTACGGCCAGTACGTGACCGAACTGCCACCTATCGACTCTGGCACGATCACCGTGCCCGTCGGCGCCGGGCTTGGCACCCAACTGCAACCGGACGTGAAGCGCCGCGAGGCCGTCACCGTGCGGCGGACGGCACTGAGCGACGTTTGAGGTCGCTGTTGGGGCTGCCTCGCTCGGAAGTCACCCGTGCGAGGTTCAGCACGACGAAGCTTATCGCGATCGCTGACCAGTACCACTCCTGCCACATTCCGAATGCGAACGCGAACGACGTCGCGACCACCGTGACCTGTGCCGCGGCAAAGGCGAGGAATGGTCCGCTGAGGGTCCGGAGCGTCAGGACAACGCTCAGCCCGAGACCCAGGAGCAGGGCTGCGCCAACCACCCCGAGTTCAAACCATGTCTGCAGGTAAACGTTGTGGGCGTGCTCACTCAAGTTGAGCACCTCGAGCGGATCAGCGGCCTCGGTGCGCCGTATCGGTGGACGCGTCTGTGCATTGAGTGTCGAGGTTGCGTGCGCCCCAATCCCGAGGACCGGGCTGTCGAGCGTTGCTTCGGCCGTATTGTTCCAGATCACAACACGATGCCGCGCAGATTCGAAGAGCCATGGGGCGCGGTGCAACTCGGCGCTGTGGAGCGCTAGCGCCAGCGGGACGACGAGAAGCACCGAAGCTGACCACGCAGCCGCCAGTCCGATCAAGATGATATGTCGATGGAGCAGCGCGATAGAGAACGCGACGAGACTGAGTACGACGGCAAACTGCGATGTCTGGTGCTTCGTCAGTAAAAAGAGCACTGTATAACTGGCCGCCAGCGCCAGGCCGGTCATCGTCCGCACAACCCCTGGCGGGCTCGACCAGAGGACATAGACAAGCGGCCACAGCAGCAGCGTCGCGAGGAAAATGCGGCGGTTTGAGTTGGCTTCGCTGACAGCAACCGCAACCCCATCGCGCACGAACACGTGCTTCTCCGGAGCGACGATCAACGCCGGAAACCATGTGTAAACCTGCCGGCTCAACAACTGGTCGGTCATGAGCTCAAACGCGTTGACGCCGACGAGGCTGATGGTTCCGCTGATAATCCCGAGGCCGGCAGCCGCCACCAGCCGGGGATCGATATGGCGAACCGAGGCGAGGGCAACGCCGGTTCCAGTGACGACGAGGCTCAGCAGAGCGCCCTTTGTGAGGCTTGCCGACGGATCAATCGACCAGACTGCTGATGCGAGGGCCAGGGTTGCGAGCGCGATCAACCACCACGCTGGGGCAGCCAGGTGCACCCAATCGCGCCAGGGGATGCGCTGGGCGACCATGACCCCCAGCGCGACGGCAACGAAGACGGCCAGAGCGATGACCGTCGCCTTCGGCACGAGGCCTATGCCGACGATGGCGATGAAAAATTGCAGAAAAGCCAAGGTCTGAAGCGTCAAACTCATGGCCTGACAAAGCCAGTTCGGGGCATGCAGATCAAGTGTCCGGTCCTGCGCTGTCCGTCCTTTTGCGGCTCCGTGTCCCGCCTGCGACGTTTGGGTTTTGGTCGATCCGATCGTTCCGCTTGTTCATCTCGCTTCGTCAACAGGGCTGCTGCCCTGTTGAGCCGGTCATCCCGTGAGCTCCGCGGCGCAGCGCGGCAGCCGCGGTTCCAGCCTCACCGGTTGCCGCCAAGCAAATGACGCGCAACCACGACCCGCATGATCTCGTTCGTGCCTTCGAGGATCTGGTGCACGCGCAGATCGCGCACGATCTTCTCGATCCCGTAGTCCTTCAAATACCCGTAGCCACCGTGAATCTGCAGCGCGTCGTTCGCGATCTTGGAGCCGAGATCCGTCGCGAACCGCTTCGCCATTGCCGAGTACATTGTCGCTTTCGGGTCCGCCCGATCGAGCGCATCTGCAGCGCGATAGAGCATCAGTTGCGAGGCTTCGAGTTCAGTCGCCATATCGGCGATCTTGAACTGCACGGCCTGGAACTCGGCAATCTCGCGCCCGAAGGCTTGGCGCTCGTGGGCATAGGCGCGTGAGCGGTCGAGAGCGGCCCAGGCTGCTCCCGTCGAACAGGCCGCAATATTGATCCGGCCGCCGTCGAGACCGCTCATGGCGTAGCGGAAGCCCTCACCTTCAGGACCAAGCCGATCTTCGAGTGGGACTTCGACGTCCTCCAATACGACTTGCCGTGTCGGTTGGGCGTTCCAGCCCATCTTTCGCTCGTTGGCACCGAACGACAGGCCCTTCGCGCCCTTCATGACAACGAACGCCGAGATCCCCCGCGCGCCTTCGTCGCCGGTCCGTGCAAACACCAGATAGAAGTCCGTTTCACCGGCGCCGGAGATGAACTGCTTGGTCCCGTTGAGGATGTACCGGTCACCCTTGCGCACGGCCCGCGTCTTGAGTGCCGCCGCATCGGACCCGCATGATGGCTCCGTCAGGCAATAGCTTGCGAGCCAGTCCATCCGCGTCAGCCTGTCCATCCAACGGTCTCGCTGGGCGTCATTTCCGTAGCGCCCCGCCATCCAAGCCACCATGTTGTGGATCGACAGGTAAGCCGAGATGGTCGGGCAACCATAAGCCAGCGCCTCAAAGATGAGCGCCCCGTCGAGACGCTTCATGCCCGACCCGCCAAGGTCTGCATCAACGTAGATGGCAGCCATGCCGAGCGGGGCGGTCTCGCGCAGAACGCCGACCGGGAAGTGGCCCGTCTCGTCCCAGTGATCAGCTTCCGGCGCCAGACGTTCGCGCGCGAAATCGAGTGCCATGTCTTGAATGGCGGCTTGTTCATCGGTCAGTGCAAAATGCATCTGAGCTGCTCCCTGGAATTGTTCGGTTCGCTCTGGCCCGAAACGCTGTCTTGGACGTCAACGTGATTGAGCGCGGTGCTGGCCCTTGGCACGTTTCTGCCTGGAGGCCCGGTTCGTGTTGACGGCGTCCGCTCTCTGGCCTTGTGACAGACAGGATCAGTCCAGGGCCAAGCGGGCAAGGCGTTGCAGCACGCGTTCTGCGTCGGCGACGAGGTCGCGTACAATCTCTGCCGCAGGCTTGACGTCGCGGATGAGACCGACCGCCTCGCCTGCAATCGCCGCTGCAATGGTTGGGTCTCCGCGCTCGACCGCTGCTGCGTAGCGTGCCTGCTCGGCTTCGCCTGCCTGCTTTAACTCCGGTTCACGAGTCCGCCACTGCTCGATGTAGGCGTTGCGCACGACGCGAATGTTGAAGCGCGTTGGCCAGTCATAGCCGCGCGCGATGTCGGTGACAGACTGGCGAACGGTGTCGTCTCCGGTAGCCTCGAGTGCGGCTGCAAGCTGATTGCGATGCACGCGCGCCTCTCGGCTCGCCCAAAACCGCGTGCCGACAACCACCCCGTCTGCACCAAGTGCCAGAGCCGCTGCGAGCCCGCGCCCGTCTGCTATACCTCCGGCCGCGCAGAGCAGCGTATCTGGTGCACTGGCCTGGATCAGGTCCGCGACTTCAGGCACCAGGGTCATCACGGCCCGGTTCTCGCCGTGGCCGCCTGCTTCGGCACCCTGTGCGACGATGACATCCGCACCGAGCTTGATCGCTTCTTCAGCATCGTGCCGCGTTTGCACCTGCAGGACGAGCGGAATGCCCGCGGCCTTGGCCTGTGCGGCAGCGCGATCGGCAGCGCCAAACGACAGAAACAGCGCTGCGGGTTTATGCGTGAGGGCCTGATCAATCAGGTGCGGCGCATCACGCATCACCTTCCAGGTGATGAACCCAATCCCGACCCGTGCGTTGCCAGCAGCCCGCACTTCGGTCTTGAGCCAAGCTTCATCGCCGTAACCGCCACCGACAAACCCGAGCCCGCCAGCGTTCGAAACAGCTGCAGCCAGTGCGCCACCAGCGGCAAAAGCCATGGGCGCCTGAAGAACGGGATGTTCGATCGCAAAGTGTTCAGTTAGGCGCGTGCGGAGCGCCATGGTTTTTACGCCTCCTGGGCAATAGGTCGTGGGACCGGCAGTGGTGCCACGCGATCTCCCGGCATCAGTTCGTAAGGACCGACCCAGCCAGGGAGTGCTGTCATCCGCTCGGTCCAGGCGTAGATGTTCGGGTAGTCCTTTACGAGATTGATGCCCGTTTCCTCGGGCCCGAAGAACAGATAGCCCGCGAGCGAGAAGTCCGCGATCGTCGGCGCCTTGCCCAGCAGGAATGGACGGCGCAGCAGGTGCATCTCGACGACTTTTGCAGCCGCTTCCCAACGCGACTTAAGGAAAGCGAGCACCGCCGGATCAGGCTCGGCCGGCATGAATGACCGCATGAAGCGGTGCGTTGCGAAGTAGCCCGTGAACTTGTGATTGTCGAACAGGATCCAGCGCAACGCCTCGTAATTCTCGTCAGGCCCCTTAGGTGCGAACTTTCCCGTTTTCTCGGCAAGGTAGGTGAGAATGGCCCCGGATTGGCTCAGTCTACGACCCTCGGCCTCAAGGATCGGCACTTCACCCATTTCATTATTGGCGGCGCGCCACGAGGGTTCGCGGGTCTGCCCGCCTTGCATGAAATCGACGAAGACCGGTTCCCAATCGAGAGCTGCGCAATTGAGATATAGCGCGACCTTGTAGGCGTTGCCGGACTGGGCAAAGCAGTGCAGGCGATAGGACGGCATGAGCGAACTCCGATGGCCCCGCGCGATCAGGTGATATTATCCAAGTCCCGCCAGACGTACATGGGGCGCGAACGCCGCGGCGAGCCCGATCCGCAGATTTCAAGCAAACCGCCTTCGCAAGCGAACCGCAAAGCGCCCTCTCAGTCACGCAGAATGCGCCCAGTCCATATAGAGTTCCCGCGTCGTACGCGCGACCGGGCCCGGCTGGAGCACACGGCTCTCGATACCGATCACCGGCACGATTTTCGAATGGTTGCCGCTCGAGAACACCTCGTCCGCGTCAAGAAAATCCTCGACCGTCAGGCGCTGCTCTTCCACCTGCACCCCCTCTCGCCGCAGCAGATCGATAGTGCGCGCACGCGTGATGCCTGCCAGGAAGCTCCCGTTCGGGACAGGTGTCTTGACCACCCCGTCTTTGACGAGAAACAGGTTTGATGTCCCTGTCTCGGCGACATTGCCAAGCATGTCGAGCATCAATGCGTTATCGTATCCGCGACGCTTGGCCTCGAGGATCGCGCGACCGCTGTTAGGATAGAGGCAACCCGCCTTGGCATTCGTCGGCATCGTCTCGAGGCTCGGACGCCGATAGGGAGAAATCCCGAGCGAAAACCCGGTCGCCGGGATCATCGGTGCAACGTACAGGCAGAGTAGGAACCGCGTCGTCTCGGGCTCGGAGGGCACGCCCATATCCCCGCCGCTATCTGCCCAGTACATTGGCCTGATGTAGATCGCCTCG
>JBHJOC010000109.1:0-15456 GCA_050330095.1 Hyphomicrobiaceae bacterium
AACGCTGAAGCTGCCATGCGTGCGCAGAGCGGTGCTCCAGCGCCGGTCACCCCGCTGCCGCTCGATCCGGCAGATGAGGCAGGACTGCCTCTTGCTGCGCGGGTCGATGCCGCGGAGTAGCCGTCACCGTCAGTCCACGATCCGGATGAAGGCGTCGGGTGGCAGGCGGTTGCGACGGGAGCGCACGACGCGCGCGCCCGCGCGCGGTTGTTCCGGCGGGCATCTGCTGGGTCGAAGCCGCCAGCCGCTGAAGGCGCCCGCCGATGGTCGGCCTTGCAACATCGCGGCGACCGGCCCCAAACGAGCCACAGTCCAATCGATCGGAGCCCGATGTGAAAAGCCCCTTGAGACTTGGCGTGGCCGGCCTCGGCACCGTTGGCGCTGGATTGCTCGCCCTGCTTGAGCGTCGCCGGTCGGCCCTGGAACAGGCCCTCGATCGACCAATCGTCGTGACGGGTGTTTGCGCGCGCGACCGGACGAAGAACAGGGGCGTCGATCTTTCGCAGACCACCTGGTTCGATGATCCCGTAGCCCTCGCCCGATCCCCCGACATCGACCTGTTCGTCGAACTGATCGGCGGTGCCGACGGCGTTGCCAAAGCCTCAGTCGAGGCTGCGATCGATGCCGGACGCGACGTCGTGACTGCGAACAAGGCATTGCTCGCGCGCCATGGTATCGCCCTTGCGGAACGCGCGGAGGAACGGCGGGTTGCAGTCGGCTTCGAGGCGGCCGTTGCCGGCGGTATCCCGGTCATCAAGACCCTTCGCGAGGCGCTTGCAGGCAACGCTGTCACGCGCGTCTTCGGCATTCTCAATGGTACCTGCAACTTCATCCTGACCAAGATGCAGGAGGAGGGCCGCCCGTTCGGCGATGTCCTCGCCGAGGCTCAGGCGCTCGGGTATGCCGAAGCAGACCCGACGTTCGACATCGGCGGCCACGACACCGCACACAAGCTGGCGCTACTGACGTCACTGGCCTTTGGAACCCGGGTCGACTTTGCGAGCATCGCGCTTGAGGGCATCCAATCGATCGCCCCAGCCGACATCCAGGCGGCCGACGATCTTGGCTATCGGATCAAGTTGCTCGGGGTTGCAGAGATGACCGATCGGGGTCTTGAGCAGCGGGTTCATCCGGCCCTTGTCGCAAAGCACTCGGCAATCGCTGAGGTGTCGGGCGTGACCAATGCCGTTGCCATCGACGGCGACGCCGTCGGGCATCTGCTGCTGATCGGCCCTGGCGCAGGCGCCAGCGCGACAGCTTCGGCGGTCGCTGGTGACATCGTCGACATCTGCCGCGGGTGGCGGATGCCGCCGTTCCTATTGCCGACATCATCCCTTCGGCCGATCGTTGTCGCGCCTGAGGGATCACATCGGGGTGCGTTTTACATTCGCATGACCGTACAGGATCGCCCCGGGGTCATGGCTCACATTACACGGGGCATGGCGGACCAGAACGTTTCACTCGAATCGATCGTGCAGCGGCGCGCGTCTCATTCCCTTCCTGGCACGCAGGACGAGCCGCCTCCAGGCGCGACTGCGTCGGTCGTGCTCGTCACCCATGGAACACGAGAGGGGGCGGTTCGCGCGGCGCTGGCTGCAATCGAAGCCACGGGCGACATCACGGTCGAGCCGACGCGGTTGATCAGAATCGAGCAGTTGCGCTGAACTCGCTCATGTGCGCTCTGGGCCCGTGCTTTCGGCTTGCTCGGTCGGCCTGGCTTCGACTTCGGCGCGGAGTTCCTTCTTCGACAGCTTCCCGATGAGAGTCTTCGGGAGTTCATCCCGGAACTCGATCTCGGCGGGCATCTCGATCTTCGACAGCTTCGGCGCGAGGTGCTCGTAGAGATCCTTTGCAGTCACGCCGGTGCGGCCGGGCTTGAGCTTGACGAAAGCTTTCGGGACCTCACCGCGGTAAGCGTCCGGGATGCCGACGACCGTCACCTCGGCAACCGCGTCGTGCGCATAGAGCGCATCCTCGATTCGCCGCGGATAGACATTGAATCCGGAGCAGATGATGAGATCCTTGATCCGGTCGACGATGAAGGTGTAGCCGTCCGCGTCCTGGATGGCGACATCGCCCGTTCGGAGCAACCCATCGACGAACGCGTCTCTAGTCTCGTCGGGCCGGTTCCAATATCCGATCATGACCTGAGGGCCGGCGAGGCAGATCTCACCCTTCTCTCCGATCGCAACCTCGACCGACGGATCGTCGAGCGAGCGAAGTGAAACGCGCGTCTGTGGCAGCGGCAGCCCAATCGAGCCGTCTTTCTGCTCCGCGTTTAGGGGATTACAGAGAGCGACCGGGGACGTCTCCGTCAGTCCGTATCCCTCCAGCACGCGGCAGCCCGTTGCCGCCTCGAAGCCTCGCTTGACCTCGACCGGCAGAGCCGCACCACCCGAAACGCAGAACTTGAGCGAAGACAGGTCGAACGCTTCAAGCCTCGGGTGGTTCAGGATCGCGTTGAACAGCGTTGGCACGCCCGGCATGACGGTCGGCCGGCTCTGGTGGATCAGCGCTAGAGCATCGTTGAGCACGAAGCGGGGCATCAGCACGATCTCGGCGCAGCGCGCGATGCCAAAATTCATCACGACCGTCATCGCGAAGACGTGGAAGAATGGCAACACGGCAAGGACGCGGTCCTCGCCCTCGGCGAGATCGGTCGCCCAGCTCACAACCTGTTGGGTATTGATCGAGAGGTTTGCATGGGTGAGCATCGCGCCCTTCGGGAGCCCCGTCGTACCGCCCGTGTACTGAAGGACAGCAACGTCCCGTTCCGGGTCGATTGCGACGGGTGAGAACGGCGTGCTGGCCATTGCCGTCTCACTTTCGAGCGTGATGCGTGCGCGCAGTGGTGAGCGGTTCGGAGCTGCCAGTTCAGCCGACTTTAAAAGTTTGAACAGCAACGCTTTCGCGCTGGGGAGGAGGGCTGCGAAACTAGCAACCAGTGCGCGCGGGAGGACACCTTGCTGCAGCAGCGCCTCAACCTTATCGAATAAGATCTTGAGGTCGAGCGTGATCATCAGATCGGTGCCGCTGTCGCGCACCTGTTCTGCCAATTCTTCAACAGTATACAGCGGATTGTAATTTACGACGATCGCACCGCACTTCAGGGCGGCGAAATAATAGATGATGAATGTCGGTGTGTTCGGCAGCAGCAGGCCGACCCGCGTGCCCTTTACTACGCCCAAGGATTGGAGGTGCGCCGCCGCGCGGATCACGCGGCTGCCGATCTCCCCGTAACTCAGCTTGGACCCGAGGAACGACGTGCACGTTGTGTGTGGGAACCGCGCGATGGCCCTGTCGAGCAAGGCGGTCAGAGGTTCTGGGTCGAAGGTTTGGAACCAGTTGACGTCACTTGGGTAACGTTGCAACCAGTGATGGTCGGCCCGCGCCCTTGGGGCGGGCGAGGGGATGGTGTTGGATGGCGTCGCATCGTGGGACATGGCATATGCCTCCCTCTGTCGGCGGACCACGAACAACCCGTACTGAGCCGGTCGTGCGCGCGACGTGAATACAGTCCTGGCACGCTGCACTCAAAGTTCGGGCCGAGGACGTCTTGCGTGCCAAACCTCGTTCGACGACCAAGCGGGGTCGAGCTTGGCGATGTCCTTGAAAATACATTATGTCGCAGGCAATCTGAGGATCACCTTAATTCCCGTTGAGTAGTGGTCACTTTCTCAGTGAGCGAACCCGGTGCCCGTCTGAGGCTTTGGCACGGTTCTTTCATGGGTTTAACCCAAATGGGCTCTAACCCTCGCCCGGGTGCGGTGGACAGCCCTAGTCTTTGCAGGTATGTGACGGCGAAAATTGCCATCGCACCTGGATAAATGCGGCAGCACGGGTATCCGCCGCCACGGTTGCGACGGGTACGCTACTGGGAGACCGACATGGACGACGTTGCGACCAAGATCATCGATATCTTGAAAAAGCACATGAAAGAACAGCGCGACGACATCTCTTTGTCGACCGAGTTGACGGACCTGCAGATCGAATCGCTCGACCTCGCCATGATCGTGTTCGACATCGAGGACACTTTCGGGATCGAGATCCCCTACAACGCCAACGAGACAGAGGGCGCTGGCGACTTCAAGACCGTTGGCTCCGTGGTCGACAAGGTCAAAGAATTGATCGCAAACGCAGGCAGCGGAACGGCCAACGCGACGGCCTGAGGCACGTCCGGGCGACGCGCCTTGAACGCGCGATAGTGAGACGTGCCTCGGAGCGGCGATCGTCGGTCATGATCGCGGAAATGGCGGTCATGCCCAGCCCAGGCTCGGGCACGACTGCTGGGGCGCGGCCCTCGTTGATCCAGATGATGGCCCTTGGCTAGGTCACCCCTCTGAACTTGTGAACAGTTCGATCATCAGACCCGCAGGCAAGTTGCGGCAGCGGATCGCGATTTCGGGATAAGGATTATTTCATGAACGCAGCCGGCGAGAAGCGTCGCGTGGTTGTGACCGGCCTCGGTGCTGTCACGCCGATCGGCACGACAGTCGATCAACTGTGGGCCAGCGTGCACGAGGGCAGATGCGGCGTGAGCGCGCTGGGTGGTTTTCCGCTCGATGATCTCAAGATCCTGATCGCAGCGCAGATCAAGGACTTCGATCCGAAATCGCGCCTGCGCCATTTCGAGCGTGACAAGATCATCTTGCATGCCGACCGATATTCCTGGTTCGCTGCCGCTGCGGCGGATGAAGCCGTCAAGATGGCCGGCCTCGAAGTCCCATTCACCGATCCCTATCGCACCGCTTGCATCATCGGGTCCGGCGCTGGCGGCCTGACAACCTATGAAAACGCCTACCGCGCGCTGTTCATCGAGAACAAGCGGGCGACGCATCCGCTGACCTTGCTGCGGATCATCGGTTCGTCGGCCTCCGCGCACGTGGGCATCGAGTTCGGTGTCAAGGGACCGACGTTTGCGACCTGCAGTGCCTGCTCCACGGCGACGCATGCGATCATAGCGGCACGCGACTATATCCAGAACGGCATGGTTGACGTCGCGATCGCGGGCGCCTCGGAATCGGTCATCAACTACGGTACGATGAAAGCTTGGCAGGCGTTGCACGTGCTTTCGCCCGAGGGCTGCTTCCCGTTCTCGGGTAAGCGCAATGGCACGGTGCTGGGCGAGGGGGCTGGAATTCTGATTCTCGAGGAGTACGAGCACGCGCGTCGGCGCGGCGCTCGGATCCTGGCGGAACTCGCTGGCACTGGCATGACGTCCGACGCGCGGGACATGGTGAATCCGGGCGTCGAGGGACCGAGCGAAGCCATGCGGCTTGCGCTCGACGATGCGGGGATCTCCCCGCAGTCGATCGACTACCTTAACGCGCATGGCACGGCGACGACGATCAACGACGCAAACGAAACCAACGCGATCAAGGCCGTGTTCGGCGCTCATGCTTACGAAATGCCGGTCTCTTCGACAAAGTCGATGCACGGCCACCCGCTCGGGGCTGGAGGCGGCATCGAGGCCGTCCTGTGCATCAAGGCAATGCAGGACAACTGGATCCCACCAACTATCGGTCTCGATCAACCGGACCCGCAGTGCGATCTCGACTACGTGCCGAACGTCGGCCGCAAGCACGAGGTCAACTATGCCATGTCAAATTCGTTTGCGTTCGGCGGGCTCAACACGGTTCTAGTTTTCGGCCCGCCGCCGGCCTGAGCCTCAAGAGGCGCCAGGGGCCGGGCATGAGAACGGATGCCACGGCGATGCAAGTGCCGGGACGTGGCACACGGGGCGTGGTGAGAAACAGGTTCGACCTCGAGGCGAGGGTCACATGCCAACGAACCTGCTGCGAAAAGCGCCTCAGCCCAAGCAGGCGGGTGGCCCCAAGCTGCCGCCTGACGCCGGCGCTCCGCGGCGCGCAAGCCTCGAGATCAGCGGCCGCCGGTTTGAGATCGTCCTCCATGACACTCCGACGGCTCATGTCATGTGGCGCGCACTGCCGCTGTTCGCTGTCGGCGAGACCTGGGGTGAGAGCCTGCACTTCGAAGTTCCGGTGAGGGCAGGGCGCGATAGAACCGCGCGGCTCAACGGTCGACCGGGCGAACTCTACTTCTGGGCCGATGACGCGCGCATCGTACTTGTCTGGGGCCCGACACCGATCTCGTGTGCCCACGAGATCCGGCTCATGCGACCGTGCAATGTCTGGGGTCATACTGACGACGATCTCAGCGTCCTGTCGGGCATCGTTCCCGGCGCCAAGGTTGCCTTGCGCCGCACTGCGTGACATGCGTGCCCGAACGATGGCGATACGGATCCGGCCCGGCTTTTCTTCTCCATGGACCGGAAGGTTGCGTCCGTCGCGGGTGCGGCTCGCGCCCACATCCAGGATGATCGGTATGCGGAGCGGCTAACATGCGCAGACTGGAAATCATCGCCGACGGGGTCCGCATCGTTGCGCGGTTGCGCGAAACACCAACCGCGGAACGGATCTGGCTCGCTCTGCCCATCGCGGCTCGCGTCTCGACTTGGGGAGACGAAATCTATTTTGCGACGCCCGTTCAATGTGCCCGCGAGGCGGACGCAAAAGATGTGGTTGATGCTGGCGAAATTGCATTCTGGCCTGACGGTGATGCGATCGCCATTGGCTTCGGTCCGACGCCCATCTCTCAAGGATCGGAGATCCGGTTGGCCAGTCCCTGCAACGTCTGGGCCGACGCAGAAGGCGATGTGCGAGACTTTGGACGCGTGCGGTCTGGCGCCTCGGTGACCGTACGCGCCTTGGACTGACGCCCGCCGTGCAGCCACTTGCCCATGATCAGGGACCAGTGACCGAGGGCTTTGACCAAGCGTCCCGGATCAAACCGTTGCAATTGGCGTGGTCGGCGATCCAACGGCACCGGGCAGGAACAGGGGCGGCGCGGTCAATAGAAAGCGATTGCGCCGGTTTGCGGCGAGGTAGACGGCCAGTTCCGTCAAATACCAGATCTCGCCAAGGTGGATGCCGAGCTTGAACAGGCAGAGTTCATGCAGTGGCAGCATCGCCCTGGGGCCCGTCCCGGTCTCACTCGGGGCACGTTCAACGGCGTAATTGTCGGCGATGAGCACGGCGAGGCCGCTCTCGCGAACCCAATCTTGGAGGTCTGGATCGCGACCTTCGAGTGCAGAGCACATATTGTGGATGGTGTCCGCTTCCGGCGCGCGACCCATGCCGAGCACGCGGTCGGCGAAGCCGGTGTGGAGGCACACCATATCGCCTGGTTCGACGACGACGTGCTGATCGTCCATAACACGGCGCAACTCGGCAAACGTCACGTCCTTCTTGGCATCGCCGAAAGCGGCCCTGAGGTCGATCATGACCGCCCGGCCCTGAACGCAGCGCCGTGCCATGTTTTCGATTCCAAGTCGGGATGCCGTCGCGCCCGGGTGTCCGCCGCAATCGTCGTCGCACGAAGTCGCAAGCGTGATATCGCTGCCGCCGCGCCAGCCGTTATAGAAAACGACCTCATCGCGGCCATCGCCATCGGCATCGAACATTGCGCCGACGTGAGATAGAGCATCCCACTGTGTCGAATACTGCGTGTGCAGAATAACGCGGTCGTCATTGACCACATCAGTCAAGTCTGGATTGCCAGTGGCTTGTGACGTTGGCAGCAGCGAGCGCACCTTTCCGTCCGGCGTTGCCGTTGCAAAGCGCTGTGGTGGATGGCGAGCGGGGTGGAGGACGTTGCCGCCCGGATAGTCGAGGGGGAGTGACAGGCAAAAGGTCCGCCCCTCGCGCACTTCAGCAATGCCCTGGCGCACCTTCTCTGGTGTGATCAGGTTGAGCCGGCCGACCTCGTCGTCAGGCCCGAATTCGCCCCAGTTGGAGCCATCGGGCCTGCGCATCCAGCGCGCCGTCAACGGTCCCGACTTGTCCCTGGACATAGTGCGCACCCCACTGTTCTCGTGGCTGTTCAAGCCGTCCTGCGGCCACTCGCTGTTGGTCTGACGACTTCAGCGTCACCGGGTCGGTTCGACGGGACAGCCTGCCCCGCCGTAATGAACAACCTTCTGCACGTTCACAGCGCGCCGGTGCAGGACCGGTCAACGCCCGCCAAATACATCATCACGCCAGCTTGGCGTTTGGAATGCGCTCGAAGAAGGGGGGGGCGGCAAACTCGGTTCTTGCGCCGCTGGTGACGGGCTCGTGGTTGGCCGAGCGGCAGGTGGCAGCGCTTGCGGCCTGTCGCTCGCTGCTTCTGAACGCGTTCGCACAACGGTCTCGGAGGTCGCGGGCAGGGCGCCACCATCGAATTTGAACGCCGTCTTGAGGGGACGGGCGTTGCGCGTCCAGGACCTGTTCTCGAGCAGGATCGCCGCCTCCTCGTCATATTCGGGCAGCGTGACTGTCGGCGCCTTGGAGACGATGTGGACAATTTTGTATCCGGCATCGCGCATGTCATCGAGCAGCCGGCGGATTGATCCAGCGGTTGAAGGCTGGATGTCGTGGAACAGGACAATGCCTTTCCCTTTGAGCCGCAGCTGCGCCATCACGGTGGCATGGACGCGCTCAGGCGCCTTCGTGCGCCAATCATTGCTGTCGATGTCGATCGAGAAAATGCCGAAGTCGCGCTGTGACACGTACGCCTTCATGCGATCCGGATCAGCAAGGTACGGAAATCTGAAGAACGGCGCCGACGGCCGCCCGATTGCGAGGTCGACGGCGCTCACACCGAGTTCGAACTCGGCAATGGTGGTTTGCAGGTTGTTGCGCTGCTGGTTCTTATGCGACCAGGTATGGTGGCCGATCGTGTGGCCCGCATCGGCGACCCGGCGCAGCATATCGGCATCCGCGATCGCCATGCGACCGACCGCGAAAAATGTCGCCTTGGTACAGTGGGCCTCGAGCGCTGCGAGCACCGTTTGCGTGTGGCGCCGCAGCGGTCCGTCGTCGAATGTCAAAACGACCTCGCGATCACGCAGCGGGTCTTCCGTCTTATACTGCTGCTGTCCGAAGTGCGGGCCACCGGTCGTGTCGATCTCGATCACCCGTGACACACCGATCGCATTCGGGTTTGCACAGTCTGTCCGCGTTGTCCGAGCGTTGCCGGTTTGGCTTGCCTCCGAACGCTGCGCGAGCGCGGTGTCTGCGCCTGCTGCTGCGGCAGCAAGCAGGACGGAGAGGGCAAATGCGGAAGCTGACGCGTAGTGCATCGGACGTGTTCCCGGATCTGAGGCCGGCGAAGAGAATACTGGCTTCGCCAGCTTGCCAAGGCGGTTCCCTTCATCGGCGAAGAATATGCTGGCGCTGTTGCGGAACAACGCTCGATGCTGTGCCTAAGCCTGCGCCGTCTGCATCGCGGTCGTAACGGTAAGACGCCCGTTTGCCGAGACGGCATTGACGCCGATCTGCGTCGAACCCGTGGCAGGAGCATGACTGGGTGCGCTGCCATCCCTTAATCATGTGGCTTGCCCACAGACAGCTCGCTGCTGCGCTCTTCATGCGGCTGGATCGCCGTGCGGGCACATTCTATGCGAATCACGTCAAGCCCGTGAGACGGAACGTTCCTCAACATAGAGGAGGCGACCTTCGCACCCTTGTCATCGGTGTGTGATCCAGAACCGCCCCGATCGATGCCCCGCTCAAATGTCCGCGACCGAAAGACCAGAGGCCGATGGTCACGCCGATAGACGAGAGAACAGATGCGTCGCGCCCGGGCTCGGTCTCCGGTGACCTCTTGCGCGCGATCGCTGCATCCCTTGCAGCTGACGATCACGCCACGCTCGTCGGGCTCGTCGACGGATTTCAGACCGCCGACATCGCGACGATCATTGAACTGCTCGATGGACCTATTCGGGTGCCGTTCATCCTGGCACTCGGTGATCGCCTCGACGTTGACGTGTTCTCGGAGCTAGACGAGACCGTCCGCGACTCGGTGCGTTCTGCATTGCCGAAAGCCTACCTCGCGCGCGCGATCGGCGAACTCGATACGGACGACGCGACCTATGTCCTCGATGGCCTCGAGGAGCCAGAGCGGCGCGCGGTGCTCGATCAACTGTCAGCCCGGGACCGTTCGGCGCTCTTGCGCAATCTCGAGTACCCCGAGGAGACGGCCGGCCACATCATGCAGGCCGACGTCGTGGCCGTGCCGCCGTTCTGGACGGTCGATCAGGTGATCGATTTCCTGCGCGGCAACGACGACCTGCCGGATCGCTTCTCGGAACTGTTCGTCGTCGATCCGACGTTTCGGGTGCTCGGTGCTGTCTCGCTGTCCAAGCTGTTGCGCGTGCCGGCAGGGACGTCTGTTGCCGAGATCATGGATAGCTCGATCAAGCCCGTTCTTGCGACCGAGGACCAGGAGGACGTCGCGCGCAGGTTCAAGCGCTACGATCTTATGTCTGCGCCTGTCGTCGATGAGAGCGCGCGGCTCGTTGGCGTGATCACCGTCGACGACGTGGTCGAGGTGATCCAGGACGAAGCCGACGAGGACATTCGCCTGCTCGGTGGGGTCGGTGACGAGAGCCTGCTCGATACCGTACTGGACGCGGCGCGCAGCCGCTTCACCTGGCTGTTGCTCAATATGTTTACGGCGATCCTCGCCAGCTCCGTCATCTCGTTGTTCGACGCGTCGATCGAGCAGATGGTGGCGCTCGCCGTCTTGATGCCGATCGTTGCATCAATGGGCGGCAACGCCGGCACACAGACGATGACGGTCGCCGTCCGAGCGCTCGGCACCAAGGATCTCAGTGCGGTGAACGCGTCGCGCGTGATCCTTCGCGAGTCCTCGATTGGTCTTGTCAACGGTCTCGTGTTCGCGACGCTGCTCGGAACGGTGACATTCATCTGGTTTGGGTCCGGCGCGCTCGGCTTGGTGATCGGCTCGGCGATGATCTTCAATCTCTGTGTGGCTGCCCTCGCGGGGATCGTGATCCCGCTTGTGCTCGATCGGGTTGGATTCGATCCCGCGATCGCCTCCGGCGTCTTCCTGACGACCATCACGGATGTCGTGGGCTTTTTTGTCTTCCTGGGTCTTGCAACCATCTGGCTGCTCTAAATCGGGCGCGGCGCTTGCGCCGGGCAGCGCTTGTCGCGGCGCGTCAATGCCACGCGCGTTCTGGCCGCAAGCGAGCCTGAGCGCCTGGTTAAACTGGACTTAACGCTTGTCTCGCAATGTGTACGGACGTTCCTGTCGGTGGAGTTGCGGGCCATGCGTCGAAGTTCAGGATTTGTGTCTTGCCTCGTGCGTTGTCTGGTTATGCCGAGCCTTGCCGCGATAACAAGCGGGTCCCTGGCCGCAGCAGAGCCCTGCCGGACGATCGCGCCCGAGGCTGCTGAAATTCTTGCAGGCAGCTGGTTCTCGGCATTCAAAGCCAAGCAGCCCGATGCGCTTGCAGCCCACTATGCGCCGGATGCCGTCATCCTTTCGCCAGGGGCCGGCCTTCCAGTCACGAAACCGCATGAGGTGTTACGCCACCTCGATCGCCTGACGGCCTCGTTCAGCCCGGGTGAAATCAGGGCGCGCGCCATTAAGGTCGGCTGCGGCACGATCGCTGACTACGGACAGCTCGAACTCGTGCGTCGCACTGGCACCCGGGAAACTCTAGTCGTCCTCTATTCCCGCATCTATGAACTCCGCCTCGGCAGCTGGCTCGTGACAATCGACCATATGTCGCTCGAGGCGGGTGGTCTCAGTGCCGCGGCTGACGCGCGCGGCGCTGCGAGAACGTCCTTGGCAAGCCGCATTGACCGCGCGGCTGCTCCTAGCGACCGCGCCACGCTCGATGATCTGGTCCGTGCCATCGAGCCCGCGGTGCCGCAGCCAGCCGTACAGCCGTCGCCACGCGTCGCGGGCGTGGTGATGCTGACGCACGAGGAAGCCGATGGCCAGTCGCAACGATTGGACGAGGCTCGAGCTGACCAGCCCTGGCGCTTGACGCCGGCGCGTCCAGCGCGCCGCGCGCGCGACGATGGGTGGAAGAGGCGGATCAACGGCTTTCCCCGGGTCGAGTAAGCCGGCGCGGATCGCCATCGGCACCAGTTTTTGACGACGACCAACTGCCGCCATGTGGCTGTTGTGCAACGGATCGAAACGAAGCCCTCTTCGAGTCATGCGGGCGCTGATATGGTCGCGCATTGGATTCGCGATCGGCGCTTAAAGAGGCGGGCGTGTGCCCGCCAAGCGAGTGATCGCCAGGCGTAACCTCGAGGAACCCATGACAGCGATGTCCCCTGCGCCCACGGCCGGACCCGGCCTCGACCGGATGCTTGTGATGGAGGTTGGTCGTGTCACGGAGGCAGCTGCGATCGCGTGTGCACGCCTGCGCGGGCGGGGCAACGTCAAGGCTGCCGATCAAGCCGCTGTCGATGCGATGCGAAACGAGCTCGGCAGGATCAATATTCGCGGCCGCGTCGTGATCGGCGAGGGCGAGATGGACGAGGCGCCGATGCTCTATATTGGGGAAGAGGTTGGGACTGGGAGCGGGCCGGAGGTCGATATCGCGGTTGATCCCCTTGAAGGGACAACACTGTGCGCGAAATCGATGCCGAACGCGCTGGCTGTCCTTGCGATCGCAGAACGCGGCGGCCTGCTACACGCGCCTGACATTTACATGAACAAGATCGCCGTTGGGCCCGGCCTTCCGTCCGGAGTCGTCGATCTCGACGCTCCGGTAGCCGAAAATATCGCGGCACTCGCCGGCGCCAAGGGTAAGCCCGTTTCGGAGATCACGGCCTGCATTCTGGATCGCCCCCGCCATGCAGAGCTCATTGCAGCCGTTCGTGCTGCTGGTGCCGCGGTCCAACTCATCTCCGATGGCGATATCGCCGGGGTGATCTGGACGACCGACAGCGAGCAGACGGGGATCGACATTTATCTCGGGTCGGGCGGCGCCCCCGAGGGCGTTCTCGCGGCTGCGGCACTCAGGTGCATCGGGGGGCAGATGCAAGGCCGCCTGCTGCCGTCCGACGACGCCGAGCGGGCGCGTGCCGAGAAGATGGGCGCCGACGTGCGACGCAAGTACAGTCTCGAGGACATGGCCTCAGGCGACGTCATCTTTTCGGCGACTGGCGTGACGAGCGGATCCCTGCTCAAGGGGGTACGCTTCCGAGGGGATTTCGCCGAGACTGAAACGGTGGTTATGCGCGCGAAAACCGGCACCGTGCGCCGCATCCAGACCACTTATCGAACGATCGGCCGGCAGTTTCCCGAAGGCGCGTGACAACCACAGTCCCCAGCAGCCGAGAATCGAGCTACGCGCTTGGTGCGATGAGCATGCAAGTCGAGCTGCCGTGCGTCAGACTTCTCGTGGCCCAATTCGAGTAACACCAATGACTGAGCGGGGCGTTTCTCGCGGCATAATTGACATGGGCATCGATGCATAGACTGGTCGGATAAGCCGCAATACCTCACTGGTCATCGTGTCCAAGCGGAGTGGAGGGACGCACGTGGCGAGACGGGCGGGTTTGGCCGGCGCGCAGGTGCGCAAAGCTTTGGATGCCGATCCGGCTGACTGCTATCTCGGCGTGAGCTCATCCGTACGCGGGTTTCGGTGGATCGAACGCTTGACGCCGGCGGGCCGCCCGCTTGCGACCGCCATCTCGCAGCGCCACGATTTGCCAGAACTGCTTGGCCGAGTGCTGGCAGCACGTGGCTTCGGTCTCGATGACATCGAAACCGTTCTTGAACCGACGATCCGGGCACTGATGCCTGACCCGAGCATCGTCAACGACATGAGTGCAGCAGCGGCTCGTCTCGCCGACGCGGTTCTAGCCGGCGAGCAGGTCGCGATCTTTGGTGACTATGATGTCGACGGCGCGTGCGCCTCGGCGCTGATGCGGTTGTTTCTTGCAGCTCATGGCCTTGATCCGAAGGTCTACATTCCAGACCGGATCTTTGAAGGCTACGGCCCGAACCCGGAGGCGATCAGGACCCTTGCATCCGACGGCGCCCGGTTGATCGTCACTGTCGACTGCGGCACGACAAGTTATGAGCCGTTGGCGGTTGCGAAGGGCCTCGGTGTCGATGTCATCGTGGTCGATCATCATCAGGCCGATGAGACCCTTCCGAGCGCCATCGCCATCGTAAATCCTAACCGGCAAGATGATCTCTCCGGCCTCGGCCAGCTGTGTGCGGCTGGTGTTGTGTTTCTCGTTCTCGTTGCAACGGCGCGCGAGCTGCGTCGCCGTGGGTACTACGCAGACCGCAGGGAGCCCCAGCTTCTCGGCTGGCTCGACCTTGTCGCGCTTGCAACCGTCTGCGACGTGGTGCCTCTGACCGGCCTCAACCGCGCCTACGTCATGCGGGGCCTCGAAGTCATGCGCCAGCGCAACAACACTGGTGTCCGTGCGCTATGCGACGTTGCAGGGCTGTCGCAGGCGCCAACGACCTATCACCTTGGATTTTTGTTGGGCCCACGGATCAACGCGGGAGGCCGGATCGGAGATGCAGCGCTCGGGGCAAGGCTGCTGTCGACCGGGGACGCGGCAGAGGCCGAACGTATCGCAGCCGTTCTCGATCGGCTCAACCGGGAGCGCAAGGCGATGGAAACCGCCATGCTCGAGGAGGCGATGGCGAGCGCCGAGGCGCGCGTAACGGCCGACCCGGACATTCCAATCCTGATCCTCGGTTCAGAGACGTGGCACAAGGGCGTCGTCGGGCTGGTCGCGAGCCGTTTGACGGAGCGGTTCCGGCGTCCCTCATGCGTCATCTCTTGGGAGGATCAAGGCGTCGGCACGGGATCGCTGCGGTCGGTCGCTGGTGTTGATGTGGGATCTGCCGTCAGAGCTGGCGTTGCGGAAGGCCTCCTCGTCAAGGGCGGGGGCCATGCGATGGCTGCGGGGTTGACGGTGGCAGCCGATCGCCTTGCAGACCTCGAAGTGTTTCTCGCCGGGCGCCTCGCGGCATCCTCTGCGGCAGCGCGCAGCACAGCATCACTCGAACTTGATGGCGCCATGGTGCCGTCGGCAGCTACCGCCGACCTCTTGATGCTGCTTGAGAAGGCGGGGCCTTACGGCCAGGGCAACCCGCAGCCGCGCTTCGCGTTTCCAGCCCACCGCGTTCGCTTTGCCAAAGTTGTCGGCGATGCACACGTGCGATGCACGCTCGAAGCTGGCGACGGATCGCGCATCGACGGGATCGCGTTCCGCGCCGCAGGCCAGCCGATCGGCGACACGCTTCTGGAGCGCGCCGGCCTGCCGCTGCATCTTGCAGGAACACTGCGGCGCGATACTTGGGGTGGGCGCGAAAAGATCGAGCTATTCATCGACGACGTCGCCGTTCCCGCGGCTGCGGGGCAGTGCCGCTGAGCGTGAGGCCTGATGCGATCGCGCTCCGCTTTGTCGCACGAACACTGCCGAAGCGCCTCGTCAGAGGGCTTGCATCGCTCAGCGATTGCCCCTATCACACCGCTCCCGAGTGGCCCGTTCGTCTATCGGTTAGGACGCCAGATTTTCATTCTGGAAAGAGGGGTTCGATTCCCCTACGGGCTGCCACTATCTCCTTACTTGGCACTTGGAAAGAACAGCTGCG
>JBHJOC010000110.1:0-5666 GCA_050330095.1 Hyphomicrobiaceae bacterium
TCGAAGGTGGCTGCTATGCCAAGACAATCCGCCTCTCGGCAGATGCCGAGCCGGAAATCTATGCCGCCGTCAATCGCTTCGGTGCCGTGCTTGAAAATGTCGTGCTCGACCCCAATACCCGCTTGCCCGATTTCGACGATGGCAGCCTGACAGAAAATGCACGCGGCGCCTATCCGATTGCTTTCATTCCAAACGCGGCGTCGTCCGGTCTGGCAAACCACCCCCGGAACATCGTCATGCTCACGGCCGACGCGTTCGGCGTCATGCCGCCAATTGCGCGGCTGACCCCCAGTCAGGCCATGTATCATTTCCTGTCCGGCTATACGGCCAAGGTGGCCGGGACTGAAAAGGGTCTCGGCAGCGAGCCACAGGCGACGTTCTCGACGTGCTTCGGCGCACCGTTCATGCCGCGACATCCGAGCGTCTATGGCAACATGCTGCGCGAGCTGATCGCACGCCATGGCGCTGAGTGCTGGCTTGTCAACACCGGCTGGACCGGCGGCAAGCATGGCGTTGGTCGGCGGATGCCGATTTCCGTCACGCGTGCGCTTCTCGATGCTGCGCTGTCGGGCGCGCTCGTCGATGCACCGATGCGGCGCGATCCGTTGTTCGGTTTCGAGGTTCCGCTTGCGCTCGACGGAATTGATTCGACGCTCCTCGAGCCACGCAAGACCTGGGCTGATCCGGTGGCTTACGACGCCCAGGCCCGTGCCCTTGTCACCATGTTCCGCGACAATTTTGCGAAATTCGAGCGCTATGTTGACGGCGACGTGCTGTCGGCTGCGCCGGCGGTTCCAATTGCAGCCTAGTCCCCGCTTTCCGTCGTTCGTCTGTCACCCTCGTCAGCCGCCGGAACGAACGACGGAAAGCAAAGGGGACTAGGAATAGATTGAATCTCGTACCGCATTTCGATCAGACGTCCCTGGCAGGCGCATGCTGCGGACAGCGCAGGGACGTCTGATCGGCGGTACGAGTGCGCGGATCGCCGTGCTGCGATCGTCTCGGCCGGGTCGGCGCTTACGCGTTATTCACGTTTTGAACCAGCTTCACGCCGGTTCCCTTGGATTTTATCGAACCCAGTAAGTGCGTGGCAATCTCCGGGAGGCTAGGTTGCGCTGTCCATGCAACCGTTAATGGCTGCTCGGCACCATTTCAGCCATGGGCCAGCGGACCCAAGCTCCAATCGCTCGACGAGGCGCCGCATGAGCGCTCTAAGCCGATCAGACAGCCGCTCGATCACTACGGCCGACCACGTTCTGAATGCTTTGGGCATCCAGGCTGACTTCGTGTGCTCGAGATCCGAGACTAGTGTCGCGTCACTCCCGCTTGGTCCCCACCTTCTGCGGTCTCGCCTGCCAAGCACTCGTGACAAAAGCAACACGAGACTCATGAAGTTGCTCGTGATCCCTGTGTCCCCGACACTTGGTCAATCGGGTGCTGCAACGGTAACCCAGTGTTGGCGACGGAACACTCGGCCTGCTGAGCACCTGCGTGCCGACGCCGATGCGAGATCGCAGGTTTGCTTGGCGGGCGGTGTGCTTAGGGCCCTGCGCGCCTATCGGCGCTCCTCGAGTGGGGCGACGTCGATCGAGTACGGTCTGATCACCATGGTGATTGCCGTTGCATGCATCGGTGCATGGCAAGCGGTTGGCGCGCAATCGCGCATGAATATGCGGTGCATCGAGCAGACCATGAGGTTCAGCGAGAAGAGTGGCTTGTGCTGACGAGGTCGCGTGGCGTCGGGTTCGAGGACCTGCTTTGTGTCGTTCGTCTGTCACCCTCGTCAGACGCCAAACGAACTACGGGACGTAAGGGGTACGAGCAACCTCATGACGCGCGTGCCACTTTTCGATCAGACGTCCCTGGAAGCCGGATGTTGGGGATGGTGCAGGGACTTCTGATCGGCGGTACGAGTCACGTGAAATCATCGTGAGTCAGGAGCGCCTCAAATCGAATACCTGCTGCGCGGAACGCGTCTTGCGCGCCTTCGAGGCGGTCAACGATCGTCATCGCGAGCACAACTTCTGCGCCCTCCGCGCGGACGGCATGGATTGCCTGCAAGGCCGACCCACCCGTGGTCGTCACATCTTCGAGAATGGCGACACGCTTGCCGGCGATCGTGTCACCACGCACGAGCCCCTCGATCAGGCTCTGCGTCCCATGGCCCTTGGCCTGTTTACGCACGAAGAACGCAGGCAGCGGCCGTGCGCCAGACGCGCTCGCCATGGCAACTGCCGTCGCGACAGGCACGGCACCCATTTCCAGTCCGCCAACCAGATCGATCGGTTCGCCCGACAGCGCCGCTGCCATCAGCGTGCCGATGAGATGCGCACCCTCGGGGTGCAGCATGGTTGGCTTCATGTTGAAATAGAACGAAGACGTCCGCCCAGATGCGAGCTTGATCTCAACGCCCGTGCCATACGAGCGTTCGCGGACGATCTCGATCAGGCGTGCGCGATGCGCGGCGTTCAACGCGTCTGTCGGCATTTGGGCGGCTCCCCTGAGCTCTTGGTGATTGCGGCAGGTCTCGTCGCACGGCACTCTTGAGAAAACAACGATCGCCCAAGATGGCGGCCTGCGGGGAGACCACTGAGATGTCCAACACGACAGAGGTCGCGGCTGGAGGCGCTGAGCAGGCGCTGGCTGAGACCATCGCTGCGCGGATGCCGGACCGCACAAACAACGACGAAGATCTTTTGCGGCGTGCCACCTGGTTTGACGCGGATTGGCTGCTCAGCATCGGACCAGCTGAATTCCACATCAGCCAGCGCGCGGGCCGCATCGTCGCGTTCGAGCGCGGCCCCTTCTTCATGCGGGCCTGGTCCTTTGCCCTTGATGCCGATGCAGGAAGCTGGCTCGAGCATTGGCAGCCGGTGCCGAGACCGGGCTATCAAGACTTGCTCGCGCTTTCGAAGATTGGCCGCTTGCGCATCCTCGGTGATCTGACCCCGCTGATGCGCAACCTGCAAGTCGTGAAGGACACTGTTGCCAGTGTTCGCGGGAGCACGCCTCACGTGTTGACAGCGCTTCAGACGGAGGGTCGGGTATGACGCGGGGCAAGGCGAGTTTCGAGCCCATTATCGGACGCTATGCTCACCTCGATATCGGCGGGCGCGCGCACCGGATTTATATCGAGGAGGCTGGCGAAGGTATCCCGCTCCTGTGCTTGCACACCGCTGGTGCTGACGGCAGGCAATTTCGCCATATTCTCGCCGATCCGGACATCACGCAGCATTTTCGCGTGATCGCGTTCGACATGCCTTGGCATGGCAAGTCCTTTCCGCCTGATGGCTTCGAGCGTGAAGCGTATGAATTGACGACGGCTGCCTATACGAGCCTTATTCTGGCCGTTGCCGATGGTTTGGAGCTTGAAGCTCCGGTTCTCATGGGCTGCTCGATTGGAGGGCGTATCGTTCTCAACATCGCAGCCGAGCACCCCGAACGCTTTCGTGCATTGATCGGACTTGAAGCGGCAGGATTTCAGGCACCCTGGTACGACACCCGATGGCTCAACCGTCCTGACGTTCACGGCGGTGAGGTCTGCGCCGCGCTCATTTCGGGGCTCATCGCGCCGACAGCGCCGCGGCGCTTTCGCGAGGAGATCCTATGGGGCTATAAACAGGGTGGCCCCGGGGTTTTCAAAGGCGACCTCTATTTCTATCGTGTGGATGGCGATTTGCGCGCAAAGCTTGGGGCGATAGACACGCAAAAGTGTCCACTCTATCTGCTGACTGGAGAGTATGACTATTCATGTTCTCCAGCCGATACGCGCGCAACAGCTGAACATATTCCGGGTGCAAAGGTCGTGGAAATGCGAGGGCTCGGTCATTTTCCAATGGCCGAGGATCCGGAGCTGTTCAAAAGCTATATTGCGCCGGTTCTGGACGAGATTAGGCGCGGCGCCTGAGGTTCGGTCCCGTCGCGTGCCACGCTGGGGCCGACTGAGGCGTGCGACCCGTGTGGTTTTCACATCCCGGACACTCTGAGCAGAGCTCGCATTTGTCCGGGATTCAGCGTTTGCGATTGGAAGTTTTTGTTCGCCAAAACGCCGTTCGGCATGTGGATCATAGTTCATAAACGGGCCTGTTGGCGCGTTCAGAGGCGATGAACTGGAGCCGGCCCCGACGATGCGACCCTGACGGAGGCCCAGTGGCCCGCCGGCAGGATCACGGAGGACTGCGGCGCCTGCGTGATGGCGAATCGGGCGGCGCCATAACGCTCTTAAGGGTGTCGAGCACCCAGTCGATGCGATTGAGGACTTCTGTCTGCTGGCGCTCGAGTTCAATGATGCGCATGTGCGCTGCCTCAAGCTCCCGGCGCAGATCCTCGGCCAGCCGTTCGAGGTCGTGAACCTGCCCTGTGTCATCTGCCGCAACGGTCGCTTTCGAGACACGTCGAGACTTTGGCTCGGCGACGGGCGACGCATTGACTGCAGGGCCAGCCCGCTTCGATCTCGCACCAGCTTTCCCAGTGGCGACGCCGTCTGTTCCTGTTTCCGTGTCGTCCCCATGGGGTTGAGCGGTTGAAGTCGACCGCTCAACCCGCTGCAACGCCCGTTTGGGCGCCGCGCGCTTGGACGCGTTCTTTGCCATTTCGACCCGCCTGCCTGCGCACCGCTGCCCTCCAGCGCACGCGCCACCCAGTTTATGAGGACCAAGAGCGTGGTCAACGCCAGTTTGCTGGCAACAAAACGGCAGCCTGTCACGCAAGACACCGCAGCCGCCGCTCTGATGCACGGTGAGATCGCAAATCCATCGTGTGCCAACGTGGGACCCTCACCCCCGCGTCGCATTGACATGCCGCGCAATGCCTCGCATGCGGGGTTGAATCCGCACCGATGCGATTGTCGGGCGAGCGGACCGCAGCCCTCGCGCGCCGCCAGGTGCGACAGAAAAACCGGAGGCCACACGATGACGGTGAAAGTTGCAATCTCAGGCTTTGGCCGGATCGGCCGCAACGTGCTGCGTGCCCTCGCTGAATCGGGTCGCTCCGACCTCGAGGTCGTTGCCGTCAATGATCTGGCATCCGCATCCGACAACGCACACCTGCTGAAGTACGATTCCGTGCACGGCCGGTTCCCCGGCAACGTCGCGGTCGATGGCGACATGCTCCAGGTGGGTGGCCTTCCACCGATCAAAGTGCTCGCCGAACGCGACCCCTCCAAGTTGCCCTGGGGGCAGATGGGCATCGATATTGTTATGGAATGCACCGGGATTTTCACGGACCGCAATCAGGCGGCCATACACCTCGAGGCTGGCGCCAAGCGCGTGCTCGTCTCCGCCCCATCGAAAGGGGCGGACCTCACCGTTGTCTATGGGGTCAACCACGACAAGCTCACGAGCGACCATAAGGTGGTCTCGAACGCGTCCTGTACGACCAACTGCCTCGCGCCGGTCGCCAAGGTGCTGAACGACGAGATCGGCATCGCGCGCGGCTTCATGACCACGATCCATTCCTACACCGGCGACCAGCCGACGCTCGACACGATGCACAAGGATCTCTACCGCGCCCGTGCCGCGGCGCTGTCGATGATCCCGTCCTCGACGGGGGCCGCCAAGGCGGTGGGCCTCGTGCTGCCCGAACTGAACGGCAAGCTTGACGGCGTGGCGATCCGGGTGCCCACACCGAACGTCTCGGCTGTCGACCTGACCTTCGAGGCGGCGCGC
>JBHJOC010000111.1:0-24238 GCA_050330095.1 Hyphomicrobiaceae bacterium
CGACCCTCGGTTCCTTATGACCTGCTGTCCATCAACACCGGCTCCACGCCCAATGTGCGCCAGGTCAAAGGCGCGCAAGCCCATGCGGTGCCGGTCAAGCCGATTGCCCAGTTCAACCAGCGCTGGCTGCGCCTGCTGGAGCGCGTGCGCGAACTGCACGGTCGCTTCACGATCGCGGTGGTGGGTGGTGGCGCCGGGGGCGTGGAGCTGGTGCTGTCGATGCAGTACCGGCTGCGCCAGGAGCTGCAGACACTTGGCCGCAACCCTGATCTGCTGCACTTTGTTCTGCTCACGGCAGACGACACCATCCTGCCAACGCACAACCCCTCGGTGCGTGAGCGCTTCCTGCGCGTGTTGCAGGCGCGGCATGTGTCTGTGCACACGCGCGCCAAAGTGACCGAAGTCTCGCCAGGCTGCCTGCACACCCAGGACGAACGCACCTTTGACGCCGACGAAACCCTCTGGGTCACGCAGGCTGGCGGTCCGGCGTGGCTGCAATCCACAGGCCTTGCACTGGACAAGCAGGGATTCATCCAGGTGAACGAACAGCTGCAGTCATTGAATGACCCCAAGGTGTTTGCTGCGGGCGACGTGGCTTCGTTCACGGCGCGTCCGCTGGAAAAGGCCGGTGTGTTTGCGGTGCGCATGGGGCCGCCGCTGGTGAAGAACCTGCGCCTGCATCTGCGTGGCCAGCCCCTGGCGGCCTACAAACCCCAACGCAGCTGGTTGGCGCTGATCTCCACCGGCGACCGCTACGCTGTGGCGTCACGTGGCCGCCTGGGCTTTGCCGGCGCCTGGGTCTGGAGCTGGAAGGACTGGATCGACCGCCGCTTCATGACAAAGTTCAACGAGCTGCCGAAAATGGCGGTGACGCTGCCGCGCCGTCATTCGCCACTCGCCGACCGCGACGCCCTTGCCCAGATCGAGAGCGTCCCCATGCGCTGTGGCGGGTGCGGAGCGAAGGTCGGCGCCAGCGTGCTGTCGCGCGCGCTCGAAGGCATCGTTCCTGCGCAGCGCCCGGAAATCGTCGCCGGCCTCGATGACCCCGACGATGCAGCCCTGATCGACACCGGCGGCGACACGTTGATGGTGCACACCGTCGATTATTTCCGCGCCATGATCGACGATCCCTATCTGTTTGGCAGGATCGCCGCCAATCATGCGTTGAGCGACATATATGCCATGGGCGGCAAACCGCAGACGGCGCTTGCCATCGCCACGCTGCCCCATGGTATCGAAACCAAGCTGGAGGCCGATCTCGCCGCGCTCATGGCAGGCGCGAACGAAACCTTGCGCAAAGCTGATTGCGCGCTGGTCGGCGGACATACCAGCGAGGGCGCGGAACTGGCGCTCGGCTTTGCCGTCACTGGCGCGGTGCCGCGGGCATCGGCCCTGCGCAAGAGCGGCGCCCGTCCGGGCGACCGGCTGATCCTGACCAAGCCGCTTGGCACCGGCACATTGCTGGCCGCCAACATGCGCGCCGAGGCAAAGGCCCGATGGCTGATGGGGGCGATCGACACGATGCTGCTCTCAAACGGTCCGGCCGCCGACATCCTGATGCAGTCCGGCGCACGGGCTGCAACCGACATTACGGGCTTCGGCCTGCTCGGGCACCTGTTGGAAATGCTCAAGGCGAGCGGCGCCGCGGCGCGTATCGATCTGGAGGCGCTGCCGGTTCTCGACGGCGCGCGGCACACCCTTGCCCAAGGCATCACATCCTCGCTCCAGCCGCAAAATCTGCGGCTGAGGCGTGCGATTGTCCGCAGCGACGGCCAGCAAGGTCATGCGCTTTTCCCGCTGCTGTTCGACCCGCAGACGTCGGGCGGACTGCTGGCGGCGATCCCACCAGAGGCAAGCAGGGCCTGTCTGCAAAGGCTGAGCGATGCCGGCTATCCAGGCGCAGCCGTGATCGGCGAGATCACAGCATCTGACGGGTCCGCCGAGATCATCAGGCTCACGGCCGGCGAGACCGTGGCGTCTGCCGCCTTATGAGCGGGGCTCAGCCGGCGCGGATGATGAGCCCTCACACCAGGATGCGCTGGGGGTGGGTGAAAACCTCAAAACCGTCATCGCGCGCCAGCGCCACCAGAGTGATCCCGACCTGATCCGCCGTTCGCACCGCAAGCGCAGTCGGCGCGGAAACGGCCACGACAACCGGGCTTCCCAGCACGGCCGCCTTCTGCACCATTTCCACCGATATACGGCTTGTCAGCAGCAGCAATCCGTTCGCCGCCGGCTGATCCTTGCGCGCCATGGCGCCGACCAGCTTGTCGAGCGCATTATGCCGTCCGACATCCTCGCGCACCTCGAGCAGCCCACCATCCGCCGTCCAGAAACCCGCGGCATGTACCGCGCTGGTTTGCGCGTGCAGCTTCTGGGCGTGAAACATGTCGTTCTGGGCAGATCTGATCATCGCGGCGTCGAATGTGGCGCGGCTCTCGACGACGCGGGGCGGCCGATTTGCCGCCTGCAGGCTCTCGACACCGCAAAGCCCGCAGCCCGTTGGACCGATGACGTGCCTGCGCCGATCCAAGAAGCCTGCCGATGCCTGCGCATCGAGCCAGATCCGCAGGTCGATGCCGTAGCCGAATTCCTCGATATCGACAGCCTTGATCTGATGCCGCGATGTGATCTGACCTTCGCTGAGGCTGAAACCCAGCGCATAATCATGCAGGTCCTGTGGCGTCGCCATCATGACAGCGTGCGTCGTACCGTTATAGGTGAGCGCGATGGCCGTTTCCTCAGGGATAGCGCGCGAGCCCGAGGCCGAAGGCCCCCGGCTCTTCCATGAAAAAATCTGCACCTGATGTACGGGAGCGGTCATAGTCGTGCCATGCCTTCCGCTTCTGTTCCCGCGACTATAGTGGATTTCGGCTTCGCATGCGCTAATTTTGCCCGGTCAGGCAAGCCGAAGGAGCCTGCAAAGCCGAATGTCTGAATGCCGCTGTCGCCTGACCGGACGGATCGAGGTTCGGCTCGTTGCGCGCGAGGGCGCAAACCCATTCGTGCTGAATGGTCTTCGACCAGCACGGCCCGAAGACGTCGGCGAGAGCGATGCAGAGCAGGATGCTGCGCGCTGTCGCCAGGCAGAGAACGCTCGCATCGATCAGTGCGGAATGGCAAGGCTCCCTTCTCGACAAGACCCACCAGGTAGGGCCGCGAGACGTTCAAAAGATCTGCGGCCTGTTGCGTCGTCAGCTCTGTTTCGGTCGGCACGACGCTGACCGCTCGCTTGGTTGCCATCTCTTCGAGTACCTCTTTCAAGAGCTTTGCCACGGCGACAGGCAACTTTATACTCGCCACCTCGCGACCGGCGGCCATCATCTGCACGCACAGGCTCTGCTTGTCGGCAGTCTTCAGATTGAGGATGCGCATGGCCTCACGGGCGAGCACAATGTCTGCCTCTGAGGGTATGGTGGGATCGGTGCTGGTGCGGGCCATTCCGGACTCACTTGTCAACTCAAGACTGCCTCATACGTGCAGCAGGTGAAATAGTCGAAATACTTGAAAGAAAGATCCCTCGCCCGGGGATCCAGAATGGCCGCAAGCTGGCGGTTTGATTACGCCATGAAGCTAGAGCCCTGTCCGGCCGACGAGATTGCTTCGATCCGCGCCTGCTGGCGCAGTTGATGATCGAGACCAACAGTCGCGATTCCTTCTGGGACGACCCGGCGCGTAATCTGCTCACCGGACTGATTTTCTATGTGATCGAGGCGTTCCCGCCGTCGCGGCGGAACCTGCGAGAGGTGCACGGCTGTCTTGGGCTGGGCGTTAAGGGCACATCCGCGTGCAAGCTCGCGTGCTGATCGACCGCCAAGCGTTCGAGCGCTGGCGCGAAGCGCATCGCGTCGGCAAGCTGGAGCTGCTGCTGCTGCAGACACTATGGCAGGACGAGGTCGTAGTGCGTGCTGCGCCCGCCCGCCTCACTTTTGCAAAGGATGCCCAGACGAACCAGAGCAGCAATGTCCCGATTTGCGGTGTCCTGAGAGCTTTGTGTCAGCTTCGCCCACTTGGATGAGGTCAACCTGCCCTCGAACCCGTCCAGCAGGCGATTGATGACCCTCACCTGGCGCTCGTTCAAGCTGGCAGCCTTGTGAACATCCCAAAAGCGCGCCTTGTCGAGCACTGCCGAAAGCACGATGTCCGCCCCGTCGATGGCGCGCTGGAGGCAGGACAAAAACCATGTCATCCACTCTGTCACATCCTGTTCGCCCTTTTGGGTGGCTTCCAGGATTGCGTAATAATCGTTGCGTTCGGCGCGTATCTGGGCCGACATGCTGTAGAAACGCTGCGGGCTACCTTCCGAGCGCGTCAGGGCAAGGTCGGCGATGGCGCGGGCGATACGCCCATTGCCATCATCGAACGGGTGAATGGTGACAAACCACAGATGCGCCTGTGCCGCCTTAAGCACCGGATCGATGTCAGCGGGCGCATTAAACCAGTCGAGGAAGGCTTCCATTTCGGCGGCAACGCGTTCCACCGGTGGGGCAGTGTAGTGGATTTGCTCGCGCCCGATGGGTCCGGAAACCACCTGCATGGGGCCGCCACTATCGTCACGCCAATCTCCGACACGGATTTGCACCATGCCGCTCCGCCCGGTTGGGAACAGGGCAGCATGCCATTCGAACAGCCGGTCGCGGGTCAGCTCCGCGTCGAAGTTGCGCGTCGCGTCAATCATGACCTCGACGATGCCTTCCACATGCCGGTCGGTCGGGGCGAGCGCTCCAATGTCGATGCCAAGGCGTCGCGCCAGCGACGAACGAACCTGCTGAACGTCCAGCTTCTCACCCTCGATCTCGCTGGTCTTGACCACATCCTGGGTCAGCGTGCGCAGGAAGGCTTCTTCGCGCAAGGGAAAGCCCAGAGCCTCCATGCGGCCCAGCAAGCGGCCCTGCGCATGCCGCGCATTGGCCAGCAGCGCGGCTATGTCTGCATCGCGCCAGATTATGCCAGGCCAATCCGGTTGTTCCCATATATACGTCACAATCTCCGCGTCTCCTGCGGAGATTATGGGCGCTATTCTCCGCATCGGCAAGCCTAATCTCCGCACCATATGCGGAGATTAGGGCACACATTCTCCGCACGGTCGCGCAAGCCGTGCCGGAAACCGTTGAGAACCATGGCGCCACGTTGTGTTGAACTGTCCCTATCCTGTCCCTGAACGCGAGAAAGCCCTGTCCGTGAGGATCGGGGCTTTCACTTGAAGCGTTGATATTTCTTGGAAATTTGGTTGCAGGGGCTGGCAAGCAACGAATATTGCGATTGGTCGAGCAGGTGATCCCGAAGCTTGCAGCGTGATCTCGGGCGTATAAACCCGGGTTCAGGCAGCCGCAAAGTCTCGGAGCTTTCGCGGTGAAGCTGGTTTCGTTGCGGCCTCGAAGGGCGTCTTTGGCTGGTGGGCGGGGCTAACGCTGGCGCTCTACGTCATCCAGACCGCCTTGGCCGCCGGAGCGAACCCCCATTCGGTCTTGTATTCCCAGGGCACTTGAACAGAAAGACCCGAGCTGGCTTTCGTGCCAACCAGACCGACGCTCTTGCGATCTGACACAAAGTCTAGTCCCAGCCAAAACCGGGGACATGAAGCACTGTGCGACGCCAACGAAATTCGTATTTTGCGTCTATTCCTTCCGGATCCCAGCAACGAACTGCGCAACCACTTCCACGACCGTGGGAGCGATGGGAAGGCTCGGGTCGGCGTATGTCGCGAGGTTGTCTGAGGGGTCTTCGGATGCCACGATCTTGAGAACATGATTGACGTCGGGAACCAGCGCGAGGGTAGCATTCGGTGCCGCCTCTGCCAGCAAGCGTGCGTCTTCTGTACTGACTTGCAGGTCGCGTGTGCCTTGGATAACCAACATGGGAACCGCGATCTGCGCAGCCAGTTGAGTAGGTTCGTAGGAAAATGCGTCGATCAGGTAATCCTGAACGTCTGGCCCAAAAAGAGGCAAAAGCGCGGCATCCATCGCGCTCGCATCGACCCGTTCACCGCGGCTCAGCGTCGCCAGCACCGCATCGGCCTCCTCCAAAAAAGGTGCATTCGCGGGGTTGGCCCGCAGTTGCTCGCGTATCACCTCGTTCAATGGCCGACCGATGCTGGCGATGAGGATCAACCCGCAAGCGTCCGGAAGACGCGCCATTGCGGCGAGGGCGACCAGTCCGCCCTCGCTATGGCCTATCGGGATCACGCAGCGCGCGCCGTCCGCTGCGGGCAGCCGTTGCTGGATGGCATTCGTCCACGCAAGCAAGTCGTCGCCGTAGCCTGCGATGGTCACATTGTTCGGGTCCGGAATCGCACGCTCCGAACCGAACAAACCGCGCTTGTCTATGCGCACCGAAGGATAGCCGCGCTCGGCCAGCGCTTCGGCAAGCAGTCTGTAGGGCGCTGCCGAAATGCCGAGCGGCGAATTGCCGTTGCGGTCGGTCGGCCCCGAACCGGGCACGATCAGAAACACCGGCATTTCTGTCGAAAGAGGCCAGTCGGCCGGGAGCGTCAAGGTTCCCATGAGCGGGCCAGTAGGGCCCGATGCAATCAGTTCCTCCTCAATCGGCATGATTTCTCCTGCATTGGCACTTCCTCCTGCTTGGGCGTCCGCGAGTGATGTGGCTGCGAGGGCGGCCAACACGATTAGAAATCGTGTGAAGCCGGCGGGGGCAGATCGAATGGCGCTGATGTTCCAGGACATTGTTGCTCAACCATGGCCGGGTGCACGTGCGACCATCTCGATTTCGATCTTGAGATCGGGAGAGAACAGGGCGCTGACGCCCAGCCCGGTCATGGCCGGCATGGCCTCGCCGAGAAAAGCGACCAGTGGAGGAAAGACCTCCGCCGCCTTATCTGGGCTCCAGTCAACGATGTAGGCGCGGAGGCTGACGATGTCGGCAGGCGTCGCTCCGATGCTGTCAAGGCAGGTTTGCAGGTTGCGGCAGACGATCTCGGTCTGCTCGCGCAGCGTCTCGGGTGCGCGATCGACGCCTTTCTGCGCGGCGATCTGACCTGAAAAGAAGGCAAGCCTTCCTGCGTCGACCAGAGTCCCATGCGAGTGATGGTTCTGCGTCGCGTCCCACAATTCCGGTGGGTTGAGGCGAACAAGCGGTCCAGTCATGTCTGTCTTTCCTTTATTGCAGGCGTGAAACCACCCGTTGCGAATATCGCCGCTGAGAGAGACAGATCCGTGACGGTCAGCGCGACCCCACCTGTTAGCAACCTCCGGGTCCTGACGGGGATCGTTCTCCAACCACCCGAAAGGCTCGGCGACGGTAACGCCGAAAATCTCGTCAACCGTCTCGGTCTGACGTGTGTCGGGATATGTCAACGAAGTCTCCTAATTGGCTGCTGCCGGGCCGATGGTCAGCATCAGGGCCGTGGCGCCGTTGCACAGTACCTTCAACTTCAGGCCCCGGCGGCTTATCGCGCAGCCGGAAGCGCGCCTGGGCGTCCGGGCCGATCGAACGGTCATTCAAAAGTCTCCTTGTTTGGAGTGACGGCCCCGGGGTTCTTTGGGGGCGCGCCAGATCAGGCCCAGTGCAGAGCGTTCAGCGGCCCGTCACGACCTGCATGGCGGCTTGCGACAACTCGATCACGGCGGCGTTGCGTGTGTCGAAGTCAGCCTCGGCGTCCGACAGAAAGATGGCGATGAAGAAGGGCTCCCGGTCCAGCGGTGTCACCATCGCCACGATGTTGCGGTTGAAGCTGGCACTGCCCGACCGGTCGGCGACATGCCAGCCCTCAGGCGTGCTCGCACGGATCAAGGCGCCCGTCACGCCCCCCGCGCCCATCCAGTCGACAAGCTGCGCACGCGATTGCGGCGTCAGTGCGTCGCCGGTCAGCAAGGCTTCCATCGTGGAGACCATCGCGTTCGGCGTGGTGGTGTCGCGCGGGTCTCCCGGCGCGAAGGTGTTGACCTCTGGCTCGCGGCGGTCCAGCCGGCTTACGAGATCGCCGATCTTGCGCAGGAAAGCCGTCACGCTCTGCGGCCCACCGATGCGGTCGATCAGGATGTTGGTCGCCGTGTTATCGCTCATGTCGAGTGCTGCGAAACACAAATCGCCGACGCTCATCGTACTGCCGATCATGCTTTCGGTCACCGGTGCATAGTCGAGCAGATCCGCCTGTTCGATTGTGATCGGCTCATTGAGGCTGATCTTGCCCGCGTCGACGCGGTCCAGAACCGCGCCGCATAGCATGGTCTTGAACGTGCTGGCCATCAGGAAGCGCTCGTCGGCGCGATGGCTCATCGACCAATCCGAACCGCTGTCACGGATCACGATGCCGACGCGGGCGTCGAGCCTCTGTTCGATGCTTTCGATGGTTGCGATGAGGCGTGCTTCTGCGTCGCTGGCAGATGCTGGCGCAGCGGCGCAAAGGCCCGCAACCAGCCCGGCAGCTAAAAGCGGCATCGAAGCGGCGTATGGAAACATCCGGTCATCCTTTTCCTTAGATCGATGGCGCGATACCCTCCGGCTCTCGGGGGTGGGGTACTGTACGAATGACAGAGATGCGGAGGAAGCTGCCAATATACCCGTCACCTGTTATCCTGGCGCCGTGTACGTTCGAACTGGCCATTCTGAAGACAGGATAACGGCGGCGATTCGGATCGACGCAAGCTTAGCGAGCATGCATACACGCGCCACGTACATAGCGGCGGTGGCAGAGCGCAGCGGTCTCAGACTGATCTAAGATCAAGGGCAAGTCCTCGGGCTTTGTTGCCTTGATGACCGCTACTTCCTCGAAAAGGTCTTCATGTCACTGCTCATCGTGGACGCAGGTTCGCGTTGACGCGGCATCGGCCGACAACTCCTCGGAGCTGCCGCTTCCGAGCATTTGGAAATGCGGTCCTCGTCGTCGCGCGCCACGACCTGCACGCGGGCGGCTTTCATCACGTTCACAAAGGACGAGGGTGAGGAGTTGGCGAAGCTCTCCAGCGCCGGGGTGACCTCAGCCATAGCGGTCGTTGACGAGGATGCCGTAGGTGCCGCCGCAGCTTCTGGCGGGTTGGCGGCTGGTCTCACGGGCGATCCGTGCTCAATGAGCCCGGTCGGCCTGGAACCGGGGCATCTCGACGATCATCCTCGCACCGCCGCCGGGTGCTTCGGAAATCGTTAAGCTCCCTTCGTGCCGGTCGACGAGGTTGCTGACGATTGCAAGGCCAAGCCCTGAGCCTCCGGTGGTTCGCGCGCGGGACCGCTCGAGCCGAACGAACGGCTCGCGCACCATCTCACGCATCTCGGCTGGAATGCCGGGCCCACGGTCGTCGATGGTTACGATGACGCGTCCTGGCGACGAACTGATCCCGACCCGCGCCTCGTGACCGTAGGCGATTGCATTATCGATCAGGTTGGAAAAGACCCGCCGCAGCGCGAGGCGATTGCCGAGCACGTATAGCGGGCCCGAAGTGTGGCTGATCTCAAGTTGGAAAGTCTGGTCCGACCGTGCATCACGTTCCGCGGGGAGCAGCTCACGGATGTCGACCAGTTCGAGCACGGAATCCGTTGACGTTTCGGTACCCTGCGTGGCGAGTAGCGCATCGTCGAGCAAGCGAACCATGTCGTCGAGGTCCGATAGTGCCTGGTTCAGGCTTGGCGAAGGTTTTTCGTTATCCAATCGCAGGCGAACCTTGGTGGCAAACGTCCTGACGTCATGCTGGAGACCGCCGACCAGGGCCAGGCGCGACTTCAAGAGTCGCGACAGACGCTCCTGCTGGCGATTGAAGGCGGCAACCAGTGCGCGGATTTCAGGCGCCGATGAGCGCACTTCGGGAATAGGCTGCGGGTCATCCCGCAGATCGATCTTGTCGACCGCGCGCACCAGATCTTCCAAGGGCCGGATCTGACGGAGAAGGAATACAAGCATCAGCAAGGCAATGATCGTGCCCAACAACCCGGCCCCGAACCCAAGTGGCAATCCAAGATTGGTGACCGGAAACAATTCTCGGGATCGAAGAACGAGCAGCTTGCTATCCTTGAGAGTTGTTCGCAGCACGAGGCTCGCGTCTTCACTGCGCAGGATCCGTGGGAGGCCGCCGATCGGCCGCTCTTGATGCCAGATATCAAGCCACGCGTTCCGTGTCGGCATCGCAGTTCGATAGGTGTCTTGGAGGTCTCTGAGTTGCCCGTCTTCAAGCAGCTCAAGGCTGACCTCGGGCAAAGGAATGGTTTCGAGCGTGACCTCAAGAAGCGGCGTCGACAGCGCCGGAAGGATTTTCGCCCGCGCCTCGTCAGTCAGGTCGTCGAGGAGGTCTGCCATGGCCGCAACCTTGGCCGGCGAGGGGATCGTCGCCTGAGAATTGATCTCCGAACGCCTGAGGACATACGCCGTGGCGAGCACCGAAATGGCGAGGAACGCCACCACGACGGTCAGGCCAATGCGGACGGCAAGCGACGTTTTCATTGCGACACGATCTGAACCGTCGGCGTGAACAGATAGCCGTGATTTCGGATCGTGGCGATCACTCGCTCGTTGTCGCTTGCCACCTCGATCTTCTTGCGCAGCCGCGACACCAGGGTATCGATCGACCGGTCGAAAGGATCGGCGTTGCGGCCGTGCATCTTGTCGAGCAGTTGATCGCGCGAAAGAACGCGCTGCGGTGCTTGTACGAAACAGACAAGCAAATCGAATTCTGCGCCGGTCAGGCCAACATCACGACCTGACTGATCCGTAATTCGCCGCGCATTGATGTCGACGGTATAGTGATTGAACCGCAGCACCGCTTTGGGCGGGTTGAGTTCTGGAGGCGGCACGCCACGGCGCAACACCGACCGGATGCGGGCCAGCAGTTCCCGCTTCGAGAACGGCTTTGTCACATAGTCGTCCGCGCCGATTTCGAGCCCGACGATGCGGTCGACCTCGGAGCTTCTGGCCGTCAGCATGATCACGGGAATGCCGGATGCCGAGCGCAGGCGCCGGCAGATCGACAGGCCGTCCTCTCCGGGCAGCATGAGATCAAGCACGATGAGGTCGGGGCGGTCCAGCGCAATGGATGCGTCCATGTTCGCTGCGTCCGGCACGCCCTTCGCGCCAAAGCCCTCCTCGGCGAGAAAGCTGATGAGGAGCCCGCGGATATCGTCATCATCATCGACAACGAGGATCTTGGTCTGCTGTGCGCTCATGAACGCAAATGTGTTCGATCAAGGGCCGCACTGCAAGCACTCCGGCGCGCCAGACACAAATTGTCAAAAACCAAACACCAATCGTCACAAAACGCTCGAGGCGCGAAAAATCCCAGCCAAGTTCGGCCCTTAAACCCCTTTGTGTCACAACCGAACGGCCGCCGCTCAACGGCCACCGCTCCTGGCAACCAGCACCACATGAGAGGGTCAAATGAAGAGCATGATCACGACCGCAGCCCTCACTGGTGTCCCCGCCATTTCCAGGCTCACCAACGCCTTCGCCTGGTCGCGCAACGGCTGCGTCTCAGGTCCGCGCGGCACCAACACCTTCAACGCGCAGGGCAGTTGCTCTGGCAACAGTTGCTCCCGTTCGGCAACCGCGACGGGTGCTTACGGCTTCACGACGACGGGGCCTGCCGGAAACTCCATGCGGCGCAGCAGCAGTTTCTCCTGGTGATGATACGGGAGCGTGGCTGGCCTGCCGGGGCCAGCCCCTCCTCAGGACACGCATCAAGAGAGGAAAGACATCCATGTTCGATCCCAGCCAGATCCTGGATGCACGAACCGAGTTGGCGCCGCTGTTCTTTGCCACCGTCATCAGCCTGATGGTGCTCGAGGTCGTGGCGAGCCGCCTCGCCCACATCGAGACCCACGATGGCAAGGAAACAGCAGCGTCGTTCGTGATCGCGATCGGCAACAAGATCATCCGAACGTTCGAAGCCGGCATCGTCGCCGTGCCGTTCCTCCTGGCCTACAATTACCGGCTGTTTGAAATTGATCTCGCGTCGCCGCTTGCCTGGATCGCGCTCTTCCTGCTCGTTGAGTTCGTCTACTACTGGCACCATCGCGCCTCACACCGGGTGCGCTGGCTATGGGCGACGCATTCCGTCCATCATACGCCGACCCGGTTTAATCTCACCGCGGGAATCAGGCTCGGGTGGACCGGCGGAATTTCTGGACATTTCCTGTTTTATATCCCGATCGCGCTGATTGGCTTTCATCCGCTGGCCATCGCGGCAGTGCTGGGCGCCAACCTTGGCTATCAGTTCTTCATCCACTCCGAGTGGGTGCCGCGCCTTGGGCCACTTGAATGGGTCTTGAATACGCCGACACACCACCGTGTCCATCATGCGAGCAACGAAACCTGCCTTGACAAGAATTACGGCGGCACACTCATCATCTTCGACCGGTTGTTTGGCACGTTCGCGGCGCTGCCGGAACATGAGCCGCTGCGCTATGGGCTGGTTGGTCGCGAGCCATCTCATAACCCCGTCACGATCGTCTTTGGTGAATGGGCCGCAATAATCCGCGATCTGCGCCGTGCAAAATCTGGATTGCGCGGATCTCTGTCGATCGTGTTCGGGCCACCGCGCGCAAACAGCGACACGAAAGACGACATCGAAATAAACAGCAGAAGCCGACAGCAAGCATAAGTCTTCCAAAACAATCGCACGATCGAAAAGACCCTCTCCGACCATCAAATCAAGACACAAGTAAAGTTACATGAGTAAAACAACCGCCACGCTTGTTGTCGCCCTGACCTAAGTGATTGGGGCAACCGCTGCGTCTGCTGCTGCCCCTGCCGGGACCAACGATCGTGCGCGATGCGGAACAGCCCGTGACCAACACCTCAAGTTACTAACGAACCCAACTCTCGGAGTGAAAAACCATGATCTCAAAACTCAAGTTCGCTGTCTTGCTGGCGTCAGCATCCGTGCTGTCGCTCTCCATCGCCGCACCAGCCAACGCAGATCCGCAACGCGCCCAGGTGCAGGCCAATTTTGAAGCGGCCGACGTTAACCAGGACGGGCAGCTCGACATGGCCGAGTTCACAACTTTTATCAATCTCAACGCGCAGTATGGTCTCGGCCGAGCCGGGATGATCCGCAGCTTCGGTATGTACGAACGCGCTTTTAGCGAGGCAGACGCGAACGGAGACGGCGTGGTGACCAAAGAAGAAATTGCGGCGCGCGCCCAGAGGTAGTCAGCAGGAATGCGGCGGTGGCGAATGCATCGTCATTTGGTCTGAAACCCTTGATCAAAGAGAAATGAAGATGAAAGTATCGAAATTGTTGGCATCCGCGACAATCCTGACGTTGATGATGGGGATGGCCAGTCTGGCCCCGGCGAGCGCCGCTTCAGCATCTCCAACACAGCTCAAGCTGCTCTCTGGTGACCAGAAATCGCAGGTGCAGAAGGTGCACTGCCGCCGCTTCCCTCACACCCACCGCCGCTGCACTTCGTGGCAGGGCGGCGTCTGCATCCGGTGGGTCAGCTACACCCATCGCTGCGGCTGACAGAGAGTGTCGCTTGGCCCAAGCGGTACAGATCGAGACGCGTTCGGCGAATGGACGCGTCCGTTCTGTGCGCCAGCTTGCAACGTGAATGCCGGTGGTCTGATGTGTGTCAAAGCCCGGCCGAGGTTCGGCACGGCAAAGACCAATAGTCTTAGTGTTTGCTCATGAAGCACAAAGCGACGTCAAGATATGACAATAATCGATGACTTCCGTGTTTCCCTCGGCAGGGCCACGGATTGGCTGAAAACGCGCATGTCATCAGAAACAAGCGCATCCGCGGCAACCACTCAGATCGGCGAACCCGGTTCGCTGCCGCTCGCTGACAGCGGGAAAGCGGCACCCACACCGGTGGCCCGACGTGCCCGGCCGAGCCTTCTCAGTGTCGTTGCGATCACGATGGGCTTATTGCTCCTCGGCGGCGTGCTGGGGCTCTACTTCCAGGGCCCAGTCTTGCGCGCAATCTTCGATTGGACACTGCTTGAACCCGGCGCCGGTGCCAGCAAGCCGATTGCCTTGCCCCTCGAGCGGATACCGTCGAAGCAGCGAGTTGCAGCGCTGGCGGTCGGCGATGTGCTCGCGCTCGGCCGTTTGCGGCCGCGCGACGGAGTCGTGGCGGTGGGCCTTCCGGTCGGCTCCGGCGATGCCCGTATCGAGAAGCTGCTCGTCACTCAGGGCGATGTCGTGGCCAAGGGTGCGTTGCTGGCGGTGCTTGATACTCGCAGCCAGTACGAGGCCGCACTTGAGAACGCCGAGACGACCGTCGCGACACGGCGCGCCAGCCTCGACAAGATGCGCGCACAGATTGCCGTCGGCGAAGCAGAAACGCGCGCCCTGTTGGAAAGCGCGAAGGTCAGCCAGGTTGCGGCCGAAGCCGAACTGGCGCGTGCGCGGCAGCTCCGGGCGCGCGATGTGACCACCGAGGCGCGTCTTGAAGACGCTCAATCGAAGGCCGACTCAGCGAAGGCGGACGTCGCCCGCCTGACGGCTACGCTCTCGCGTTACACCACAAACGCAGACGGCAGGCAGGTTGACGTTGCGCTTGCCGAGGCCGAACTGGCCGCGGCTGAACGAGCCTTGGAACAGGCGCGAAAGGATCTCGACCGCGCTCGTGTCTACGCACCGCGCGCCGGCACCATCATCGAACTTGCCCTGCGCGAAGGCGAGCGACCGCCGGCGGACGGTCTCTTGAAGCTCGGCGACACCTCGTTGATGGAGGCCGACCTCGAAGTGTTCCAGGCCAACGTTTTGCGGGTCGCCTCTGGCCAATCGGTCTCGATCCGCTCCGACGTCCTGGGCGAAACCGAATTGACCGGACGTGTGGCGCGGATCGGGACGCTTGTCGGGCGCCAGAACGTCACAGACGACGACCCGGCCGCCAACACGGATGCACGCGTACTTGAAGTGATCGTGACGCTCGATGAAGCCTCGAACGCGCAGGCCGCCCGTCTCATCGGCCTCGAGGTTATCGCACGCATCCATGCTGCTGTTGGGCCCGCCACCGGCGCCGCCGGTGAGCAAGAAGACCACGCCAAGGAGGCCGCCCAATGACCGCGCTCCTGACACGGATCCTCGGGCGTCTGCCGGTCGGCTTCCTGCAGCTGACCCATAATCCGGCCCGGTTCGCCGCGGCGCTGGCAGGTGTCGCTTTCGCCAACGTGCTGGTGTTCGTCCAGCTCGGGCTGGCGGGTTCGATGTATGAATCGGTGGCGACCCCCTACCGCCTGTTCCAGCCCAACCTGCTGCTGATCTCACCCATGGATACCGAGACGCTGGCCGACACAGCGACGCTGCCGCGCCAGCGCATGTTTCACGCTTTGGTGCATCCCGATGTGTCGGCAGGCGTGCCGATCTTTCTCGGCAGCACCTCATGGCTGTCCGATGCGGCCAGCTCCTCAAAGGTTCAGTTCGTTGGACTCGATCCGCAGGCCACCGCGTTCGTGTCGCCGGACCTTGCCGCCCCTCTGGTCAGCCTTGCGCTGCAGGACACGGCACTCGTTGATCTCAGAACCCGCTTCGTGGACATGAGCAGCTTTGCAAAGGCTTCGCCCGTTTCGCCGCTTACCTTCGAGATCAGCAATCGCCAGCTTGGCGCAATTGGCACCATGTCGATCGGCGGCGGCTTTGGCGGCGATGGCGTCTTCATCGTGTCGGACCAGACGTTCTTTCACCTGTTTCCCAGGCGCAGTTCGGCCAATCCGAGCCACATCCTGCTCAAGCTGAAGCCGGGCGTCGATGCCGGCCGCGTCGCGACTGAACTGACTGAGCTACTCCCAACCGGGACGGTGCGCATCCGGCCAATCGAGCAGGCCATGGAAGCCGAGCAGCGCTACCAGATGACCGAACGTCCCACCGGGCTGATCTTCGCGTTCGGCGTCGGCATCGGCGTCATCGTCGGTATCGTCATCGCCTACCAGGTGCTGACCTCGGACGTGACCGACCACATCCGTGAGTACGCTACTTTCAAGGCGATGGGCTACCAAAACGCGTTCTTCGTCGGGCTCATCATGGAGGAGGCGATCATTCTGGCCGCGATCGGCTTCTGGCCCGGCCTGCTGCTGTCGGAGCTGTTCTATCAGACGCTCGCGCACCTCACGAACATCCCGATCTTCATGACCGCCGAGCGCGCGGTCGCGGTGTTTTTCGGCACCATCGCCGCGTGCGCAATTTCGGGCGTCATGGCTATGCGCAAACTGACAGCAGCCGATCCGGCCGATCTGTTCTGAGGAGCCTGCCATGGACGAACCCCCGATCGTTGTCAGCCATCTGGACCATTACTTCGGCGCCGGCGACACGCGCATCCAGGCGCTGTTCGACATCTCCCTCACTATCGCGCGCGGCTCTCTGACGGTGCTGATGGGCGCGTCCGGATCGGGCAAGACGACCCTTTTGACCCTGATGGCCTGTTTGCGCGACGTGCACTCGGGCAGTGTCCGCCTGCTCGGCACCGAGCTCAACGGCGCCGACGAAGCGACCCAGATCGCGCTGCGGCGACGGATCGGCGTGGTCTTCCAGGCGCACAACCTCCACGACAGTCTGACTGCGCGGCAGAACGTGCTGATGGGTCTGCAGGTGCACGGTCGCGGGCAACCAGCGCGCCAGTCTGCCGCCGTCGAGCACATGCTCGGCCTGGTCGGTCTCGCTGACCGAATCGAGTACCTGCCGGCCAACCTTTCGGGCGGTCAGAAGCAGCGCGTCGCGATTGCGAGGGCGCTGGTCTCCAATCCCGAGATCGTGTTCGCCGACGAACCGACCGCCGCTCTCGACAAGGTGTCCGGCATGGCTGTCGTCGAACTCCTGAAAAAGCTTGGCACCGAACGCGGCACCACAACCGTGATGGTCACGCACGATCCCCGAATCCTCGATCTCGCCGACCGTATCATAACCCTCGAAGACGGCGCCTTGGCCCGCGACACGGACGCGGCCAGTTCAAACCTAGATCAGGAAACGACCCGCGATGCGGCACGTCTCGTCGACGGCTGAAGTATCCAAGGTCATCTTAATCAACGCCAGTAAAATGGAGAACTGGAAATGACCGACTCAAATAGAATTAATAGAAGAGATGCCCTGAAAGCGGGGCTGCTGGGCGCAGCAGCAGCAGGGATTGCCAGCCAGGATGCGCATCCTGCTCGAGCTCAGTCGCCGAAAGCAAATGGTTCGCGGCCCAATATCCTTCTGTTGTTGGTCGATGAGCAGCGTTATCCGACGGTCTACGAGAGCGAACAGCTCCGTTCTTTCCGAGAGACCTACTTGCCCGCGCAAAATGGCCTTGCCGCGCGAGGGATCACATTCGAGCGTCACTATATTGCGTCAGTCGCTTGCGTGCCCAGCCGCACCTCGATTTACACTGGCCATTACCCCTCGCTCCACGGTGTCGCGAATACCGACGGAGCCGCTAAGGCCGCCAATGACCCTGACATGCACTGGCTCCTACCGGGCTCGGTACCAACGGTTGGGCACTACCTGCGCGCTGGCGGCTACCGCACCTATTGGAAAGGAAAATGGCACATCCACGAGGCGGACCTAAGGATCCCTGGAACAGAAACTGTAGTTACAAGCTATGACGAAAATGGTTTCACTGACCCGCAAAAGGAACAGACGTATCTTAAAGCCAACGTGCTCGGTCCCTACGGCTTCGACGGCTGGATTGGCCCGGAACCCCATGGCGCCGACCCGCTTCGGTCAGGATCGTCTGCGCCGGAGGGCCAACAAGGCCGTGACCCTGCCATTTCCCGGCAGGTTAGAGATCTGCTTGGCCAGCTTAACGCGGATTCCGATGACACGCCCTGGTTCATGGCCGCGTCTTTTACAAATCCCCATGACATCGCGCTATGGGGGTTCTTCGCGAATCTCGCCGACCGTGCCAGGAGCTTCTACGACTTTAGCGTTCCAGACCACGTCCCAACCGAGCTTTTCGATCAGGCAGCGTTCAGAAAGACACGGCAGGAAAGCCTGCAAACAAAGCCATCATGCCAGGCAAGCTATCGAGATGCTTACAACGCGTTCATGCAGCCGAGCGCCGTCCGCGAAGACTACTTCAGGCTCTATTACAAACTCCACGAAGATGTTGACCGGCACATAGGCGAGGTCATCCAGACGTTGAGCGAAACCAGATTCGCTGACAACACTGTCATCGTCTTCACTTCAGATCATGGCGATTTGCTCGGCGCCCATGGGGGCCTGTTCCAGAAATGGTATATGGCCTACGAAGAAGCGCTGCGCGTTCCGCTGACGATAGTGATGCCTGGAAATGTGGCGCCGGCATCTGTCTCGGCTCCAACCAGTCATGTCGACCTCGCTCCGACCATGCTCGGCCTGGCTGGCGTCGATATGCTGAAGGCAAACGCCCAGATTGCGCCAGGTTTCACCGACGCCCTGCCTCTGGTCGGCAGGGACCTGTCGCCCTTGCTACGAGGCGAGACTGATGCAACGGCTCTCAAAGACCCCATCTATTTCATGACGGACGATGACCCCAGCCGCGGCCTGGACCAGAAAAACTTCATCGGCCTAACCTACGATTCAGTTGCGCAGCCCAATCACGTCGAAACCGTTATTGCTGAAATCGATGGTGAGGTATGGAAATACTCACGCTATTTCGATCATCCGCGATATTGGACGCACCCCGGCACACCTGGTGAAGACGGCGTGCGGGACACTGTCAACAAACCGTTACGCCGCGAAAGCACGGACGAAGGCCGCAGCCGGCGCATTTTCGTGCAGCACATCAAGGTGGAACCGGTCGATCCCGAGTTTGAAATGTACAATGTCTCCGCCGACCCGATGGAATTGGACAATCTGGCCGGGATAGCCCAATGGGCCGAGCGGGAAGCACAGCTCAGCGCTCTGCTGGCGGACGAACGCGAGAAGAAGCGACTCGCACCTCAGAGCGGACCGGTGCCCGGAACCGAGGAGCGATGACGGCATAGGGCACGTCATGTTCCGTAAAACTGCTGCCAGATGGCAAATATGCGCTTTAAGGTGCTATCGACAGTACTCGCAAACAGCGTTGGCACCGGCTGCGGTTTCACTGTCCTATCACCAACGCAAACCCTCGCCGAGACGCCCCAGTGGTACACATGCCCCGATACGTCGGCGTTCAAGGTCAGGCGGGACGCCCTGATGGCCGCGAGCTATCAGGGCGTCCGCACCGTCGAGTACGACAGCAAGCGCATCACCTACGCGAGCGACGGCGAGATGGCCGCCGCGCTTGCGGACCTCAACCGGCAGGTCGCAGGGGCGACCCGGTCGAACTGGCCGCCACTGGCGTCTACAAGCTGCCGAAGGCCAGCGCGGCTGTCCTGAGCGTCGGCGCGCGCGTCGCCTGGGACAACACTGCGAAGCAGGTGAACACGCCGGGCGCCGGGCGCTTCCCCATCGGCGTGGCGGTGGAGGCCGCCGGGAACGGCGTCACCAGCGTCGCGGTGCGGCTGGATGGGGTGGCGACGGCGGCGGCCTGATTAACGGCGCGGTTCACCCGTCACTGGATTGATGCGCACCTCGACCTTGGCGCCGTCGGGACGGTAGTACTCGATCTCCCAATAGCCATCGTCTTCCCATTCGATCTCGTCGAACCAGGCGACGTCACCGCTGGCTTCGATACTGGCAATGATTTCCGAGAGCGGGCGCGCGTCGCTGGGCGGCGCCGCCTGCACTGCCATGGGCAGGGTGAGCGCCAGTGCGGCCACGGCCGGTGCAATCAGCTTCATTCGCATGGATTTCATCCTCTTGTCGGGTTTTCGATCAAACCTTTATGTAGGGTCGAAGCCATGGCTGCTCCAGATGGAGGCTGCCCGAGAGGGCTTGCCCGCGAGCCCTGCAAGCGGCGGCTCGCCGATGCGCCGGGCGCCATTCGTTGACACGGGCCACCGGGATTTTGTTGACACGGGCGCGGAACGCAAAATGCCTCCCAAACGGGAGGCTCTTAAGCATTTGATATGTTTATGCATTTTTGGTTGCGGGGGCTTGCAACTCACGATTTCTGCGGTTAGCTGAGAGCGTGGTCCCGCGGCTTGTGGCGTAGAAATGTCGGCCGCGTCGTGCAACCTGGCATCTGCGTTGTTTCAGTCTTGGCGACTGCAAAGGCGTGAAACAAATAATCCCGTGAACTCGGGCCGCACATGCGAACCGCCTAACCGCCTCATCTCACTACTGCTTCGGTCCCGATCCTCCAGAAGGCAGGCCCAGATGGCCTTTCACTCCGTTGTTCAGTTTCCGGACACTAACAGCGCATCGGTACCTCGGTTTCCCATCGACAGAACGCGACCGAGAAAGTCACGGATTACTGCGGCGATTTCGCCAGCGTGTGTCTCCAACGCGAAGTGTCCCGCATCCAGAAGATGCACCTCTGCGTCTGGAAGGTCACGCTTGTAGGCGAAGGCGCCTGCCGGGATGAAGGCCGGATCATGACGTCCCCACGTCGCCAGCAGCGGCGGGCGATGCGCACGGAAATACGCCTGAAAGTCAGGATAAAGCGCCACGTTATTGCGGTAGTCGCGGATCAGGTCGAGCTGGATTTCCTCTGCGTCGGGCCGCGCCATGTAGGCGATGTCGAGTTCGTATCCATCAGGAGACAGAAGCTCGGGATCGGCTCCGGTGCCGTATTGCCAGTTCCTGATAGTGTCGGGGGACAGTGACGGGCGGCAGGCTTCGCGGTTCGCTTCGCTCGCATCGCGCCAATAGGCCTCCCACGGCCCCCACTGGTCGCTGAAGCCGTCGGTGTAGGCGTTGCCGTTCTGGCTGATGATGGCCGAAACCCGCTCGGGGTGACGCATCGCGAGGCGTAGCCCCACCGGCGCGCCATAATCGAAGATGTAGAGTGCGTAGCGGTCGAGTGACAACGCCTCGGTGAAGCCTTCGATCACCTCGGCAAGCCGGTCGAAACTGTAATCGAACGTGCCGCGGGGCGGTGCCTTGGTCTGGCCAAAGCCGGGCAGATCGGGCGCAATCAGCCGAAAGCGATCCGCCAGAAGCGGGATCAGGTCGCGAAACATGTGGCTGGCTGTCGGGAAGCCGTGCAGCAGCAGGATCACCGGGGCATCAGCCGGTCCGGCCTCGCGATAGAACACGTCGACATCGCCGACCTGTTGGGATCTGTAACGCGTCGTTGTCGGAAAAATCGTCATGTCTGATCACCTTCGGGTGTCGGAGGTTTCGGAAATGGGGGCCCCGAGCTTGGCTCCCGATCTCGGGGCCGCGTCATGGCCGGCCAGCGGCTGCTAGGTGCGGTCGGGTATGCGGGCCACGACCTTGATTTCGAAATCGAAGCCTGCCAGCCAGTTCACACCGACCGCCGTCCATGTCGGGTAGGGAGACGCAGGAAAGAACTGGTCCTTCACCGGCATGATCGACTCGAACTGCGCGTCGGGGTCGGTGTGGAACGTGGTCACGTCGATGATGTCGTCGAAGCTTGCCCCAGCCGCCGTCAGCACGGCTTCAAGGTTTTGGAACGCAAGGTTTACCTGCTTGGCGAAGTCTGGCTCCGGCGAGCCATCAGGAAGGCTGCCGACCTGCCCGGAGACGAACAGGTGATCGCCGGAGCGAACGGCAGCCGAATAGCCATGCGCCTCGTAGAGCGCGTGCCGGTTTTCGGGGAAGATGGCGTTTCGGTTGGACATGAATCGTTTCCTTTCTTGTGGCGAATGGCGCCAATGGGAAGATCTGCGGGAAGGCGCGGCGGCGACGCCGCGCCGCTGCTCGCCTAGCCGGTGACGAACGCCAGCAGGTCGGCGTTCAGCACGTCGGCGTTCACCGTCAGCATGCCGTGCGAGAACCCGGGATAGGTTTTCAGCGTGCCATCGGGCAGGAGATCGACGGCCTTCAAGGCCGATGCGGCGATCGGGACGACCTGATCGTCCTCGCCATGCAGCACCAGGGTCGGGACGTTCATCGCCCTCAGGTCCTCGGTCTGATCGGTCTCGGAGAAGGCCTTGATGCCGTCGTAATGCGCCTTCGCGCTGCCCATCATGCCTTGGCGCCACCAGTTCTGGATCATGCCTTCATGGACCGTGGCGCCCTCGCGGTTGAAGCCGAAGAACGGGCCCGCCGGGACGTCGCGAAAGAACTGCGCGCGGTTGCCGGCAAGCGCAGACCGGAAGCCGTCGAAGACCTCCATCGGCGTGCCCTCGGGGTTGGTGTCCGTCTGAAGCATCAGCGGCGGGATGGCGGCGACGAGGACGGCCTTGGCCACACGGCCGGCGGGTCCACCGTGCCGCGCAACATAACGCGCCACCTCACCGCCACCGGTCGAATGGCCGATATGGACTGCGTTCCGCAGATCCAGCGCCTCAGCGACGGCAAAAGCGTCGGCGGCGTAGTGGTCGATGTCATGCCCTTCGGTCACTTGGCTTGAGCGCCCATGCCCGCGCCGGTCATGGGCGACGACGCGATACCCCCGTGCGAGGAAGAAAAGCATCTGCGCGTCCCAGTCGTCCGAGCTGAGCGGCCAGCCGTGATGGAAAACGATAGGCTGGGCATCCTTGGGACCCCAGTCCTTGAAGAAAATCTGCACGTGATCATTGGTGGTGATGTAACCCATGGAAGCTTCTCCTTCTGGCAAGACGAAAGTTGTGGGTTCGGAGGCAGAGGCGGCACCCGGCAGAAGGCCAGCGTTCGCGGTGAGCGCGGAGGCCGCCAAAAGAGCGTCGCGCCGATTGAGCGCCAGAGGCAGTTGATGGGGGGAAGACATGGTTCTGCTCCGTTCGTTGCCCGAAGAGCGACCGGACCAAATGCGGGGAGCCGCGAATTGGTCTTGCTGCCCCTCATGTGGGCGATTTCCGTTTTCGCAGATCGTTACGCTGCGAATGATGGGAATATCTTCGTGCTGGGTCGTCCGCGTTAGCCTGGTTCGGCTTGCATCTCTTTCAATGAATCGTTGAAGCTGGACGCATGGAAACTCTCTCGAACCTTGAAGCCTTCGTACGCAGCGCAGAGTGCGGCAGCTTTTCCGGGGCTGCCCGCCTGCTTGCGCTCACGCCAGCCGCGGTCAGCCGCAGCGTCGCCATGTTGGAGCGCAATCTGGGCGTCCGGCTGTTCCACCGGTCGACGCGCGGACTGAGCCTGACCGAGGCGGGAGAAAGCTTTCTCGCCTCGGTGGGAGAACCGCTCGACAGGCTTCAAGGCGCCATTTCAGCGGTCGCCGCGCAGGGGCCGACACCTGCCGGAACGCTCAAGCTCAGCATGCCGCCCTCATTCGGGCTCGCACATGTGCTGCCGCTCCTGCCCGGCTTCCTCGCGCAGTATCCTCTTATCCGGGCTGAATGGCATTTCGAGAACCGCGTCGTCGATCTGGTGGCTGAAGGGTACGATGCCGCCATCGGCGGCGCGATCGAACGCGCGCCGGGGACCGTCGCCCGCAGGCTCGCACCGCTGCACGTCGTGGCCGTCGCCGCGCCTGACTACGTGGCGGGCCGAAGCGGTCCGACCGATCCGGCCGGGCTTGCCGATTTCGACGGAATTGCGATGCGCGTCCTGCGAACGGGTCGCATACGGCACTTGACCATGCGCAACGGAGCCGGACAGGAGATGGCGGCGGCGCTTAACGAGACCGTCGTCGTGAACGAACCAAGCGCGATCCGCGAGGCAGCAAAACTCGGGCTAGGCATCGCCCTCCTCGCCGTGGCGGAGGTCTTGTCGGACCTCGAGGAGGGTCGCTTGATCCGCCTGCTACCGGACTGGTACGCGGACGATGGCGGGATTTCGCTGTATTACGCCTCGCGGAGCTTTCTTCCGGCCAAGACACGCGCCTTCATCGACTGGATCGATGCAGCGTTCAAGGAAAACCGGCTACCGAACCGCTTCAACGCTCAAGCATGGCGAAGCATAGAGGATCATGGGTAATGTCGCAGGGGTGCAGACCAGCAACACCGGAGGCGCTGACGGATCCAGTTCACGGCTCCGCGCCCACGCGGTTCATCCTGATGCGCACAAGTCTAGGCGCGCTCAAAGCGAAAGGTCTCGCGGACGATCTCAAGCACATGCTGCACGGCATGGTCGCGAGTTTGCCGGACGTGCCACGCAAGGTTGAGGGTAAAGCCCTCGACGGCGAAAGGGGGTGGAAAGACCGCCAGATCGAGATGTGCCTGCGCGGCGATGGTTTGCCGCGGAAGCATTGCGATCAGATCGGACGACGCCAGCACCGCCGGGACAAGCTGGAACGACGGTATGACCAGCCCGACGCGCCGACGATAGCCCATACCGGCAAGCCGGGAATCGAGCGGCGTACGCAAATCCCCGCGTCCTGAAACCACGACATGCGGCCAGGCCAGCCAGGCCTCGAGGTCGAAGCCGGCAGCCGCAGGATGGGCCTTGCGCATCGCGACCATATATTCGGCATCAAGCAG
>JBHJOC010000112.1:0-18966 GCA_050330095.1 Hyphomicrobiaceae bacterium
GAGCTGTTCCGGACCGACACGCTCGAATTCCGCCAATACGAGCAAATCGACACGACGTTCCCTTCGAGCGAGTTCGATGTCCTTGTCGTTGTCGAGGGTGACACACTCCTCACCCGCGCCGGTCTTGGCGCGTTCGGGGATGCTGCAATCGAACTGCAGCTGACCGATGGCGTCGCTGGCATCGTCTCCATGCTTTCGGCCCGCGGTGCCCTCGACGCCAACGGGTATGCGGCGCCCGTCGTGCCTGATCTTCTGCCAGACGACGAGAACGAGTTTGCGCGCGTAGTTGCGACGCTCCGCGAAAATGAAATCGTCCGCGGCAAGTTTCTGTCTGACGACGGTCGCCTCGCAATGATCGTCATCTCGCTCGATCGACAGCGCGCTGCAGAGGAAGGCACCGACGGGATTATCGGGGAAATCCGAACGGCCCTGGCCACCGCACTCGGCGAGAGCGGCCTCTCGTTCGAGTTGACGGGTGCTCCCGTCATGCAGATGGAAATCAGGAACGCGGTCCAGCGCGACAGGTTGATCTACAATGGTCTTGGCCTCGTGCTCGGACTCGTCGTGGCCTATGTCTTCTTCCGCAGGCTGTCGTTGACCTTGCTCGCGGTTCTCGGCCCAGCGCTCGCCATCCTTTGGACCCTTGGTGTCATTGGCGGTCTCGATTACCGGCTCAACCTCTTCATCAACGTCTTAACTCCGCTGATCCTGGTGTCGGGATTCTCCGATTCCATGCATCTCGTGATGGCCATCCGCCGCGATATCGTCGCTGGCGTCGACCGTCTCGAAGCAGCACGCCGCGCGGTCCGTGACGTCGCGCCCGCCTGCCTCCTGACGGCCATGAACGCTGCAATCGCACTCGCCTCATTTGCCCTTGCGGAATCAGCCTTGGTCCGCACATTCGGTCAAGCTGCCATCATCGCGGTCGGCATTTCGTATCTCTGCGTTGCCGTTGTCGTGCCCACGCTGGCGGTCTTCATCATTCCCCGGTCAGACGGCCCGAAGCCGCGCGCCGGTGCTGATGATCAGGCGCCCGTCGACCAAACGCCCCATGCGGGCGAAGGCATCGCCGACGAGGACTGGGCCATTGCCACCGTTCGGCGCCACACCACCCGACTGACCCGCAGGATCGCGGGCAATGCGCGCCCCGTGCTTGCAGCAGGCGCCACGGTCGTGGTGGCTTGTGGCTTGGCTTATTGGAACCTGGAGCCATCCTATAGGCTCGCCGATCAGGTCCCTGATCGTGAGCAGGCTCTGAGTGCAACCGCCAAACTCGACGACAAGCTCACCGGCGCGAACCCCGTACACGTGATGTTGTCGTGGCAAGACGGTCGGCAGCTCTATGCACCCGACACCCTCGACCTCATCGGTGACGTGCACGACGTGCTTCAACGTGTTGCCGGGCTCGGCAACGTGTGGTCGCTCGAAAGCCTAAGGATCTGGCTGGCACGCAGCGGTCAGACGGATCCAGGCGTTGTCGCGCGGTTCGTTGGGATACTGCCAGAGCATTTGGTCCGCCGGTTCATCTCCGCAGACGGCCGCTCTGTTCTGGTCACAGGGCGCCTGCCGGATCTCGATGCCAGCGAAATCTTGCCCGTCGTTGAGCGGATCGATGATGCACTCGCCCCCTTGCGCGTGAAACATCCAGATGTCGAGATCGCGGTCACTGGCCTGCCTGCGATCGCGGCGCGCAATTCGGCGAAACTGATCGGTGAGCTGAACCTCGGTCTGATCGGCGACATGTTCGTGATCTTCATTTTCCTCGGCATCGCCTTGCGCTCGGTACTTGCTGGTGTCGCGAGCATCCTGCCGTCGTTCTTCCCGATCTTTGCGACCGGCACGCTGGTGTTCTTCACCACCGGCGGCCTGCAGTTCGCCTCGATCATCGCGATTACGGTTGCGTTCGCCTTGGCCATCGATTCGACGATCCATTTCCTGAACCGCTTCAGTCTCGAGGAAGAACGGCTCGCACCACTCGGCGCTTCAACGTCTGATGTACTCGTCGCCACGATGTTTCACATCGGCCCGCCCGTCGTTCTGACGACGATCGTGCTCGCCCTCGGCCTCGGCGTAACGGTGCTGTCCGACTTGCCCTCACTTCGGATGTTCGGCGCGCTGACGGCGGCCTGCCTTGCAGCGTCGCTCGTCGGACAACTCGTGATCCTGCCAGCCGTCATAGCGGTTTATCGCGACTGCTGGCCGCGCCATGAGCGACGGGTGTGAGAGCCCGATCTCGCCCCCCGGGCCGTCAGCCGACCCGCATGCGGTTGGCACGACGCTGAGACCAGATATTGATGGCGTTACCGGCAATGATCAGCGTTGCGCCGATCCCGACGAGCGGGTCGATCATTTCCCCATAGGCCAGATAGCCGATCGCACCGATCAGTGGCAGGCGCAGAAAGTCCATTGGCGCCACGACCATCGCGTCTGCCTCGGCAAATGCGCGCGCCAGCGCGAAGTGGGCTGCAAGGCTCGTCAGACCAACCGTCACCATCCAGCCAAATGCTTCGGGTCCTGGCACTGCAAAGCTCGAAGCAACGAGCCCACCCGACAGGATAAGCTGCATCCAAGACATGTGGAACAGGATCGTCAGCGCGCTGTGCTCCCGGGTCAACCACTTCGTTCCGATCATGGAGAGCGCGAAGCCGATCGCAGACAGGAGTGCAAGCGCGGAGCCAAAGTCGATCTCGTTCGCACCGGGCCGGACGATCACCAGGATGCCGAGGAACCCGAGGAAGCCGGCTGCAACGCGCGCTCCGGTAAAGCGCTCGCCAAGCAGGAGCCACGCGAAAACGGCAACCCACAAGGGTGCCGTGAACTCGAGAGCAAAAAGCTGTGCGAGGGGGATGAGCGAGAGCGCGTGAAACCAACTGAACTGCGCGCCAAAGTGGACGAGGTTACGTGCCGCGTGCAGCCCCAGGTTACGCGGCGCAACTTGACGGAACCCCGGTCGCGACATCCCGATCAGGATCGTCACGACGACGGCACCGACAAGGCTGCGCATGAACATGATCTCGAACGTGTCCGAGAATGCTGCCGTCGTCCGCCCTGCCTCCGCAGCGAGCGCCCGGGCAGCCTCGCGCCCCGCGACCGCAACGAGCGAGAACGCGGTCAGAGCAAGCCCCATCCAGGCAAGGGCGCGCAGCGGATTTTGTTGCGGACGATCGGGCGACACTTCTGCCCTCGACATGACGTTTCGAGATGAACGGCGGGACGCGCGACTCGAAGCGCAGCGCGCGATGCCTCAGTCAACGCCGGTCCGCCTGTTTAGGTCGAGCAGTTTCAACAGCCGGACAAGCCTTTGGCGCGCGCAGCTGATCTGCAACCCACTCGTACCGCCATTCGATCAGAAGTTTCTGCAAGGCGGGTGTTGCGGATGCTGCAGGGACTTCTGATCGGCTGCCCTCGCCAAGCCCGTAGCACATCGCGCCCGTCGATTGGCTCTTGCGGGGGGTTGCGGGTTGAAGCACCGCTCAGCGTCCGTTGCATGGTCTGCATGCACACCCAAACGGCCGGCCGACGCAGGCCATGAAGTCCCTGGGGTTCTGAAAATCCTGCAGTGCTAGCGCCTGCTGTCGCAGACAGTCCTGGCTGCGGCCGAGGCGCCGCAGCACAAGGCGCTGACGCCCCGCAACGGCGTGCAGGCCGCGAAGGGAGCCCCTCGCAGCCCAACGGCTCCCATCACCGTACGCTTACATCTTCGCAATCATATCCTTGAGTTCGTCGCGAGCCTTTGCAGCATCGGCGAATTTGCTCGTTTCACACATCGCTTCGATCTTCACGACCGCATCTTCGATCTGCTTCAGCTGGGCATCGCTCAACGTTTTCTGATCCGCTGTTTGAATAACGTCGAGCGTCGCGTTGAAGCAGTCGCGCTGCGTTTCCGCGAACGCTGGGCTCACGACGGCAAGGCAGAGCATGCCCGCGAGAAGCTGGCGGGAGACTGAGAGGCGCTTCGACATCCACTTTGACTCCTTAAGTCCTGTCGAGGAAACCGGCGCGCGTAACAACATGTGTTTTGTGTCGCCATCACGACGACTTCGGCACCGCACGTGGGCAGACGCATCGCTGGGCGCGGATTCACCTCAGCAGCCAATGCCGATGATCCGAACAAGTGCCTCGTCGAACTCATCATACCCCGAAATTACTGCGTTGCAGCCGAGATCCGTTATCGGAATGTGCGTATAACCGAACGTGACGCCGATGATCGGCACGCCGGCAGCCTTGGCCGTCGCGACGTCGACGTCGCTGTCTCCCACCATCAGCGCACGTTGACCCAATCCGCCGGCCGAACGGACTGCGTTCAGAAGATGGCGGGGATCGGGCTTGTGCACAGGATAGGTGTCACGCCCTGCAACGACGTCGAACAGTGAGAGCATATCGAGGGCTTCGAGTAACGCGCATGACGGCTCTTCGAGCTTGTTGGTGCACACAACGCAGCGCGCACCATCGCCAGCAAGGCGCGCAACGACCTCGTGAACCCCAGGGAAAGGGCGGCTGTAGTCGGCGATGTGGCGCCGATAATGATCGAGAAAGAACGCAAACATCCGATCGAGTTCCGCCTCTGCGAGCTCGATGCCCACGGCACCACAGCCCTCGCCGAGAATGCGCCGGCTGCCGTGACTGATCCATGGACGCAGCTTCACATCCGGCACGGCGGGATAACCGAAGTGGGTGAGCGTTGCTCGTGCCGTGGCGAGGAGGTGGGGCGCAGTATCGATCAGGGTCCCGTCAAGGTCGAACGCCACGGTCCAACCCTCAAGATTGCGCATCGAAATTCCCCCATGACTGCGCCAGTTCATGCCATCGTTGCATGATCGAACGCTCATCATCCAACAGCGGCATGGTTACCAAGCTTGCCCGCGTGTTGGAACGCCCGACGTCACTGCTGTCAACTAAGCGCGACACAACTTGCCGGGCGGGCCATTGCGGCTTAACAGGATAGGCAGCTCACGATCGGGCCGCGGACGTAAATGCGCGGGCTATCGGCAGTTTTGCTGCCGGGCCGAATGAATTCGTTAGCCGCCAGGGACATGCCGAATTGAACAAGAGACGTCAGATGGACCCAGCGACCCTCAAGCGTCGGGCAGCCGAAGCCGCGATTGAACTCGTGGAACCGGGCATGAAAATCGGTCTTGGCACTGGGTCTACGGCAAGCGCCTTCGTCGCAGCCCTTGGCGCACGCGTCGCCGCGGGCCTTGATGTCATCTGTGTTCCAACATCCGAAGAGACGCGGCGCCAGGCGGTGGAACTCGCGATTCCTCTGACGACGCTGGATGATGAGCCTTTCCTCGATCTGACGGTGGACGGCGCCGACGAAATCGATGGCTCACTGCGCCTGATCAAGGGTGGGGGGGGTGCACTGCTGCGCGAGAAGATCGTTGCTGCCGCATCCGAACGCATGGTGGTGATCGCTGACGGGTCCAAGCTCGTCGACAAGCTCGGCGCTTTCCCTGTCCCGATCGAGGTCGTGCGCTTCGGCATTCACGCCACCCTCAACATGGTTGAGATGCTGTCGGCTGACGCCGGCTGCACGGGCCCGATCACGCTGCGGCGCACAGCGGATGGCAAACCATTCATAACTGATAACGGCAACCTCATCCTAGATTGCGCGTTCAAGCAGATCGAGAACCCGGAGTTGCTCGCCGAGGTCCTGCAGTTCGTTCCGGGCGTCGTCGATCACGGCTTGTTCATCGGCCTAGCCGATGTTGCCTATGTTGCAGCCGCGACCGAGCTCATCGTTCTTTCCGCCGCTCGCGAGGCAGATAGCAACGACACGATGGACGAACAGACCTGACCGGTCGGCAGCCCCACAGAAATTTGAGCGTTTCCATTCTAAAATGTGATCGGTCTGGCCGCTGAAGTCAGCAACATGTGTTGGGCCCATTCCGGGCGCGCGCCCGTCTCTGACAGTCGGGTCGTTCTTGCACCTGCCCTCAGGTCTCGATACCAGCTGCTGGACGGACCCGAACGTCGGGTCGCACCACGTCCTCAAGCTCGTCTTTCGAGAGCCTCTGCAGCCTTCCGACCCGTGCGGTCAGCCGTCAGCCCCGCCACGCCTGGAGATCCGCCATGACATCCTACGACTACGATCTGTTCGTCATCGGTGGCGGCTCTGGTGGGGTTCGAGCGGCGCGGGTCGCAGCTCAACACGGCGCGCGCGTTGGCATCGCCGAGGAGTCAAGATTTGGCGGGACCTGCGTCATTCGTGGATGCGTGCCAAAGAAGCTCTTGGTTTATGCGAGCCGCTTCGGTCACGAGTTCGAGGATGCAGCGGGCTTCGGCTGGAAGGTCGAACAGACGAGTTTCGATTGGCCGACCTTGCTCGCCAATAAGAACCGTGAAATCGCACGCCTCGAAGGGCTCTATCACCAGAACCTCATCAAGGCGGGCGTCGAGACATTCGCAACTCGCGCCGTGCTCGAGGGTCCGAACGCCGTGCGGTTGCTCGCAGAAGACCGCACCGTGACAGCGGGCGTCATCTTGATTGCCGTGGGGGGCCGGCCATCGCGCGATGAGAGCCTTTCAGGCATCGAGCACGTCATCACTTCGGACGAGGCGTTCGAACTTGAGCGGTTGCCGGAGCGCATCGTGATCGCAGGTGGCGGCTATATCTCCGTCGAATTTGCCGGGATCTTCGCCGGCCTCGGTGTCGAGACGACGATCATCTACCGTGGGGAAAAGGTGCTGCGCGGCTTTGACGACGACCTGCGCGACGCCCTGACAGAGGCCTATCTCGCGCGCGGGATCCGGATCGTCACAAACGACATCTTTGCGCGTATCGAAAAGCAGCCGCAGGGCCTTGTCGGGCACCTGAGAAGCGGCGGCGCCCTCGAAGCCGACACCATCATGTTTGCCATTGGACGGCGGCCACACACCGCCGGCCTCGGTCTCGAGACAGCGGGCATCAAAACCCGGCCCGACGGCGCCATCATCGTTGACGGCGTGCAGCAAACCTCCTGCCCGAGTGTCTATGCCGTCGGCGACGTGACCGGACGGGTCGAACTGACACCTGTCGCGATCCGCGAAGGGCACGCCTTCGCCGATACGGTATTCGGCGGCAATACCCGCACCACCAGCTATGAGATGATCCCGACGGCCGTCTTCTCCACACCCGAGCTTGGCACCGTCGGCCTGCCCGAGCACGCAGCCGTGCAGCATCATCCGCACCTCGACGTCTATCTTTCAGATTTTCGGCCGATGAAGGCGACGCTCGCTGGTTCAAGCGAACGCATGCGCATGAAGCTGTTGGTCGATCGCCCCACGGACCGGGTCGTTGGCTGCCATATCGCTGGCGCGGACGCCGGGGAAATTGCGCAGATGGCTGCTATCGCCATGCGCATGGGAGCCCGCAAAGCTGATTTCGACGCAACGATGGCGTTGCATCCCTCGGCAGCCGAGGAACTCGTCACGATGCGGACCCCTGCGCGACGCCATGGTGAAGCGTGACCAACGTGGCAAACGCAATGCGCAATGCGAATTTCCGGAGACGATCGTCAGATGGGCAGACTTGAGGGCAGGATCGCTGTCGTAACGGGCGCTGCAAATGGCATCGGCCGCGGAATCGTGGAGCGGTTTCATCGCGAAGGCGCAACCGTGTTCGTGACAGACCGCGACCTCGCAGCGGCCGACCGCGTTGCGCACCACCTCAATGCCGAGACCGATCCGCACATGCGCGCCGTCGCACTGGCATGTGACGTGACCAAGGGGCAGGACATCTCAGCCATGTTCCGGGCCATCGCAGCAAGGTTCGGCAGGATCGACGTGCTGGTCAACAACGCCGGCCTCAACGTGCGCGGCGATTTCCGCCATATGAGCGACGCCGACTGGGAGACCATCCGCGAGGTCAATCTCGATGGCGTGGTTCGCATCGCGCGGGACGGATTCGATCTCCTGCGCGCGTCGGGGCGGGCGTCCCTCATCAACGTGGCCTCGATCATGGGCCATCGGGGCCTGCGCCAGTTGGCGGGTTATTCCGCGACCAAGGGCGCAGTCTCCGCGCTGACCCGGGCGCTCGCCGTAGAATATGCCCCGTTTGCAATCCGCGTGAACGCACTTGCACCGGGTTTCATCGAGACTGCGTTGACAGCTCGGGTCCTGCGCAACCCGGCGATCAGCAAGGCCTTGCTTGACCAGACGCCGCTCAGACGGTTTGGCAGCGAGCACGAGGTGGCGGCCGTCGCGCTGTTTCTTGCAAGTGACGACGCGAGCTTCGTGACAGGAGCTGAAATCGCCGTCGACGGCGGCATGGCTGCGGGTCTCTAAGCATGCTGAAACGCAGGGCCATCGCAATCGCGAGTTTTGTGCTGCTGGCCGCGGCCTTCGTTCCGTGGTCGGCGCTCGCGGACAATTGGCGGCTCGATCCCGATCACACCGATATCCACTTTTCGTGGGATCATTTGGGGTTATCGCGACAATCGGGCACGATCACAGACGTGTCCGGGCGGTTGTCGTTCACGCCGACCGATCCAGCAGCTGCGAAAGTCGAGTTCGCGGCCCAGGTCGCAAGCCTTTCGACGGGTGTTGCTGCCCTCGACGAAGTTCTTCGCAGCCGGGATTATTTCGACGCGCGCAGCCATCCCCGGATCACGTTCGAAAGCACCGAGGTGACACCGGTCGGCGAACGCCAGGGCGTCATTCGCGGACAGCTCACCATCCGCGGCATCGCGCACGAGGTCGTGCTCAATACGACGTGGAACTACACCGGCGAACACCCGCTGGCGCCCTACAATCCCGTCTATCGTGGCCAATGGGTCTCCGGTTTTACGGCAACCTCAACGATCAACCGGAGCCGGTGGGGCCTGACGCTCGCCGCGCCCTTGGTTTCTGATGAAATCCAGCTGGTTATCAACGCTGAATTCATCCGGATCGATTAATTTGACGTCGAGATCCAATGGCTCGAATGCAACACGCCCTGCAGCGCGTCGAGCAAAAGACAGCTGAGGGCTGATAAGGCCAAGTCTGGCGCGCTATGGATGGCGGCCGGGGGAAACTTGGCGGGCCGCTGTGTCTGGGGTCATTGGGTTCCGTTTTGATGATTAGCTCGCTGCGTAACGCTCGGTTTGTCCTCGGCATGTGCGCCGTCCTCGCGGCGAGCGGCTGCGCTGCGATCTCGCCGAGAAACCCGCTGCCACCAACCCTCGTTGCCACGGCCGAGGTCCCGGGACTGCCCTCCGTCCGATTCTTTGCCGACGACTTCCCGCGCGACGTGGCGGCTGCGCTGAGGCGACATTTCCCGAACGCCGGCCGGTTTGGCTCCACAAGCACGATGAGCGGCGGCCGCGAGGTCGTGGAGGTGCTGTCACTGTCAGGTGGCGGACCGAACGGAGCCTTCGGTGCTGGCGTCCTCGTCGGCTGGACAAACACAGGGCGGCGGCCGGAGTTCGAAGCCGTCACTGGCGTGAGCGCCGGAGCGTTGATCGCGCCGTTCGCGTTCCTCGGACCGCAGTACGATCACGTGCTCGAAGAAATCTGGACGGCTTATGAGACCAAGGACCTGATCAGGGCATCGATCGTGCCGGGGCTGCTTGGTGGCGACTCCCTCGTCGACACGGAGCCGCTGGCCGATCTCATGGCGCACTACGTTGACGAGGCGTTGCTGCGGGAGATCGCGAGCCAGTATCGCCGTGGGCGCCTGCTTCTTGTGTTAACGACCAATCTCGACGCTCAGCGCCCGGTTGTCTGGAACATGGGCGAAATCGCCGCTGCCGGCTCGCCGGAGGGACTAGCCCTGTTCCGCTCGGTCTTGCTCGCCTCGGCTGCAATTCCAGGCGCCTTTCCGCCGGTGCGTGTTCGGGTCAAGGCCGACGGGAACATTTACGATGAGTTGCATGTGGATGGCGGGACCTCGCGACAGATCCTCGTCTCGCCCCTCGAAGCTCCGATTCAAGCCTTCGATGCATTCCACCCGCGAGCGCCGATCCGCCACATCTACATCATTGAGAATGGCAAGCACGCGCCGACCTACAAGCCCGTCGGGCAGACGACGATCAAGATCGCAGGCCGCGCCATCAGCACGCTGCTCCTGAATCAGACAGGCGGGGAACTTTACCGGGTCTACCGCCGGGTGAAGGATGCTGGCGCCGCTTTCCACTATCTGTCGATCCCGGTTGAGTTCCCCTATGAACCGGCTGAGGTTTTCGATCGAGGATACCAGACGAAGTTGTTCGAGGCTGGCCGCGCGATCGGAGCCTCCGGGCGGCGTTGGATGGACCGCCCGCCGGAGTTGGTTCCATCCGAACTGCGGCCACAACCCGCTGAAACACGGCCCGTACCGCGCCCGGACGGACCCGCCGTGTTCGTAGCAGATACGTTCTTTGCGGAGGTTCGCTGAGGGCCGATGCTCGCCGAGCAGGACCTCCAGAGCGTCGGGTCATTGAGCCGCCCGCCCCGGCCGCGGCATTCTCAAGCGCGCCAGGTTTAGCGGCGCCCACCAAGCCCGATCGTCTTCAGCACCGCGTTCAGGCTCGACCGAAGCATCCGCTGCAGCATCGAACGGCCCATGCTGCGCGCCACCTGCTCCCCCATCGACATCCCGCCGCGTGGTCCCCGGCCGAAAACCACATTCGTCCAACTCGAGTCCGATTTCGCCTTGTCTTCCTCAAGCTTGCGTTGGGCTGCCTCCCGTTCCGCACGGCGCCGCGCAACAATCTCATGTGCGCTGTCACGGTCGATCGTCTGATCATACTTTCCGGCTACTGGGCTTCGTCCCATGACGTCGGCGCGCTCGGTGTCCGTCAGCGGGCCGATGTGGCCGGACGGAGGCCTGATCAGCGTGCGCTCGACAACCGATGGTTCGCCACGGTTTTCGAGGAACGACACCAAGGCTTCACCGACACCGAGTTCGAGGATCGCCTTCTCGGTGTTCAGGTTTGGATTCTGCCGGAACGTCGTCGCAGCAGCACGGACGGCCCGCTGCTCACGTGGCGTAAACGCGCGTAACGCGTGCTGGATGCGGTTACCGAGCTGCGAGGACACAGTATCTGGCACGTCGAGCGGGTTCTGGGTGACGAAATAGACTCCAACACCTTTCGACCGGATCAGGCGCGCGACCTGCTCGACACGTTCAAGCAGCGCTTTTGGGGCAGAGTCGAACAGCAGGTGGGCTTCATCGAAAAAGAAGACGAGCTTCGGCTTTTCGGGGTCGCCGACCTCGGGCAGGCGTGACCAGAGCGTCGTCAGCATCCAAAGCAGGAAGGTGGCGTAGAGCTTCGGGTTCTGGAACAGCTTGTCTGCGACCAACACATTAATGAAGCCACGTCCGTCGTAGGTCGTGCGCATGAAATCGTTAAGATCGAGCGCAGGCTCGCCGAAGAACCGGTCGGCGCCTTGATCCTCAAGAACCAGCAATCGCCGCTGGATCGCGCCAATGGACGCCTGTGCAATGTTGCCATAGCGCGAGCCGAGTTCATCCCGCCGCTCGGCGATCTCTGAAAGCATGGCGCGCAAGTCTTTGAGGTCGAGCAGAGCCGCGTTCTCGTCCTCAGCGACCCTGAAGCAGATTGCAAGCACACCCTCCTGAACCTCATTGAGGTCCATCAGACGTGCAAGCAGAAGCGACCCCATGTCGGCAATCGTCGCGCGCACGGGATGTCCGTGCTCGCCGAATACGTCCCAAAAGACGGTGGGATACCCCCGGGCCTGCCACTGATCGAACCCGATCGTCATGTTGCGCTTCAGGATGAAGTCCTTGGCCGTGCCAGACTTCGCGATACCGGAAAGATCGCCCTTGATGTCGGCGGCGAAGACTGGGACGCCGGCATCTGAAAAGCCCTCCGCGAGAACCTGCATCGTGACCGTCTTGCCGGTCCCGGTCGCACCCGTCACGAGCCCATGGCGGTTGGCCAAGCGCAAGGTGAGATATTCGGGCTTGTCGCTTTTGCCGACATAGATCTTGTCTTCTTCCAGCATCAGAAGCTCCAATTCATCGTCTCGCCCCGCCTGCGCCCTCGTGAGGCGTCGCGCCTTAACTGACCTATGCGTGCGGCACACTTGTCGTTACTCAAGGCGCGACATGCGTCACGCTACGACATTGTTTTCGTTATTTTATACAATGTTCTGCCCGTACCGTTTGCCTTCCGTCGTTCGTTTCGGCGTCTGACGAGGGTGACAAACGAACGATGGAAAACGGGTCCTAGTGTTCCGTCTTCGACACTTGGTTTCCTTTGCAGCACCCGATGGACCACGTGTCGGAGACACAGGGAGCGCGAGCGATGTCATGGGTCTCGTGTTGCCTTTTTCACTAACGCTTGGCCGGCGAGGCCGCAGAAGGTCGAGACCAAGCGTGAGTGACGCAACACGAGCCAATGCTCCGGCTACGATCCCGACAACAGGACGCGGCGCCGTTTTGTGCGAGTCACCAGTCCAGAAGCCTCAGCGCGTGTGGCATGCGCATGCCGTTTTGCAAAGACGTGACCGAGAGTTGTACCACGCAGATGCGCGCTTAAGACGTGCTCAGACATTGGCCGTTGCAGAAACGACGCGATCGGCAACAGCACGCAATGCGACGTCCTGTGGATCACCGGCAGCAAGGCGTTCCGCGTAGAGCCGCTCCTGCGTGTCGGCGCTGGTTCCGCGCGCGACGATCGTGCAGGCATGCGCCACCTCGGCCCGGCAGCCGATGGCATCGGCCTCAGGGCCAATCAGCGCCAGGATTTCCCCGATCAGGTCGCCGACCGGCTCAAGCGTGCCCTTGCCGAAATCGAACAATTTGCCCGACACCCCGTAGCGCTGCGCGCGCCAGCGGTTTTCCTTGATCAGGAAGACGGGATAATCGCGCCAGCTCTGGTTGAGCTGCCGCAAGCGATAGAGATAGCGACAGAGGCAGACGAAGATTGCAGCAACCGCCACCGCGTCATCAAGTTCGGTACAGACGTCCAGCGCCCTGAGTTCGAGGGTCGGGTGCTTGCCCGAAGGGCGCAGATCCCACCAGACCTTGCTGGCATCGTCGATGACCCCGGTCTTGATCAGAACGCCGACGGTTGCTTCGTATTCGCTCCAGCTCGTGAAGCGGTTGGGCAACCCCGTGCGGGGCAGACCGTCGATGATGACAGAACGGAAGCTCTTCAGTCCGGTTGGCTCCGTCTCCCAGAAGGGCGACGACGTGGTGAGCGCCAGAAGATGCGGCACGAAATACCGGGCCTGGTTCATCAGATCGATGCGCACCTCATTGTCTGCGATCCCCACATGAACGTGCATGCCGCTCACGAGCATGCGCCGTCCAACGCCTGCGAGATCTGTGGCGAGAGCGACATAGCGATCGTTTTCCGTGGGCTGCGTGCTGTTGCGCTTGGCAAGAGGATACGTCCCGGCTGCTGCAGGCGCGATACCGTAGGGCGCCGCGATCTCCGCAATCGTCCGCCGCAAGTGCGCAAGCTCGCGACGTGCCTCGGCAAACGACGTGTGCACCCGCGTGCTGACTTCGATCTGTGACTGAAGAAACTCGAGGGAGACGCTCGGTCCGAGCGCTGCGCTCCAGGCCTGCTTTAACGGCTCGGGTGCCGCAGCAAGACCACCATCGTCCAAATTCGCAAGATGATATTCCTCCTCTATCCCGAACGTGAACGCCGGTTCGACCGCACGAGCTGTCGCTGAAGGCCTATCGAGTTCGGATCGCATGGGTGCACTCGCGGTCAGAAGGTGGACCGATCTCCAGACGATCGCCCTCGTCACGCTGTTCTGCCTGATTAGATCGCACCAACTGAAACTGCGCAGCAAGCCTCTGCCGTCGCCGGCCCCGAATTATTCGGCGCGCTCGGTGGTCTGGTCAGGCCTAGCACCGGCAACCGAGACGACGTTGTGCTCCACGTGAACCCGCGGCTGCTGTTTCGTCCCCCGACAGGTGGAGTTACGAAGAGCCACGCTTCTCCAACAATCGCGGGACAACAACAAGCCTGCGTTTCCAAGAGCACGTCGACACTGCGATATTAACAAGGTGTAAATTTAATCATTCGCTCATTAAGTCTCATTGCAGGCGGCAATAGACGAGCAACCCTAGCGTCGGCTATCAAATGCCTACAACGATCACGGATGGTTCCGATGGACCTTTCTGCAGCACGGGCGAAACTTCAGGTCACGAGTGAGACGAAACGTGCAGCCCTGGTTTGTTTCGCGTTCGCCGGGCTGTTCTTGGTGGCATCGGCTCTTGGTCTCGAGCCCCGCACTGCCGTCGAACACGTGCTGGCGCTAGTCCGAGCCGCCTGATCAACCGATTTCTGACGCGACTGAACTCCCGCCTCACGCTCTCTACTCTCTCGCACCACCTTAACCGCCCGGTCCAGCCGGGCGGTTTTTTTTGGCGGGTGCGTCCATCCATCCTGTTGTCCACCCGCGTGGATGCAGATGGTGAAAAACCCGCGATCAGACCGTTGTTTCAAATGAGAGCTTGAAATCGAACTCACGCCTCAGTACCTCGACCATCTCCCGGGCCGCTCCCGGCGGCATCTCGACGAAAGGTGGCCGGACTGCCGCCCATAGCTCGTCGTTGCGGTAATGGGCGACGATCGCCTTGATTGCAGGGATCATCGGGTAAGCTTGCAGAGCTTTGCGGAAGGCCGAAACCGGAGCCTGCAGTGCCTCGATTTCTGATGGGTCAGCATCGACGTCGAACGCGTCGTAAACCCGCCGCATGGCAACGCCATTGATATTCGCGACGGCGGAGATAACGCCCGCAGCACCTTCGTTGAGCCCATCGCGCAGATAGAGTTCGGTCCCGGGGAAAAGGTCAAAATCCTGCACCTCTTCGAGGATGCGTTGCATATTGGACCAGTCACCAGAAGAATCCTTCAAACCATAAAGGTTGTCGGGATAAGCGTCCTTGAGCCGCTTAACGAGCTCGAGCGACAGCCCAACGCCACTGACCTGCGGAATATGGTAGAGATACAGGGCGAGATCGTTATCAGCGGTTTCCTCGATCACCTCGGAATAAAACCGGTACAACCCCTCGTCGCTCGGCGACTTGTAATAAAACGGCGGAAGCATCAGAACGCCGCCGCAATCAAGATCCATCGCGTGCTGGGTGAGCATGACCGTATCTGCGACCGAGCACGTGCCTGTTCCGGGCATCAAAAGCGCAGGGTCGATCCCTGAATCGACCAGTTCCTCGAGCAGTCCCATGCGCTCGTCGAGGCCGATCGAGTTCGCCTCGCTCGTCGTCCCGAACGGCGCCAGCGCGTTGCAGCCCCCGTCGCCGAGGAGCCAGGTCGCCATCTCGACAAACCGATCCGTATCCGGCGTGCCGTCAGCCGCGAACGGCGTGATTACCGGCGCGATGATGCCTTCAAGCCTTGTTTCTTCAGACATATCCGCCTCATTAGCCAGCCCTGGTCGTCCGCCGCGTTGGCCCGTCGCGGCACGGCGATGTCGCGTCTCAGGTGCCTGCCCCTCAACCAGAGCAGGTGTCGCGCCCGCCAAGGCCGACGACACTACAACCGCCTGCGTGCTGCCTTGAAGTCAACCAACGCATCGAGATCATATCACGAACGCGCGCGGCGCGTTAGATGCGCCGCCCTCGACCCCACCCGAAGTCCTCGCGAACGTACCTCCGCTGCCTTCACGGGCGTGGGATTCCCCCAGGTTGGGCAACGGGTACCTGATAACCCCGCTGGACCGCAGGCCGATCCGCAAGCGTGGTGTACCAGCGCAACACATTTGTGAAGTCGTGCAGATCGATGCCCTGCCACTCGAAGCGTGAAATCCAGGGCCAAATCGCCATGTCGGCGATCGAGTAGTCGCCAGCGACGAAATCTCGGTCGGCGAGGCGCTGGTCAAGCACGCCATACAGGCGACGCGCCTCCTTGCCGAACCGCTCTTCCGCGTAAGGCGCCTTGCCCCTGTTGAATTTCACGAAATGGTGGACTTGGCCGAGGATTGGACCGACGCCGCCCATCTGCCACATCAGCCATTCCAGCGTCGCAGCACGACCAGGCCCGCGCTCTGGAAGGAATTGTCCTGATTTTTCCGCAAGATAAATCAGAATTGCGCCGGATTCGAAAACGCTGGTGCCGGTCGCACGATCGACGATCGCAGGGATTTTGTTGTTCGGTGAGACTGCGAGAAACGACGGTTCGAACTGCCGATCCTTCGTGATATCGATCGCGTGCGCCGTATACGCAAGCCCGAGTTCCTCGAGCATGATCGAAACCTTGCGACCGTTCGGCGTTGACCACGTGTAAAGATCAATCATGTCGCCGCACCACCCTGTCCTGCGCTGCCGAATTCTGAGCATAGCACGCTAACCGAACTCGCAGCCGACGCCAACTTGGTTCAAACGCCTCAAGCGTACGGACGAGGAGCCTGCGTCGCATGCGCTGCATGCAAAACTGGCCGGGGCTCAGCATAGGCAGGTCTCAATGTGCTCTCGACGGCGCTTGCCGGCCGCAGCATGATCGCCGAAAGTCGTCACGGTGGCACGGTGATGGCGCTGTCGCGCCATGAGCCCGTCGGCCATGGGCCCGTGCGTTGCGGGCAACCCTCGCGATCATCAACGCACGAGGCGCGACAGCGGGCTCGAACGTCTGCGAAACCATCAAGAAGGGATTGACGACCTTGGGGACAGACATCGCGCGCCTCAAAGAGATCGAGCAGCGCCTGTTGTGGCTTGCCTGCTGGACAATCCACAACGCCAATCATCTCCGATCGAAGTCGGATGGTGTCAAAGTTGGCGGCCATCAGGCATCGAGCGCGTCGATGGTGACGCTGATGACAGCGCTCTATTTTCACGTTCTGCGCCCGCAAGACCGCATTGCAGTGAAGCCGCATGCGTCGCCCGTCTTCCATGCGATGCAGTACCTCATGGGCAATCAAACCCGTGAAAAGCTTGAGGCCTTCCGCGGTTTCGGTGGCGCACAGAGCTATCCGAGCCGGACCAAGGATATCGACGACGTCGACTTCTCGACAGGATCGGTTGGGCTTGGGGTTGCGATCACGGCGTTCGCATCACTCGTCCAGGATTACCTGGCGGCGAAGCCCTGGGCCGCGTCGCGTCCGCTCGGACGCATGGTCGCTCTCGTTGGCGATGCCGAGCTCGATGAGGGCAATGTGTACGAGTGCCTGCAGGAGGGCTGGAAGCACGATCTGCGCAACACGTGGTGGGTGATCGACTACAACCGCCAAAGCCTCGACGGGGTGGTGCGCGAAGGTCTCTGGCAACGCATCGAAGCAATTTTCAAGGCATTCGGCTGGGAGACCATGACGCTCAAATACGGCGCGCTGCAGCGCGCCGCGTTTGCCGAGCCCGGCGGCGAGCGATTGCGCACGTGGATCGACCAATGTCCCAATCAGCTGTACGCGGCGCTCACGTTCCAAGGCGGCGCCGCATGGCGCAGGCGGCTCACTGACGAAATCGGGGACCAGGGTCCCGTGACGGCACTGATCGAGAGACGCTCCGATGCGGAGCTGTCCGACCTCATGAACAACCTCGGAGGTCATTGCCTTGCGACGATCACCGAGGCATTCGATTCCATCACGCACGACAAGCCGACCGCGATTGTGGCCTACACGATCAAGGGCTGGGGGACACCGCTTGCCGGGCACAAGGACAACCATGCGGGACTGATGACCACCGCTCAGATGGCGGAGTTCCAGGAGCGGATGGGCATTCCGCGGGGGCTCGAATGGGAGCCGTTCGCCAGCCTTGCAGACAGCGAGCCCCTGGAGCGTTTTCTGAGAACCGTTCCATTCTTTGCCGGCGGCCCACGCCACACCAAGGCCGACAAGATCGCGACCCCCGGCGAGATCGCGCTCGACGACAAAGTGCTTTCGACACAGGCGGGCTTTGGCAAGGTCCTCGACATCCTCGCCCGCGCCGACAGCCCGCTCGCCGAGCGCATTGTCACGACGTCGCCGGACGTCACCGTCTCGACCAACCTCGGTCCTTGGGTCAATCGCCGCGGGCTGTTCGCGCGCGCTGAAGTGCCGGATGTGTTTCGCGACGAGCGCGTGCCATCGGCTCAAAAGTGGCGGTTCTCTCCGGACGGCCAGCATATCGAGCTCGGCATTGCAGAGATGAACCTGTTCCTGATGCTGGGCGCTGCGGGGCTGTCTCATAGCCTCTTCGGCGAACGTCTCCTGCCCGTTGGCACGGTCTACGATCCTTTCGTGTTGCGGGGGCTCGATGCGCTGAATTATGCCTGCTACCAGGATGCGCGCTTCATCATCGCTGGCACACCGTCGGGCGTGACACTCGCCCCCGAAGGTGGGGCCCACCAATCGATCGGCACACCGCTTGTCGGCATGAGCCAGGACGGCCTTGCCTCGTTCGAGCCTGCCTATCTCGACGAGCTATCGATCATCATGGACTGGGCATTCGACTATCTTCAGCGCGATGGCGACGGGGATCCTGACGAGCGCACGTGGTTGCGTGACGAAACCGGCGGCTCAGTCTATCTTCGCCTTTCGACGCGCCCGCTCGAGCAACCGGTGCGGCGCAGTGATCCAGACTTCCGGCAATCGGTGATCGATGGCGCCTACTGGTCACGCAAACCTGGTCCGAACGCTGACATCATCATCGCCTATCAGGGTTGCGTCGCGCCCGAGGCAATCGAGGCGGCCGGGCTGCTTGCAGAAGATCGTCGCGACATCGGGGTGCTCGCCATCACCTCGGCCGACCGGCTCAACGCCGGGTGGACTGCGGCCGAGCGGGTGCGCCGCCGAGGGGGCCCAAGCGCACGCAGCGCGTCCAGCCATATCGACCGGCTGCTCTCGGAGGCTCCGCCGCACTGCACGCTGATCACCGTAATCGACGGGCACCCTGCCACACTCGCCTGGCTCGGCGGGGTCAAAGGCCATCGCACCGTCGCTCTTGGCGTTGAACATTTTGGCCAAACCGGCACGGTGCAGGATCTCTACCGCCACTTCGGCATCGATACGGCATCGATTCTTGCGGCTGCCTCCAACATCGGGATCGGCCGGCCGGTCCGGTATGTAACGCCGGCAGCGCGCTAACCGGAGGGCCAGGCCGCAGGCCGT